>DASZIR010000076.1:0-10833 GCA_035948995.1 Paraburkholderia sp. | reverse complement strand
CCGCACGTGCCATCCGGCGTGCGTTATGTGATCACGCTAGATGCCGATACGCGTTTGCCGCGAGACGCGGCGTTGCGGTTGATCGGCAAGATGGCGCATCCGTTGAACCGGCCGAAATTCAGCGACGTCGAGCAACGCGTTGTCGATGGATACGCGATTCTCCAGCCGCGCGTCACACCTTCGCTGCCCGTCGGGCAGGAGGGCTCACTGTATCAGCGCGTTTTCTCCGGCCCGGGCGGGATGGACCCGTATGCGGCGGCCGTGTCCGACGTCTATCAGGATCTGTTCGGCGAAGGTTCGTTTACCGGCAAAGGCATCTACGACGTCGATGCGTTCGACGCGGCTTTGCATGGCCGCGTGCCGGAAAATGCGCTGCTCAGTCACGATCTGTTCGAAGGGATCTTTGCGCGCGCCGGTCTGGCATCGGATGTCGAAGTGGTCGAGGAAGTGCCGTCACGTTATGACGTGACGGCCAAGCGGCAGCATCGCTGGACACGTGGCGACTGGCAGTTGCTGCCATGGATCGTCGGGCATCGTGGTCGGGACCGGCACGCGATGCCGTCGATCGGCCGCTTCAAGATGCTCGACAATTTGCGCCGTTCCCTGCTCGCACCGTCGATGGTCGCCGCGCTTGGTCTGTGCTGGTTGATGCCGATCCGCGCGGGGATTGCGGGCGTGTTGCTGGTGTCAGGCGCGCTGGCGATTCCCGCCTTCCTGCCGACGCTGTTCGCGATCCTGCCGCGGCGCACCGGCATCCGTCTGCGCAATCACGTCGGCGTGCTGGCCGCCGATGTGCGGCTCGCCGCGTTGCAAACGTTTCTGTCGGTGGCGTTCCTTGCCGACCACGCGTGGCGCATGGGCGATGCGATCGTCCGGGCGCTGACGCGGCTCTTCGTGACGCACCGCCGTCTGCTCGAATGGACGACGGCTGCGCAGTCGATGGGCAGTCCGCGCCTCGACCTGCAAGGTTTTTATCGGCAGATGGCAGGCGGCACCGCGCTCGGGCTGGCGCTGTCGGTTGCCGCGATCGCGTTCGCGCCGTCGCATTGGCCGCTCGCGTTGCCGTTTGCATTGTTATGGCTCGCCGCGCCGGCGCTCGCGTTGTGGGCGAGCCGCTCGCCGAGCGTCGCGCGGCGCTTCGCAATGTCGGACCCGGACGCGCGCGACCTGCGCCTGATCGCGCGACGCACGTGGCGCTTCTTCGAGACCTTTGTCACGCCAGCAGAAAACATGCTGCCGCCTGACAATTTCCAGGAGGACCCGAAGCCTGTCGTCGCGCATCGGACCTCACCGACCAATCTCGGTCTTTATCTTCTGTCGGCCGTTGCCGCACGCGATTTCGGCTGGACCGGCACGACGGAAACCGTCGAGCGCCTCGAAGCGGCGTTCGCGTCGATGCAGAAACTTCCGCGTTTCAAGGGACATTTCTATAACTGGTACGGGACACTGGATCTCAAGGCGTTGGCGCCGGCTTATGTTTCGTCGGTGGATAGCGGCAATCTGGCGGGGCATCTGATCGTCCTCGCCAATGCCTGCGAAGAATGGCTGCATGCGTCGCTCGTGCCGGCTGCGCGGCCAGGGATGATGGATAACCTGCAACTCGCGCGTGAAGCCGTCGACGCGCTGCCCGCCGCAAGCGGCGCGCGTGGCAAGCAGCTTGCCGCGACCTTCGACGAGATCGAAGCGCAATTGCAGGGTCCGCAGACGCTCGAAGCCCTGTTGCCATCGCTGGCCCGTTTGACGGAAAAAGCCGCGAAAGCAACGCGCGAAATCGTGCCGGCCAGCGGCGATGACAGTTCCGCCGACCTGATGTTCTGGATCGATGCGTTGAGAAAGAGCGTCGTCGAGCATGGCCGCGACCGCCAACAACTCGCCGACGCGCCGGATCTTCTGCGGGACCGTTTGAAGTCGCTCGCCGACACGTCGCGCGCGATGGCGCTCGGGATGGACTTCGCGTTCCTGCTCGATCCGGAACGCAAGCTGCTTTCGATCGGCTATTCACAGTCCGACAACAGCCTCGACCCGAGTTGCTATGATCTGCTGGCGTCGGAAGCGCGGCTCGCGAGCCTGTTTGCCATCGCGAAAGGCGACGTCACGACGCGCCACTGGTTCCGTCTCGGTCGCGCCGCGACGCCGGTCGGCAATGGCTCGGCGCTGATCTCGTGGTCGGGCTCGATGTTCGAATACCTGATGCCCTCGCTCGTCATGCGCGCGCCGGTCGGCAGCCTGCTCGAACAGACGAGCCGTCTTGTCGTGGAGCGGCAGGCGTCGTATGGAAGGTCACTCGGCATTCCGTGGGGTATTTCGGAGTCGGCCTATAACGCCCGAGACATTGAATTCACCTACCAGTACTCGAATTTCGGTGTGCCGGGTCTGGGGCTCAAGCGCGGTCTTGCGGAGAATCGCGTGATTGCTCCTTATGCGACGGGGCTGGCCGCGATGGTCGACCCACAGGCCGCGCGACAGAACTACGCGCAACTCGCCGCACTCGGCGCGCTGGGTCGCTACGGTTTCTACGAAGCACTCGATTTCACCCGCTCGCGGCTGCCGGATAACGAGGATGTCGCGATCGTCCGCAACTTCATGGCGCATCACCAGGGCATGACGATCGTTTCGATCGCGAACACGTTACTCGACGCGCAGATGCGCGCGCGTTTCCATCGCGAACCGATGATCCAGGCGAGCGAACTGCTGTTGCAGGAACGCATGCCGCGCAATGTCGCCGTAGCGCACCCGCGTGCCGAGGAAGTGAACACGTCCGCAGTCGAAGCCGGCGCCGTACCACCGACCGTACGGCGCATCGCCGCACCGGCCGGGGCGGATGGCGCGCCGGTTACGCATCTGCTGTCGAATGGCCGTTACGCCGTGATGCTGACGGCCACCGGCGCGGGCTACAGCCGTTGGCGTGACATGGCCGTGACGCGCTGGCGTGAAGACGCGACCCGCGACGACTGGGGCTCATTCATCTTCCTGCGCGATACGCGCAGCGGCCACGTGTGGTCGGCAGGCGCCCAGCCGGTGGGCAGCGAAGCCGAGTACGAAGAGGTCGTGTTCGGCGAGGACCACGCGGAATTCATCCGTCGCGACGGCACACTGACGACCACGATGGACGTGCTGGTTTCCGGCGAAGCGGACGGCGAAGTGCGCCGCGTGTCGCTGGCGAACAGCGGACGCCGGGCGCGCGAGATCGAGCTGACTTCCTACGCCGAAATCGTGCTGGCGACGCCCGCCGCCGACAACGCGCATCCGGCCTTCTCGCGGATGTTTGTCCAGACCGAGCACCTCGCCGAGTTCGGCGCGCTGGTGGCAACGCGCCGTCCGCGTTCGCACGATGAACAACAGGTGTGGGCCGCGCATTTCGCGGTGGTCGACGGTGAGATCGTCGCCGATCCGCAATACGAGTCGGATCGCGCGCGCTTTCTGGGGCGTGGGCGCAACGCAGGCACGGCGGCGGCGATTCTCGACGATCAGCCGCTGACCAGCACGACCGGCACCGTGCTCGATCCGGTCTTTGCGCTCAGGTATCGCGTGCTGGTGCCGCCGGGCAAGGTCGCGCGCGTCACGTTCTGGACGGTGGTGGCAGAGTCCCGGGCGCTGTTGCTCGATCTGGTCGACCAGCATCATGACCGCAACGCGTTTGATCGCGCCAAAACGCTCGCATGGACGCAGGCTCAGGTGCAGTTGCGCCATCTCGACATCGAGGCAGAAGAGGCGGCGGATTTTCAGCGCCTCGCCGCGCCGCTCATTTACGCCGATGCGCGTTTCAGGGCACCGTCGGACATGATCATCCGAGGGGCCGGCGTGCAGTCGGGACTGTGGCCGAACGCGATTTCCGGCGACCTGCCGATCGTGTTGCTGCGTATCGACGAGGTCGAAGATATCGCGCAGGTGCGGCAGCTATTGAGGGCGCACGAGTACTGGCGGATGAAGCGGCTGGGCGTCGATCTTGTGATCGTCAACGAACGGGCTTCGTCGTATATCCAGGAATTGCAGGGCGCGATCGAAACAGCCGTGCGCAGCAGCCAGTCGCGGCCGCGTTTCGGCGAGGCACTCGCGCAAGGGGCGGTCTATACGCTGCGCGCCGATTTGATGAGCGTGGAGGCGCGCTCGTTGCTGCAATCGGTCGCGCGTGTCGCGTTGATCGCGCGTCGCGGTTCCATCGCCGACCAGCTCGCGCGGTTGCCACCGTCGCACAGCGAGCCGTCGGTACTTCGACGGCAGCAGCTGCCGGTGTCGTCGCCGTGGCCCGCGCCGGTTCACCCGCCCGTCACGCCTTTGGCTTTAACTGCACGACTGGAGTTTTTCAACGGTCTTGGCGGCTTCGATAAAGACGGTCGGGAATACGTGAGCGTTCTCGCGGCGGGCGCGACAACGCCCGCACCATGGATCAATGTGATCGCCAATCCCGGCTTCGGTTTTCAGGTCGCGGCAGAGGGCAGTGGTTACACGTGGGCCGAAAACAGCCGCGAGAACCAGCTCACGCCGTGGTCGAACGATCCGGTCGAGGACCCTGCCGGCGAAGCCATCTACGTGCGTGACGAAGTGACTGGCGAGGTGTGGGGTGCCACCGCGCTGCCGGTCCGCGACAGCGGGACCTACATCGCGCGTCACGGGCACGGTTACAGCCGCTTCGAACATGAAGCGAATGGCATCGCGCTCGACTTGCTGCAATACGTGCCGCTCGCCGACCCGCTGAAGATTTCCCGGCTGACGTTGCGCAATCTGTCCGGCATGCCGCGCCGCCTGTCCGTGACGGCGTGGCTGGAATGGGTGCTCGGCACGTCGCGCGGCGCGTCGGGACCGTTCATCGTGACGGAAATCGACTCCGCCACCGGCGCGATGCTGGCGCGCAATCCGTGGAGTCTCGGGTTCGCGGGGCGCGTCGCGTTCGCCGACCTCGGCGGCCGGCAAACCGCGTGGACGGCGGATCGCACCGAATTTCTCGGCCGCAACGGCCGGGTTGCCGCGCCCGCGGCGCTGACCGGCAAGCGGCCACTGTCTGGTGCGACCGGCGCGGGCCTCGATCCATGCGCGGCGTTGCAGGGCGTGATTGAGCTGGGCGTGGGCGAGATCGTCGAAGTGGTGTCGTTCGTCGGGCAATGCGCGTCCGTCGAAGAGGCGCGTGCGTTGATCGGGCGCTATCGCAAGGCCGATCTCGACGCCGTCCTCGCCGAGGTGACAAGCCACTGGCAGACCGTGCTCGGCACCGTCCAGGTAAAGACCCCCGACCGCGCGATGGACCTGATGCTAAACGGCTGGCTGCTGTATCAGACGCTCGCGTGCCGTGTCTGGGCACGCTCGGCGTTCTATCAGGCGAGCGGCGCGTATGGGTTCCGTGATCAGTTGCAGGACGGCATGGCGCTGACGCATGCGCAGCCGGACGAGACACGGCGGCATTTGCTGCGCTCCGCGGCGCGGCAGTTTGTCGAAGGCGATTTTCAGCATTGGTGGTTGCCGCAGTCGGGGCAGGGCGTGCGCACGCGGATTTCCGATGACCGCGTGTGGCTCGCGTTCGCGACGGCGACCTATGTAGGCTGCACCGGTGACGTCGCGATCCTCGACGAGATCGTGCCGTTTCTCGAAGGACCGCCGCTTCGTCCGGACGAACACGATGCGTTCTTCCAGCCGATGGTCGCCGACGAATCGGCGTCGCTCTTCGAGCACTGCGCGCGTGGGCTTGATCAATGCATCGAGCTGACCGGCGAGCATGGTTTGCCGCTGATCGGCACTGGCGACTGGAATGACGGAATGAACCGTGTCGGCGCGCACGGCAAGGGAGAAAGCGTTTGGCTCGGCTGGCTACTGTTGCGGACCATCGAGCTGTTCGCACCGCTGGCTGAATCGCGTGACGCAGTATGCGTTGCGCGTGCCGGGCGCTGGCGCGCTCATGCTACGTCGGTGCGCGGGGCACTGGAACGCGATGCGTGGGACGGCGAGTGGTATCGCCGCGCGACTTTCGACGACGGCACGTGGCTTGGCTCGAAGAACAGCGACGAGTGTCAGATCGATTCGATCGCGCAATCGTGGGCCGTGCTGTCAGGCGCGGCCGATCCGGCGCGCGCGGCGCAGGCGATGGCGTCGCTCGAGAAGCACCTGATCCGTCGCGAGGACGGGCTCGCTTTGCTGTTCGCACCGCCGTTTGATAAAACGTCGCACGATCCCGGCTATATCAAGGGCTATCCACCGGGGCTGCGTGAAAACGGCGGTCAGTATAGCCACGCGGCGATGTGGGCGATCCTCGCGTTCGCGAAGCTGGGCGATGGCAACCGGGCCGCCGGACTGTTTTCACTGCTCAATCCGGTCAATCACGCGCGCACCTCGACGGAGGTCGGCCGCTACAAGGTCGAGCCTTATGTGGTTGCCGCCGATGTCTACTCCGTGGCGCCGCACACCGGGCGCGGTGGCTGGACCTGGTACACTGGGTCCGCTGGATGGATGTATCGCGCGGGCGTCGAAGGTATTCTGGGCATTCGGCGCGAGGGGGATTTTCTCGTGGTTGCTCCGTGTATTCCGGATGCGTGGCCGGGATTTGAAGCGACAGTCAACGTGCATTCGACGCGGTATGAAATTCGCGTTGAATCCGCGGCTGGGCGAGGTGTGACGCGTGCGTTACTCGACGGCGTGAGTGTCGATTGCGGCGGAGGACCCGTACGGGTGCCGCTGGATGCGAAGTCGCATACGCTCCTGAT
This sequence comes from Paraburkholderia sp., assembly GCA_035948995.1. Lineage (GTDB taxonomy): Bacteria > Pseudomonadota > Gammaproteobacteria > Burkholderiales > Burkholderiaceae > Paraburkholderia. The sequence continues at coordinate 4,144 of DASZIR010000076.1, read as the reverse complement.
TTCGCTTCGTCTGGGGGCGAGCGAGGACGTCGATCGTGGCGAACGGGTTGCGTGATTGTCAAGGCGTCCTGCGCCGGACCTTTGAATGAGGGAAAACGATGTTGGCATGGCACTACACAACGGGCCGGAAATTGCGGTCCATCACCACGAGTGGGATGCTGATTCCGGGCGGCATGGGAATTGAGCCGGCCCCTACACCCGTACTCTGGTTTTCGCGAAATCAGCACTGGGAACAAACCGCCGGCACGGCATGCCATGAGGCCGGACAACCAGTGCGTCGCCTGACGTTGCGGGAAACTTACGCGGAGAGCGGCGGGCTCGTGCGGTATGGATGCGAGATTGAACGCCTGTACGCAGGGGAAGCGCTGCGGCGAAAAGCACGGATGAGCCACGAGGCCTGGGCGGCCTTGCATACGGAGGGGAAGCTGCAGCAGGCCTATCCAGCCGCGTGGTGCGGCTCGGTCGACTCAATTCCGGTTGATGGCCTGGTCGTGCATGTCATGAGCGAATCCTTCAAATGGGAGCGCTTCGAGGCATGCTAGCGTATCGTCGGTCCGTCGCTCAGGAAATCGAATACCGGTTTTGTGGGCCGCCGACATACTGCTGCCTGGCGATTTCGAGGAGCTTTTCGCGAAACTGGTCGAAGGCACCGAGTATCGAACGCTCGTCGGAGCCCGCGCCAGGTTGCAGATTTCTTATCATCGCGTCGTCAACCTGGAAGGTGATTTCGCGCGAATTGTCGTATCCCCAGAAACACACGCAATGCCTGGAGGCATCGTAACTACGACTGGGATTGGGGAATTCAAGCGCCACGATCAGCCCTTCACGCGTACAACAGAGTAACGCCACTTGCTGGCGTTCGAATCGATGGAGGCAAAACTCACGCGTCTCTGTTCTGCGCGCAAAGCGTCTGCCGTTTCGAGGATAAGGGCGTTCGTCCTGCGTTCGTGGGAGTACGCGCTCTCGCTGCCGGCAGGGGTTGAAGCTGGCTTGGTCTGTAATCGCATGATGGCTCCCGGAGCAGCAGGCCACCAGGTGCGGCCAGCCTTCTCCCACTGTATACCCTTCGCGTGCTGCTAGCGTCTTTTATTAGCCGGAAATTTCTGCCGCCTGGCCACGGCTGCACGAGCAGTTCCCTTAGGCTGCGACTGCCTCGCCACCCTCATTCGTAGGAAAAGAAACCGCCGAATTCGTCCATGTGTTCGAGCGCCATGCCGGAGCCGCGTACGACGCAGGTCAGCGGGGCATCGGCAACGAACACGGGTAGACCGGTTTCTTCGGCGAGCAGGCGATCGAGATCACGCAGCAGCGCACCGCCACCCGCGAGCATGATGCCGCGCTCGGCGATATCGGCGCCGAGTTCCGGCGGCGTCTGTTCGAGCGCGATCTTGACCGCCGATACGATCTGGTTCAGCGGATCAGTAAGGGCTTCGAGGATCTCGTTGCTGGAGACTGTGAAGCTGCGCGGTATGCCTTCCGACATGTTGCGGCCCTTCACCTCCATTTCCTTGACTTCGGAGCCCGGGAACGCCGAGCCGATTTCTTTCTTGATCGCTTCAGCGGTCTGTTCGCCGATCAGCATGCCGTAGTTACGGCGGATGTAGTTGACGATGGCCTCGTCGAACTTGTCGCCTCCGACGCGCACCGAGCCTTTGTACACGATGCCGCCGAGCGAAATGACGCCGACTTCGGTGGTGCCGCCGCCGATATCGACAACCATCGAGCCGGTCGCTTCAGATACGGGCAGGCCAGCACCGGTTGCGGCGGCCATCGGTTCTTCAATCAGGAACACATGCGAAGCGCCCGCGCTGTGCGCGGCTTCCCTGATTGCGCGCCGTTCGACCTGGGTTGACCCGCACGGCACGCAGATGATGATGCGCGGTGACGGTGCAAAAATGTGCGGCGCGTGCACCATCCGGATAAACTGTTTGATCATCTGCTGGGTGATGTTGAAGTCGGCGATCACGCCGTCCTTCATCGGGCGGATGGCTTCAATGTTGCCCGGCACCTTGCCAAGCATCTGCTTGGCCTCCTTGCCGACCGCCAGAATGGTTTTTTTGCCATTTGGGCCGCCTTCCTGACGAATCGACACGACCGAAGGTTCGTCGAGGACAATGCCCTTCCCGCGCATGTAAATCAGTGTGTTTGAGGTACCGAGATCAATCGCCAGATCGTTCGAGAAGTAGCTGCGCAGAAAACCGAACATTCGAAATCCTGTCTGGCTTGACGCCAGGCGGTTGGTCCACCACGTGCGACGATACCACGATCTGTTGCATAGACCGTTAAGGCAGATGGGGCTTCCGCTTGACGATCACGGGCCTTCCCGGTCGCATGGGGGCGCCTCCCGCTCCTAGCCACGTCCTTGCGTGCGTCACCCATTGCCTCGGTGTTCTGTACTGGATCGTCGTACCGCCTTCCGCCTTGCTGTCCGGCGCGACCGGCATACCATCATCGGTCGCGGTCTCGGCTGCCTCTCTCTGCTTCTTGTTTTCTGCCAGTTCTTCGACATTTACCTGGTCATCGATCATGCTGCTCTCCCGCTGTGAGACGAATCGGTTCGTCAATCGGCTCTTGCTGCCGTCCCTGTGGTTGAAACGGTGTGCCACGCCGCGAATTCGGATTTAACCTGTGACGCCACGCGCAACGCGGCGAGCACGCTTTTCCACCCGTCCTCAGATCCATCACACGATGGATCGAGTCCGCCCCGATGTCTGCACGGTACCGTACAAGCTGGCCATTGCTTTGGGTCGCTTTAATCGAAATTCAAATGGCGACGCGCCGGACCACGGTATGGCACCGTACCGACCTTTCTCGCGAGCCTGGGCATGCTTTCACGAGGCGCATAGCGTTCCTCATCTGATTGTGCCCACGGCGGCTGTGCGCGAAGCGTCTTTCCGGATTGCTGGCGCAACCAGCCGCCGCCCGTTGTACGGAGAATCACCATGAATCCCATCACACTATTTCTTTCTGCCGCTGTCGCGCTGACTGCATTTGCCGTCGGCCAATGGGTGAGCCTCTATCTGGCACCGCCCATTTTCGCCGTCGCCATCCTCATTGCCCTATCCGTGAAAGTTGCGAACGTATGGCAGAAATTTGTTATTTTGCGGGTCGGCAAGCTGCAGAGCGTAAAGGGCGCTGGCTTCTTTATGATCATTCCGGTGCTCGATAGCGTGGTCGCGATCATCGACGAGCGCATCCAGACTACCGCTTTCAACGCGGAGCAGGCGCTGACCAAAGACACCGTGCCCGTGAATGTCGATGCCATCATCTTCTGGCACGTGCATGACGCGCAGAAGGCCGCCCTTGCGATCACGGACTATCGGCAAGCGATCGATCGCGTCGCGCAAACATCGCTGCGCGAGATGATCGGTTCATCGATGCTGGCGGCTCTGCTCTCCGATCGAAAGGCGGCTGACGAGCATTTGCGCGATGAAATCGGCGGCAAAACCGCTGACTGGGGCGTCACCGTGAGAGCCGTGGAGATTCGGGACGTCGCGATTCCCGTTGCGCTACAGGACGCCATGTCCCGGCAAGCTCAGGCCGAGCGCGAAAAGCAGGCTCGGGTGATTCTGGGGTCGGCGGAGGCCGAGATCGCTGCCAAATTCGTCGAAGCGGCCCAGGTGTATGAGAATCATCCCGGCGCGCTTCAGTTACGCGCGATGAACATCATCTATGAAACAACGAAAGAGCGCGGGGCGACCATCCTGATTCCAAGTTCGATGGTCGACAGCCTGAATCCACCGCTGGCCCTGGCGATCGCGGGGCATGATGTGGCAAGCGCCGCGCTCAAGCCGCTCAAGACCGCTGCCTAGACGGGCTCAGGCCTGGAACGCGGCGTTACCCGCGTCCCGCTTCTCCAGGCAAGCACGGTCGCCCGACTCTACGAAGGCATGTGCGTTCGGCAGGGGTGGCTTGGCGCAGCCGCCCCTGCGGTTCGGTTGCGGCGGATTTGATCTTTTGATCCGGCTAGTCCGGCGCGTGCCTGAACCCGGGCAACGCCTTTAGTGCTGGAACCAGAAGCACCGGACAGACGGCCATGCGCACAAAACGCTCTGCGACGCTGCCAAGCATAAGCCGCCGGAAGCCGCGTCGACCATGGGTCCCCATCACCACGAGATCGGCTTTCAGATCGACTGCGGCCGCC
>DASZIR010000075.1:0-35947 GCA_035948995.1 Paraburkholderia sp. | reverse complement strand
TTCCAGCACCACGTCGCTCTGGGCGGCCAGTTCGCGGATGATCCGCTGCCCTTCGGGCGTGGCGATATCGACCGTCACCGAGCGCTTGTTGCGGTTCGCGGCGAGGTAGTAGGCGGCTTCGCGGGTATCTGCGCCGTCCGGCGTTTTCAGGTACGGCGGCCCCCAGTGGCGTGTGTCGTCGCCGACGCCCGGGCGTTCGATCTTGATGACGTCCGCGCCGAAGTCGGCGAGCGTCTGTGCGCACCACGGGCCCGCGAGCACGCGGGTGAGATCCAGCACGCGGATATGACTGAGAGCGCCCATATTGTGTGAATGTCTCCTGTTTGGCGAGGCTGGAAGGCCGGCGCGCCGGCAGGCGCGCACTGCGGTGTCGAAACGGTGTCGATCATGCGTTGATGTCCGGAATCTTAAGCGATTCCCGCGCGTCGGCGCATTCGGCCGGACGGCACAGGACGAATCGTATGCGCCGAAACATCCCGGCAGAAGCCCAAACCTGGCCGGATGGCCACTCTTGCACGCGAGGCGTGCCGCGCCGCCGCGCACGGGCGCCGATCCCGTATAATCAGTCGTTTAAGCAATATCCGGTTGGCGCGTCTCCCGATGTCGCCAGATCCAGCCAGGACCGTCCCCAGTACGCTATGAAAGCCGCCGAAATCCGCGAGAAATTCCTCAAGTTCTTCGAATCGAAGGGCCATACGATCGTTCGCTCGTCGAGCCTTGTGCCCGGCAACGACCCGACGCTGCTCTTCACCAATTCGGGCATGGTGCAGTTCAAAGATGTGTTTCTCGGCGCGGAATCGCGTCCGTACTCGCGCGCCACGACCGCGCAGCGCAGCGTGCGCGCCGGCGGCAAGCACAACGACCTCGAAAACGTCGGCTACACGGCGCGTCACCATACGTTCTTCGAGATGCTCGGCAACTTCTCGTTTGGCGACTACTTCAAGCGCGACGCGATCCACTACGCGTGGGAGTTGCTCACCGGCGTCTACGGACTGCCGAAAGACAAGCTGTGGGTGACCGTCTATCACGAAGACGACGAAGCGCACGACATCTGGGCGAAGGAAGTGGGTGTGCCGGTCGAGCGGATCATCCGCATTGGCGACAACAAGGGCGCGCGCTACGCGTCGGACAACTTCTGGCAGATGGCCGACACCGGCCCGTGCGGCCCGTGCTCGGAAATCTTCTACGACCACGGTCCGGAAGTGTGGGGCGGCCCGCCGGGATCACCTGAAGAAGACGGCGACCGCTACATCGAGATCTGGAATCTCGTGTTCATGCAGTTCAACCGCGACGCCCAGGGCAACATGACGCCGCTGCCCAAGCAGTGCGTCGACACCGGCATGGGTCTGGAGCGTATCGCCGCCGTGCTGCAGCACGTGCACAGCAACTATGAGATCGACCTGTTCCAGGCGCTGATCAAGGCGGCGGGCCGTGAAACCGGCGTGGCCGATCTCGCCAACAACTCGCTGAAGGTGATCGCGGATCACATCCGCGCCTGCTCATTCCTGATTGTCGACGGCGTGATTCCGGGCAACGAGGGCCGTGGCTACGTGCTGCGCCGCATCGTGCGCCGCGCCATCCGTCACGGTTACAAGCTCGGCAAGAAGGGTTCGTTCTTCCATCGTATGGTGGCCGACCTCGTCGCGCAGATGGGCGATGCCTATCCGGAACTGAAGGACGCTGAAAAACGCGTGACCGACGTGCTGCGTCAGGAAGAAGAGCGCTTCTTCGAAACCATCGAGCACGGCATGTCGATTCTCGAAAGCGCCCTGGCCGATCTCGAAGCGAAGGGCGGCAAAACGCTCGACGGCGAACTCGCGTTCAAGCTGCACGATACCTACGGCTTCCCGCTCGACCTGACGGCGGACGTCTGCCGCGAACGTGAAGTGACGGTCGACGAAGCCGCTTTCGACGAAGCGATGGCGCGCCAGCGCGAGCAGGCACGCGCCGCCGGCAAGTTCAGGATGGCGCAGGGTCTCGAGTACTCGGGCGCGAAGACCACGTTCCACGGTTACGAAGAAATCGTCTTCGACGACGCCAAGGTGGTCGCACTGTATGTGGACGGCGCTTCGGTCAACGAAGTGGCGCATGGCCAGCAGGCGGTGGCCGTGCTGGATCACACGCCGTTCTATGCGGAATCGGGCGGCCAGGTCGGCGACCAGGGCCTGCTTGCCAACGCGAGCCTGCGCTTTGCGGTGGCGGACACGCTGAAGGTGCAGGCCGACGTGGTCGGCCACCATGGCACGCTCGAGCAGGGCACGCTTAAGGTCGGCGACGTCGTGAAGGCGGAGATCGACGCGGTGCGTCGTGCCCGCACGGCGCGTAACCACTCGGCCACCCACCTGATGCACAAGGCGCTGCGTGAAGTGCTCGGCTCGCACGTGCAGCAGAAGGGCTCGCTGGTCGACCCAGACAAGACCCGTTTCGACTTCGCGCACAACGCGCCGATGACCGACGAGCAGATTCGTCAGGTCGAAGCTATCGTCAACATGGAAGTGCTGGCGAACGCGCCGGGCATCGTGCGCGTGATGCCGTTCGACGAAGCTGTGAAGGGCGGCGCGATGGCGCTGTTCGGCGAAAAGTACGGCGACGAAGTGCGCGTGCTCGACCTCGGCTTCTCGCGCGAATTGTGCGGCGGCACGCACGTGCATCGCACGGGTGATATCGGTCTCTTCAAGATCGTGATGGAAGGCGGCGTCGCAGCCGGCATCCGTCGCGTGGAAGCGATTACCGGCGACAACGCCGTGCGCTACGTGCAGGAACTCGACGCACGCATCAACGCGGCAGCCGCTGCGTTGAAGGCGCAACCGTCGGAGCTCACGCAGCGGATCGTCCAGGTGCAGGACCAGGTGAAGTCGCTTGAGAAGGAACTCGGCGCGCTCAAGTCGAAGCTCGCTGCGAGCCAGGGCGACGAGCTGGCCGGTCAGGCGATCGTAGTCGCGGGCGTCCATGTGCTGGCCGCCACGCTCGACGGCGCGGACGTGAAGACCTTGCGCGAAACGGTCGACAAGCTGAAGGACAAGCTGAAGAGCGCGGCGATCGTGCTGGCTTCGGTTGAAGGCGGCAAGGTCAGCCTGATCGCTGGCGTGACGCCGGATGCGAGCAAGAAGGTGAAGGCCGGCGAACTGGTCAACTTCGTGGCGCAGCAGGTTGGCGGCAAGGGCGGTGGCCGTCCCGACATGGCGCAAGCCGGCGGCACCGAGCCGGCGAATCTGCCGGCGGCGCTGGCAGGCGTGAAGGGCTGGGTCGAAGCGCAACTTTAAGCTGCAACCAGAGGCGCCGCGTAGCGGTACCCGCTGAGGCAAAAGAGCCGCGAGTGTAAAACCTCGCGGCTCTTTTGTTTTGCTCAGACGCGTTTGCGGCGCGAGTGCGCTTCACGCGCATCCCAACCCCATCCCACGCCTTCCAGGCCCGATCTACGCCGTTTCCAGGCCCATTTCACCCAGTCCCACTGCGGGCAGCGCCAGATTGCTACTCGCGAGCAACGTCTCGCGCAACGCATTCAACGCCGACGAGAAATGCCCGCGCCGCCAGATCAGCAGCGTATCGATATGGCCGAGCTCGCCCAGCGAATGAATCGCGATGTTATCCGTGTCGTGCTGCAGTTCGAGCACCGAGCGCGGCGCGACGGCCACCCCGGCCCCGGCGGCCACGCACGCGACGATCGCATGATACGAGCCGAGCTCCAACACCCGCGCCGGGCGGATGCCATGCTGCATGTACCACTTTTCCACGTAACTGCGGTAAGCGCAGCCGCGCTCGAACGCGATTAACGTCGACAGCGAAATGTCGCGCACCTCGCGAATCGGTCGATGGCCGCGCGGCGTCAGCATGACCAGTTCTTCACGAAACACGGGCACGGTTTCGAACAGCTCGCCGGCCCAGCCGGCATCGAGCGGGGTGGCGATCAGCGCAGCGTCGACTTCGAATTCACGCACGCGCTCGATCAGACGCCCGGTCGTGCCGGTCTCGAGCTCAAGCGCGACGTCGGGCCAGCGCTGGTGATAGCGCGCAAGCGGACCGGCCAGACGGCTGGCGGCCGCGCTTTCCATGGTGCCGAGGCGCAGCCGGCCGCTCGGGCGGTTTTCGCGCAGCGCATGGCGCGCCTCGTCGGCGAGCGCAAGCAGGCGCTCCGCGTAAGGCAGCAAGGTTTCGCCGGCAGGCGTGAGCACCAGCCGGCGTCCGTCCCGAATGAACAGTTCGGTGCCGAGCTGCTCTTCGAGCTGCTTGATGCGGGTCGTCACGTTCGATTGCACCCGGTTGAGCTTCGCAGCGGCGCGCGTGACGCCGTTTTCGCGCACCACCGCACGAAAAATAGTCAGGGCGGCCAGATCCATGATTCTCTCCTGGAGATGCTAGGTATCGTAATTATTCATTTTTCCTGATTCAAACGTCAATCTAACATGGGTTAAACAGGCACGCATCCGTGGCGGGCTTTTCCTTGACACCGTATGAACGATTTCGCCTCAACCTCCACCACGCTCGCTGCGCCCACCGGAGCTCACGCCGCCCGTCGCGCGGCGATCGCGTGCATGGTCGTGCTGGCGGTGGCGCTCGGCATCGGGCGCTTCGCCTTTACGCCGCTTTTGCCGCTGATGCTGCATGGCGGCGGACTCGACATTCGCCACGGCGGCTGGCTCGCGTCGTGCAACTACGCGGGTTATTTCGCCGGGGCGGTGACCTGCGCCGCGCTGCGCGTCGAACCGGCACGGATGGTGCGCGCCGGGCTGGCGCTCACCGTGCTGCTGACGCTCGCAATGGGCCTGACCAGCCAGTTCTGGATCTGCGCAATCGTGCGCTTCGTCGCCGGTGTCGTCAGCGCGTGGACGTTCGTGTTCGCTTCGCAGTGGGGGCTGCGGCGGCTCGCCGAACTGGGCGCGAACGCGTGGAGCGGCGTGATCTATACCGGCCCCGGTGTGGGGATCGTTGCGACCGGCCTGCTCGTGAGCGTCGCCGGCGGTTATGGGGCGGTCGCAGGCTGGCTCGGTTTCGGGCTGGTCGCGGCGCTGCTGTCGGCGCTGGTCTGGCGGGTATTTGTCGCCGCACCTGCGGCCGCGCCTAAGGCCGCGTCCGAGGCGGAACCACCCGCCGCTCAAGCCCCCGGTGCCGCGAGCGTGCCCGCTGCAGTCTCGCCCACCGGACGCGACCCGCATCGCGCCGACGCGTTCTGGCTGGTCGTGCTCTACGGGGTGCCGGGGTTCGGCTACATCATCACCGCGACCTTCCTGCCCGTGATCGCGCGCCATGCCTTGCCGGGGTCGGCATGGCCCGACCTGTTCTGGCCCATGTTCGGCGCCGCGCTGATGGCGGGTGCGCTCGGCGCGGCACGCCTGCCGGCGCACTGGGACAACCGGACGCTGCTCGCGGGCTGCTACGTGCTCCAGGCGGCGGGCGTGGCCTTGGGCATCGTCTGGCCGACCACGGGCGGCTTTGCGCTCGGCAGCATGCTGATCGGCCTGCCGTTTACCGCGATCACCCTGTTCGCGATGCGCGAGGCGCGGCGCTTGCGCGGCAATCACGCGGCCGGCCTGATGGGTTTCGCGACTGCGGCTTACGGCGCCGGGCAGATCATCGGTCCGCTGGTGGCCGCGCCGATTGCGGTGCATACCGGTTCGTTCTCGGTTGCGCTGTGGCTCGCGGCAGGCGCGTTGCTGCTTGGCGCGCTTGGGCTGGTGGTGGTCGCGCACGTGCCGCATGGACGCGGGGCAAAGCCGGAGTGCGACTGCGCGTGATGCCGGGGCGCTTGCCGAGTCAGGCGCGATGTGCCGCGCGGCGCAGCCAGTCGGGCACCTGCGAAGTATGTCCCGGCGCAGCGCGCGAACGTGCGGCAGCCGTGTGCCACTTGCCAATCAACAGTCGGCCTGGCGGCACACCACCCACCCCACATAAACGCCGCCGAACATTTCCCTTCGTCGCCCCGCCATAAATCTCGGCAAGCAAAACAATTTACGCCCTGGCGCACTAAAATGACCGCTTTCCCGCCATCTCTGCGCGCCCGTCGCCGGGCGCACCGCCAGCCATGCAACATTTCGCGTCCGACAACTACGCAGGCATCTGTCCCGAAGCGCTCGATGCGCTGATCGCCGCCAACAACAGCGGCCACGAACCCGCGTACGGCGACGACTCGTGGACCCAGCGCGTGTGCGACCGTCTTCGCGACCTGTTCCAGACCGACTGCGAGGTGTTCTTCGTGTTCAACGGCACGGCGGCCAATTCGTTGGCGCTCGCATCGCTGTGCCAGTCGTATCACTCCGTGATCTGCCATGAACTGGCGCACATCGAAACCGACGAGTGCGGCGGCCCGGAATTCTTCTCGAACGGCTCGAAGCTGCTGACCGCGCCAGGCGTAGGCGGCAAGCTGACGCCCGATGCCATCGAAGCGGTCGTGACGCGCCGCGCCGACATCCACTACCCGAAGCCGAAAGTCGTGACGCTCACGCAGTCGACGGAAGTGGGCAGCGTCTATAGCGTCGAGGAAGTGCGCGCGATCGCCGCGATTGCCAAGCGCCGCCATCTGAAAGTGCACATGGACGGTGCGCGCTTTGCGAACGCGGTAGCCGCGCTCGACGTGCATCCGTCCGAGATCACCTGGCGCGCCGGCGTCGACGTGCTGTGCTTCGGCGGCACCAAGAACGGCTTGCCGGTCGGCGAGGCGGTGGTGTTCTTCGACTGCGCGCTCGCCGACGATTTCGCCTACCGCCTCAAACAGGCCGGACAACTGGCGTCGAAGATGCGCTTCATCTCGGCGCCATGGCTGGGCCTGCTCGACGGCGATGTGTGGCTGCGCAACGCCCGCCATGCAAACACCATGGCAAAACTGCTGGAAACGCGCCTCGCGGAGATTGCGGGCGTGAGCATCATGTTCCCCACCGAATCGAACGCGGTGTTCGCGCAATTGCCTACCCAGGTGGCAAAGGTCATGCGCTCGCGCGGCTGGAAGTTCTACGAGTTCATCGGCGCCGGCGGTTGCCGGCTGATGTGCGCGTGGGACACCCGGCCCGACACGGTGGAACGCTTTGCTGCCGAGGTGCGCGAACTGTGTGCGACCCTGGCGCCTGTGGGTGCGCCGTAGGCATCCCCTGGCCGCCCCAAGGCGCCGCCCGAGCGCGGCAACCCGGCATCGCGCAGACATACGCAACGCAATACAACGACACATCACGAGACGACTCCCCGCCCGCCATGAGTGACTACCGATTCTGTCCCCGCTGTGCCACGCCGCTCGTCGAGCGCGTCGATGCCGAACACGAAGGCGGCCGCGTGCGCCAGACCTGCCCCGATGAAACCTGCGGTTACGTCCACTGGAACAATCCGCTGCCGGTGGTGGCCGCGATCGTCGAATACGAAGGCAAGATCCTGCTCGCGCGCAATGCCGCGTGGCCCGAGGGCATGTTCGCGCTGATCACCGGCTTTCTCGAGAACGGCGAGACACCGGAGGAGGGCATCGCGCGCGAAGTCCGCGAAGAGACGTCGCTGCAAGCCGAGACGGCCGAGCTGATCGGCGTCTACGAATTCATGCGCAAGAACGAACTGATCATCGCGTATCACGTCCGTGCGTACGGCACGATCGCTCTATCGCCGGAACTGCTCGAGTACCGGCTGGTCGAGCCGGCCAAGCTGCGTCCGTGGCGTGCCGGTACGGGGCAGGCGCTCGGCGAGTGGATGCGCCGCCGCGGCCTGCCGTTCGAGTTCGTCGAGCGGCCCGGGCAATAGTGAGATAGGGCGCGATCGCTCGCGGGCAGAATCGATCGCGCGGCAATGACGCAGGCACGCGTTGTCCGGCGGAGTACGCGCTGGCGATGCGCTTCTTTCCTTTCATCCGGAATGCACCTCTGATATGGCCTATATCTACTATCTCACTCACATCCATCTCGGCTACGACGCCCTGGCCCAACTGCCGTCGGAATGCGCGCGGATCGGCATCAGGCGGCCGCTCGTGATTACCGATAAGGGCGTGGTCGCGGCCGGCGTCGCGCAGCGCGCGCTCGACGCGCTGCAACTGGGCGGCGTGCCGGTGTTTGACGATACGCCGTCGAATCCGACCGAAGCGATGGTGATGGCCGCGGCGGCACGCTATCGCGACGAAGGCTGCGACGGGCTGATCGCGGTGGGCGGCGGTTCGTCGATCGATCTGGCCAAGGGCGTGGCGATTGCGGCCACACACGCAGGCACGTTGACCGGATACGCCACCATCGAAGGCGGCAGCGGCAAGATCAGCGACGCCGCCGCGCCGCTGATCGCGATTCCCACCACCGCCGGCACCGGCAGCGAAGTGGCGCGCGGCGCAATCGTGATCCTGAACGACGGCCGCAAGCTCGGCTTCCACTCGTGGCATCTGTTGCCGAAATCGGCCATCTGCGACCCGGGCCTGACGCTTGGCCTGCCGCCGATGCTGACCGCCGCGACCGGCATGGACGCCATTGCACACTGCATCGAAACCTTCCTCGCGCCGGCCTTCAATCCGCCCGCCGACGGCATTGCGCTCGACGGTCTGGAGCGCGCCTGGGCCAACATCGAGCGCGCGACCCACGATGGAAGCGACCGCGACGCGCGCCTGCATATCATGAGCGCGTCGATGCAAGGTGCGATGGCCTTCCAGAAGGGACTGGGCTGCGTGCATTCGCTGTCGCATCCGCTTGGCGGCGTGCCGGTGAATGGGCGCACCTCATTGCATCACGGCACGCTCAACGCGGTGGTGTTGCCCGCCGTGCTGCGTTTCAACGAGCGCGCGGAAACGGTGGTGGCGAATCGCCGTTATGCACGCATGCGCCGCGTGATGGGCCTGCCTGAGAATGCGGACCTCGCGCAGGCGCTGTTCGACATGACGGCGCGCCTCGGCCTGCCGACCGGTCTCAGGCAAATGGGTGTCGACGAGGGCGTGTTCGACAAGGTGATCAAGGGTGCGCTTGCCGATCATTGCCACAAGACGAACCCGCGCGAAGCGACGGCGGACGATTACCGCCGCATGCTGACCGAATCGCTCTGACTGACACCCTTTCACTCGACGACGCCACCGCTCACGATGAACAACCCCGCTCCCGCGCCGCGTACCGCGTACCCGCACTTCCTGCCGATCACGACCCGCTGGATGGATAACGACGTCTACGGCCATGTGAACAACGTCGTGTACTACAGCTACTTCGATACGGTCGTCAACGAGTATCTGGTTCGCGCAGGCGTGCTCGATTTCGAACACGGCACGACGATCGGTCTCGTCGTCGAAACGCAGTGCAACTACTTCGCGCCGCTGGTGTTTCCGGAGCGTGTCGACGCGGGCTTGCGGGTGGTGCGCCTCGGCTCGACCAGCGTGCGCTACGAGGTGGGTCTGTTCAAGGAAGGCGACCCGCAGCCCGCGGCACAAGGGCATTTTGTGCACGTCTACGTGGACCGCGCGACGCGCCGGCCTGTTGCGCTGCCCGCGCCGTTGCGGGCAGCGCTCGAACCGCTCGTCGTCGACGCGGACTAGCGCACGTGCAGTCGTTCGTCATCAACCTGCTGAACGGCGTGAGCTATGGACTGCTGCTGTTCATGCTGTCGGCAGGCCTGACACTGATTTTCAGCATGCTCGGTGTGCTGAATTTCGCGCACGCGAGTTTCTACATGCTCGGCGCGTATGTCGGTTTCTCGGTGGCGGCGCGCACCGGCTTCTGGAGTGCGCTGGTGATTGCGCCGCTTGTCGTCGGGTTGCTCGGCGTGGTGCTCGAGCGCTGGTTGTTGCGCCGGGTGCGGCCGCACGGGCATCTCGCCGAATTGCTGCTGACCTTTGGCGCTGCGTATCTGATCGGCGAGGCGGTCAAGCTCGTGTGGGGCTTGCCGGCGCTGACGGCGAGCGTGCCGCAGGTGCTCGACGGGCCGCTCTTCACGGTGTACGGCGCGGCGTTTCCGCGTTACCGCGCGTTCATGATGGCCGTCTCCGTTGCCATGCTGGTGGCCTTGTATGCGGTGCTGCGCGTCTCGAAGACGGGCTTGATCGTCCGGGCCGCGTTGTCGCACGCAAGCGCCGTCGAGGCGCTCGGCCACAACGTGCCGCGCGTGTTCACCGGGGTGTTCGCCGTGGGTACGGCGCTGGCGGCGCTCGCCGGCGTGATCGGCGCGCCGCTTTTCGTGATCGAACCGGCCATGGCCGAATCGGTGGGCTCGATCGTGTTCGTGGTGGTGGTGATCGGTGGACTGGGGTCGTTGGGCGGCGCGTTGGTGGCGTCGCTGATCGTCGGCTGTGTGCAGACCTTTGCGGTCGCCAGCGACCTGTCGTTGGGCGAGATCACAATGACGTTCGGGCAGTCGCTGCCGGCCGCGTGGAATTCGCTCACGCTGGCGCAACTCGCGCCGCTTCTGCCTTATCTGCTGCTGGTCGCGATGCTGGCGCTGCGCCCGCGCGGACTCTTCGGACAGCGTGACGACCATGCGTAACCTGCGCAACCCGCAACGGGCGCGCGCACCGGCCGAGCGCGAAGCCTCTTATGCCGCGTCGCGCACTGCCGAACCGGGCGGCGCGCCTGCCTCCGCCTGGCGCAATCGAGCACTGTGGATCGCCTTGCTCGCGTTTCTGGCTGTGCCGCCGCTTGCCGGGTCACAAAGCTGGCTGCTGGCTTACCTCGCGCAAACCGTGACAATGATCGTCTTCGCGCTTTCATACAATCTGCTACTCGGTGAAACCGGACTGCTGTCGTTCGGCCATGCCGTCTATGCAGGCCTTGGCGCGCTGGTCGCGGCGCGTGTGTTCAACCAGTTTGGTGTGCCACTGCCTTTGCTCCCGCTGGCCGGCGGCCTGGGCGGGGCGCTCGTGGGCGTGCTGTTCGGCGCGATCTCGACGCGCCGCGCCGGTACGGCATTCGCGATGATCACGCTTGGCATCGGCGAACTGGTGGCCGCGGCTGCGTGGACGCTGCCGGACTGGTTCGGCGGCGAGGCCGGTGTGCCGATCGATCGCACGAGCGGGCCATCTTTGGGCGCATGGACTTTCGGCCCCGCACGCGAAGCGTATGCGTTGATCGCCCTGTGGTGCCTGCTCGCGTGTGCCGCGATGTTCGCGTTGTCGCGCACACCGTTCATGCGGCTTGCCAATGCCGTGCGCGATAACCCGGTCCGTGCGGCAGCGATCGGTTGCTACCCGTGGCGAATCCGCTATGGGGTCATCGTACTGTCGGCGTTTTTCGCGGGTATCGCAGGCACGCTCGGGTTGATCAACGTCGAACTCGTGTCGACGGAAAGCGTGGGCATGCTGCGTTCGGGGGCGGTGCTGATTGCCACGGTGATCGGCGGCACGGCCTCATTCTTTGGACCCGTGGCCGGCGCGATCTTGCTGACCTTCTTCAGCGTGGTGGTGGCGGGTGTCACGCGTGCGTGGCTGCTTTATCTGGGGCTGTTCTTCATTGTCATCGTGATCGCTTCGCCGGATGGCCTCACAGGCTGGGGGCGGCTTCAGGCGGCACGGCTCGCCGAGCACGGCTGGCGCGGCTGCCTGCGGCCTTATCTGTTCAGCGGTGGCGCGCTGCTGACGTGGACGCTGGCTGTCGTGCTGGCGGTGCAGTGGGCGTACGCCGTCCAGTTCGGTGCGGACGATGGCGAGCGCTTGCGGCTGGCGGGACTGCCGTTCGATGCCGCGTCGTCCGGCAAGTGGTTGGCCGTTGTGGTGTGCGTGCTGGCCGGTATCGGTTGGGTGGCGTCGCGCTACGCAAGCGAGGCGTGGACGCAGCTGACCCGGCGGGTGCCGACGACGCAGCCGGCGACGCAGCGCGCCGTCGAGCCGGAGGACGCGCGATGACCTTGGCCCTTTCCCTGCGTGGCGTCGAGAAGCGCTTCGGCGTCACGCACATTCTGCGCGGCGTCGATCTGGCGGTCGAGCCTGGCGAACGGCACGCGCTGATCGGTCCTAACGGCGCCGGCAAATCGACGCTCTTCAACCTGATCGCGGGCGGCGCGCGGCCCAACGCCGGACGCATCGAACTCTACGGTGTCGACATCACGCGGTTCGCGCCGGCGGCGGTCAGCCGGCGCGGTCTCGCACGCAGCTTCCAGACGACCAGCGTGTTTGCGCGTTTGACGGTGTTCGACAACCTGCGCTGTGCCGCGGCGGTTGCCGACCGTGACCAGGCGCGCTGGTGGCATCGCTGGAGCGGTTCGCGGGTGGTCGACGCACGCGCCGAACAGGTTCTCGAGGCCGTCGGGCTGAGCGCGCGCCGCCAGGTGCCGGCCGGCGCGCTGAGCTACGCGGAGCAGCGCGCGCTCGACCTGGGCATTGCGCTGGCGGGCGGCGCGCACACCCTCTTGCTCGACGAGCCGACCGCCGGCATGAACCGCGCCGAAGCCGCGCGCGCCATCGAACTGATTCGCGAGAGCACCGCGGGGCGCACCTTGCTGATGGTCGAGCACGACATGGACGCGGTATTCGGTCTCGCCGACCGGATTTCGGTGCTGGTGCAAGGCCGCGTCATCGCGACGGGCACGCCTGCGGCCATTCGTGCGGATGAGGCGGTGCGCGCTGCCTACCTGGGCGAGGGAGTCGCGCAATGACCGCCTTGCTCGAGATCGGCGGGTTGTGCGCGTGGCATGGCGCGAGCCAGGCGCTGCACGGCGTCGATTTGCGCGTGGAGGCGGGCGAGGTGGTCGCCCTGGCGGGCCGCAATGGCTCGGGACGCTCGACGCTGGCCCGCGCCATCATGGGGATGGTGCGCACCACGGGTACGCTGCAGTTCGCGGGCCGCATGCTGGACGGGTTGCCCACCTTCGAAATCGCTCGCCTCGGCATTGGCTACGTGCCCGAGCATCGCGACGTGTTCGCCGCGCTGAGCGTGCACGAGAATCTGCAACTGGGCGTCGCGCCACGTGAACGAGGGCGTGCGCCGCGCTTCACGTTCGAGGATGCGTACAGGCTGTTTCCCGTGCTGCGGGAGCGTCGGCGCACACGAGCGGGGGCTTTGTCCGGCGGCGAACAGCAGATGCTGGCGCTGGCGCGCGCGCTGCTGGGCGATCCCGATCTGCTGGTCGTCGATGAACCGGCCGAGGGGCTGGCGGGGCAGGTCATGACCCAGGTCGCGCAATGCCTGCGCATGTTGCGCGAGCGCGGCGTCGCGATGCTGCTGATCGAACAGCGGCTGGTCATTGCACATGACCTGGCGAGCCGGGTGGCCGTGATGGGGCACGGCGAAATTGTGTTCGACGGGACACTCGGCGCCTTTTACGAACGGAGTGATGTGATGCAGGAGTGGCTGGGCGTCGGCTAGTGTGCCGCCCGCTCTATTGCGGTGCGACATGCGCCGTTGGGCTGCTTTTTTGCGTCCGGTGTCGAGAGCCAGCCGCTTTGATGCGTTGGTGCCGTTCGCGAGCGCAATTTTGCCTGTTTGAATCCGAATTCTGGAAATCGGCCTCCGCTCGTTCCCATAAGGCTATGCGGCGAGGGGGTGCGCCGATTCAAACGCTTGATCGTTTGGTGAGCGTCCTCCAGAAATCTTGTCGGCAGCGCGGCCACAAATAAAGACAATCAGGTCAAAGACGCCAGCGGGAAGGGCGGTGTTTTACGCCGTCGACGCGAGCGCCACAGACAACCTGAACTGCGCTCGCCATCGGGCGCCGCAGCCTCAGGAGGGAGGAGACATGATGCTCATGCGAGACGCCGCAGAGACACAGACGGGCGCGCAACGAGCCGCGCTTGCGTCAGCCAGGCTGACGTTGGTCTGGTCCACATGGTGCAGGTTTCGGTTGACTTGTGACTAATGGGAGGACTTTGATTCGGGATAGTTCTTCGTCTGGTGCTATGAGGTTTGAGCTTTATGCCTACCGGCGGGATGTCGCTAAAGGGAAGGTTCGGATGGGCGAGGATGGAGGGTTGACGGTGGATTTGGCACAAGGGAAGTGACTGGTTTGTTTTTTTGCCTGCGGCGCCTGGTGTTGTTGGTGGTTGCTGTTTTGCCTCCAGCGGGTTTGTTTTTGTTTGTTTGTTGTTCTTTTGGCACCACCACCCGCCGGAGGCAAAAACAAAAAAACCATCACTCTTTAGAATCCCTAACAACAATCCACTCATGCGCCGGGTCATTCTTAAAATGCCAGACCCGCTCCTTCCCGGCCATAACATTAAGATAATAAGAATCATACCCATAAGGAACAACAACCGGATGATACCCACGCGGCACCATCACCACATCGTGATCCTCCACAGCCATTGACTCATCAATATCCCGCATATCCGTATACACCCGCTGAAAAGCAAACCCCTGCGGCGGATTGAGCCGATGATAATAAGTCTCCTCAAGCGAGCTCTCGAGCGGCACATTATCCGTATCGTGCTTATGCGGCGGATAACTTGAAGCATGCCCACCGGGCGTCCGAACTTCAACAACCAGCAAAGACTCCGCAGCCTCAGTCTGCGGCAGGATATCGCACACGTAACGCGTATTCAGTCCCTTGCCGCGCGTCGAGCGCTTCATCTGCGATGGCTCGATCAACCGCGCGGGATACTCACCCTTGGCCGGTGCGCTAGCCACGCCCACCTCCGCATCGCGCACTGCCCGTACTGTCGCCCGCACACCCGGTGGCAAATACACCGCATACGGCGCTGCATCCTCGAACACGCTGTCGCGCGAGCCCAGACTGCTCCACTTCGCATCGGCGGTTTCAATATCCACCGCCCCCGCCAGCACCACAATGCAGACCTCACGCGCCGCTTCGAGTACATGCACGACTTCGTTCGCACCCACCCGGTACGCGGCAAAACCCACGTAACGCCACGACGCCGTCTCCGGCGTCACCCGCGCGATCGTCTGGCCCTCGCGCTGTGCCTTCACCAGCAAACTCATGCTGCCTCCTTCGTGACAGGCGTACCAGCATCGAGCGGCGCATCGACCAATGCCCGCAATGTCCGGTAGCCCTTCTCCGCATAAGCATACGACGGTGCAATCACCGGATCCTGCTCGGCTTCCACCACCAGCCAGCCACGATAGCCATGCCGTTTCAGGCGTCCAATGATCGACGGGAAATCGATGGCACCGTCTCCCGGCACCGTGAACGCTCCGTTGATCACCGCGTCGAGAAAACTCCAGTTCCGGTTGCGCGCGAGTTTCATCACCGCAGGTCGCACATCCTTGCAGTGGACGTGGCACACCCGCTGGATATGCTTGTCGAGCACCGCAACCGGATCGCCGCCGGCAAACGTGATATGCCCGGCATCGAACAGCAAGCCGACCGCCTCGCTGGTGCGCGACATCAGGTTATCGACGTCAGCCGGCGTTTCCACATACGCACCCATATGATGGTGGTACGCGAGCCGCACGCCGCGGCTCAATGTATAACGCGCGAATTCATCGACCCGGGCCGCGTAGGCGTCCCACTGCGCTTCACTAAAGAAACGCGGTCGCTGATAGAGCGGTTGCGCAGCGCCCTGGATCGAATCCGCCACCTCGCCATACACCATCACCGTCGCGCCGTTGCGCGAGAGCAGTTCGAGGTGCGAGTCGACCGACGCGATTTCCTCTTCGACGCTGCGTCGCGCCAGTCGACCCGAATACCAGCCGGAGACCAGCGACAGATCGTATTGCGCGAGCAGTGCTTTCAGCGCCTGAGGTTCACGCGGAAACTTGTTACCGAGTTCGAATCCCTCATAGCCGATCGCGCGTCCTTCGGTCAGCGCGACTTCGAGCGGCGTTTCGCCGCCTAGCGACGGCAGGTCGTCGTTCATCCACGACAGGGGGTTGATGCCAATGCGTACTTCGAACTGAGTCATGCGAGCGTCCTCAATCGTTGACAGGGTCGCCGGCGGCCTGGGCGCGCGCGGCGATCTGGGCTTCATATTGCGCACGGGCAGCGCGCACGCTTTCACGCGCCGATACTTCCGGCACCGCCACTTCCCACCACCAGCCACCGTCGTCGGTGGTGCGGGCCGGGTCGGTGTCGATACTGACCACATAGGTACGGTCGGCGGCGCGCGCACGTTGCATGGCGGCCTCAAGCTCGGCTACGTTGGCGACATGTTCCGCCTGCGCACCGAGCGAACGTGCGTGCGCGGCAAAATCAATCGTTGGCGCGCCCAGTGGACCTTGCGCACAATCGTCGAACAGGTTGTTGAACGGCGCACCGCCGCAGGCCTGTTGCAGGCGGTTGATGCAGCCGTAGCCGCGATTGTCGAGCACGACAATGATCAGCTTCGCGCCGAGCATCACCGAGGTGGCGATCTCGCTGTTCATCATCAGATAGCTGCCGTCGCCGACCATCACGATCACTTCACGCTCGGGCCGCGCGAGTTTTGCGCCGAGGCCGCCGGCAATCTCATAGCCCATACACGAATAGCCGTATTCGACGTGATACGCGCCAGGACGTCCCGCGCGCCACAACTTGTGCAGCTCGGCTGGCAGCGTGCCGGCCGCGCAGACAACGATATCGTCGGTCGCGGAGCGCGCGCTCGAGCGCTGCACTGCGCCGATCACGTCTGCGTCATACGGCAGCACTGAAGCGCGTTGCGGTGCATGCGTGACGGTGCTGACCGTGTCGCGCCAACCCGACGAGAGCTTGTGGGCGAGCGTGGTCCAGGCTCGATCGGCATGCCAGCCGGTCAGCTCGGCTGCAAGCGCACCGAGTGCCAGGCGTGCGTCCGCTTGAACCACGACGGCGCGATGCTTGAGCCCGTCGAAGGCATTGGCGTTGATGCCGATCACTTCGGCCTGCGTGAACAGCGTGTTTGAGCCGGTCGTGAAATCCTGCAGACGTGTGCCGATCGCCAGCACGCAGTCCGCGTCGTGCGCGAGCGCGTTCGCAGCGGGCGAACCGGTCACGCCGAGCGCGCCGGCGTTGAGCGGATCGTTCCACGCGAGCGCACCCTTGCCGGCCTGGGTTTCCGCAACCGGGATGCCGTGCGCGGTGGCGAACGTGTGTAATGCCTCGGTCGCGTGCGCGTACAGCACGCCGCCGCCCGCTACGATCATCGGCCGCTTCGCGCGCCGCAAGCGTGCGAGTGCGGCGCCGATCTCCTCGGCGACCGGTGCGGGCGCATGAAAGCTCACGACGCGTGGTTCGAAGAAGTCCGCGGGGAAATCCCACGCGGTGGCCTGCACGTCCTGCGGTAAAGCCAGCGTGACCGGTCCGCACAAGGCAGCATCGGTCAGCACACGCAGCGCGCGGGGCAGGGCGGTGAGCAGTTGCGCCGGATGCACGATACGGTCGAAGTAGCGCGAGACGGGTTTGAACGCGTCGTTGGCCGAGATGCCGCCGTCGTGGAAGTCTTCGACCTGCTGCAAGACCGGATCGGGTGCGCGCGAGACGAAAATGTCGCCCGGCAACAGCAGCACCGGCAAGCGGTTGACGTGTGCCAGAGCCGCAGCGGTCAGCAGATTGGTGGCGCCGGGTCCGATGGACGTTGTAACGGCCATCATCCGGCGCCGGAAATGTGCCTTCGCATACGCAATCGCACTATGTGCCATCGCCTGTTCGTTATGGGCGCGCAGCGTTGGCAGTTCATCACGATGCTGGTACAGCGCTTCGCCAAGCCCCGCGACATTGCCGTGTCCGAAGATCGCGAACACGCCGCCGAACAGCGGCTCGGTACCGGTCCCGTCCTCGGTCTTGACGCGCTGCGCCGCAAGGTAGCGGACCAGTGCCTGCGCAGCGGTGAGCCGCAGCGTGCCGTGCGTGGGCGAAGGCGAGGGTGTCTCGGACGCATGGTCGCTGGAGGCCGGATCGTGATGCAAGACGCGTTGGTTCATGCAGCCTTCTCCTCGTGAACAGGGTGCGGCGCGAGACGCTGCGTGGCTGAGTTGCCGCGCGTGGCGCGCCACGAGGCGATCAGCGTTTCGAAAGTCTGCCGCACGCGTGCGATCAGTTCGTCGTCGCCAATCGAGCCTGCGAGCCATGCCTGGCTCGGCTCATGGAATATCGTCCGGCCGACGGTGAAGCCGCGGCAGGTTGCGCATTGCGCGGCGGCGCGAAAGCCCTCGTTCAGTTGCTCCACGGCGGCCGACAGCCCGAGCAATACCACACCGCGGCAATACGGATCACGCTCGGCGATCAGCGCGTCAATGGCCTGCCACTGTGCGGCCTCCATCGGTTCGAGCTTCCACCATTCCGGATAGATGCCGATGTTGTACAGGCGCTTCAACGCGCGGTACACCGTATCCGGTGCGCTCGGCAGATGCGCGTGCCTGGGCGGGATCACTTCGAGCAGCAGCTCATGGCCGCTCGCCTGCGTCGCATCGTAGAGCGCGCGCAATTGGGCTTCCTGTTCCAGCCGTTGCTCGGTGGGTTCGTCGGGATGGTATTGAACCAGGCACTTCGCGATGTGTTCCTGCGGCCAGGTGATGAGCGTGGTGCCGATCGAGCGGCCATGATCGAACACGAGCGGCACCGAGCCAGGCAGTTCGACCGGCCGGCCGATCCACCAGCCACGGCCGGTGGCAGCGTTGAGCGCATCCTGGCCGTAGCGGTCGTCGATCAGCACGCCGATGCGGCCTTGCAGGCCCAAGGCGGCTTCGGTCTGCGCGACGGCTTCGACAAAGAGGCCCTTCAGCCCGGCGATACGGGCTTCGTCGGCACCGGTCTGCTGCGCCAGATCGAAGAACTGGTTGCGATGATCGAAAGCGAAGCCGAGCACTTCATCCCATTGCCGGCGGGTGGGGGAGACGCGGTGCAGTCGCGCGAGCGTCGCATCGCGGTCCGGGCGGCGCATGCGTTGCGGATCGGCTTTCGCCTCGCTCAGGAAGTAGTCGAGTTCGGCGGGCGTGGGCATCGCCGGGGCGCAGCCATGACGCGACACAACCAGCGCACCGCTTGCATTTGCAGCACGTGCGCATGCGTCGAGCGGTTGATCGCGCAACCAGCCCGACAGGAAGCCGGAGGCGAACGCATCGCCTGCGCCGAGCACGTTCAAGACTTCGACCTCGACGCCGCCATGAATCGGCGCGTCGTCGAGCGAGGCAGGCACGTCGCCGTCGATGATCTGACAGCCAAGCGGGCCGCGTTTCACGACTAGCGTAGCCGGCGTGACCGCCCGCACCATCGCGAGCGCGTCGATCAGTTCGGTCTTGCCGCCGGCGATGCGGAACTCCTCTTCGGTGCCGATCACCAGATCCATCAACGGCAGGATGCGCTGGATATGTGCGGTGACATCTTCGCTGGCCACAAAGCGGGTCTCGCCGTCAGCCTTGCCGGTGAGTCCCCACAGCACAGGACGGTAATCGATGTCGAGCACCGTGCGCACCCCGTTGCGGCGCGCGTAATCGAGCGCGCGGCGGCTGGTGCGGTTCACCTGCTCGGTCGAGAAGTGGGTGCCGGTGATCAGCAGCGCTTTCGATGACGCGATGAACGCCTCATCGAAATCCGCTTCGTCGACGGCCATGTCGGCGCAGTTCTCGCGGTAGAAGATCAGCGGGAACGTGTCGCGGTCTTTGAGGCCGAGCAGCACGAGCGCGGTCAGGCGTTCATGATCGACGCGCACGTGGCTGACGTCGCAGCCTTCCCTGGTGAGCGTTTCGGTGAGAAAGCGGCCCATGTGGTCGTTACCGACGCGCGCGAGCATCGACGACGCGAGCCCGAGCCTCGCGCAGCCGAAGGCGATATTGGCCGACGAACCGCCGAGATACTTCGCAAAGCTCGACACGTCCTCGAGTCGCGCGCCGACTTGTTGCGCGTAGAGATCGACGGCGAGCCGGCCGAGACAGATGATGTCGCGGCTGCGGCCGGGCGCAAAGCGGCTGGCCGAACTGGCTGAGGCAGGCGTGGGTTTGCTGGAGAGAGCCATGAATATTTCCTGAATGTCGAAGCACGCAAATCACGTCAACGGCGTAGCGCAAATCAGATCGTTGCGCCTTCGAGTTCGCCGATCATCTTCTGCATCTCAGCGCCGCCGGCCATCATGTCGAGTACTTCATCCTTGGTGATGGTTTCCTTGGTAAAGGTGCCGAGCGACTTGCCGCGATTGAGCAGCGTGAACGAATCGCCGATCGGATACGCGTGATGCACGTTGTGCGTGATGAAGATCACCGAGATGCCTTTGGCCCGCGCGGTGTGGATCAGCTTCAGAACGTTGAAGCTCTGCTTCACGCCGAGTGCCGCAGTGGGCTCGTCGAGAATCAGCACGCGCGCGCCGAAATGAATCGCCCGCGCAATCGCGAGGCACTGCTTCTCGCCGCCCGACATCGTGCCGATCGGCTGATGCGGATCGCGCACATTGATGCCCATTTCCGCAAGCTTGTCGCGCGAGGCCGTCGCACACTGATCGAGGTCCATCACGTTGATGAAGCCGAACAGCTTTTTCTGCGGCTCGCGTCCCATGAAGAAGTTGCGCGCCACGGAGAGCAGCGGCACGAGAGCCAGATCCTGATAGACGGTGGCAATGCCGAGATCGAGCGCGTCCTTGGGCGAAGTGAAATGCACCGGCTTGCCGTCAACGAGGTAGGTGCCTTCGCTGGGCTGGTGCACGCCGGCTAGCGTCTTGATCAGAGTCGATTTGCCCGCGCCGTTATCGCCGAGCAGGCAATGCACTTCACCGCGTTTCAGTCGGAGGGTGATGTCCTTCAGCGCAATCACGTTGCCGAAATAGCGGCTGACATTTTCGAGCGACAGGATGAAGTCGCCGGTGGCAGCTTGTGTCGTGTTCATCATGAGCTCCTTGCTTAGCGGGATGTCGAGACGCGGCTGCGCACGTAATGGTTAAAGAGCACAGCAAACAGCAGCATCACGCCAAGGAACACGCGGAACCAGTCTGAGTCGATGTTCGTGTAGGTGATACCGATCTGCACCACGCCGAAGATCAACGCGCCAAAGCAGGCGCCGATCACCGAGCCATAGCCGCCGGTCAACAGCGTGCCGCCGATCACCGCCGCAATGATCGCTTCGAATTCAGCCTGCAACCCGCGGTCGGCTGCAGCCGAGCCGATGTCGCACACTTGCAGTACCGCAAAGAGGCATGCGCAGAATGCGGTCAGCACGAAGAGCGAGATCTTCACGCGGCGCACCGGTACCCCGACGTTCTTGGCCGCATTGGCATCGCCGCCTACCGCGAAGATCCAGTTGCCGAAGCGTGTCTTGGCGAGTGTGAATGCGCAGACTGCGGCAAGCGCGAACCACCATAGGAGGACTTTCGGAATCCCCGGCACGAGCGGCAGGCCGTTGTCCAGCATCTTCACGAGGCCGATATGGCCGAGCCAGACGAACAGTCCCTTGAACGCGACACCCTGGAAGAAGGTATGGGCGAACCAGTCCTGCGCGGCGACGTCGCCTACGCCGGAGATGATGGTACGATCGGCAAACATCACCGAGAGAGCCAGCGTGAGGCCCCGCAGGATGAACAGGAATGCCAGCGTCACGATGAAGGAGGGGAGCCTGGTGCGCATCACCAGGTAGCCGTTGAGCGCGCCCAGCAGCATCGAGCCGACGAACGCGAACAGAATCGACAGCGCGATCGGCCAGTGAAAGTACATGGTGGGCAGCGCCACCATCATGCCGGCAAAGCCGATCATCGAGCCGATCGAGAGGTCGAACTCACCGGCGATCATCAGCAGGCACGCGCCCACCGCGATGATGCCGAGATACGCGGCAACCTGCGACCAGTTCATCACGCCGTCGAGGTTGAACATGCCGGAGTTCCCGGCCGCAAGCCCAAATACGAGGAAGACCATCACGGTGCCGGCCAGCGCCGCGAACTCCGGGCGACCCAGCAGATGCTTGAACCACGATTCGCGGCGCACGCGCTCATCAGATGCAGCAGGCGCGGACGTCGCGGCTGAGGCAGCATCCTTGTCGGAAGGGTGGTGTTTGGCGTGAAAGGGGTTGGCGACGCCCATTGAAGCTCTCCTTGATGCGCCGGCGCAGGCGTCGTGGCGACGCTTTCGCATAAGGCGCTTGATGCAAGTGAAGTGCAAGTGAAACCTTGCGAAGGGAGGCGGGTGCGACCGGGCCAGTGACGGCTGGCGGCACGCGCTCCCTTCATGCCTGCCGGGACGGTTCTCCCGTTCCCGAACTTAATGCCAGATTAGTTAGCGATACTGACCTGCGTACTTGATCACCTTGTCGATGTTCTCCTTGGTAATGAAACCCGGTCCGGAGCCGATATTGCGCGGCCCGTAGGAGGGGGCGAGCCCGTAGGTGGACAGACGTTGCTGGAACTTCGGATTGGCCTGCAGCGCCTGGCGGATCTTCACCGGATCGGTGGTGTGCTCCTTCTTCGCGATGGCCAGCACCGCTACTGCGATATAGCCCTGCAGGTAGGGTTGCTGGTCGATCGCGAACTGGCAGGTGCCGTCCTTGATGGCCTTGGCGATGTCATCGTCAAAGTCGAAGGTCGCGAACCAGATCTTGCCGGCGAGGCCCATCTGCTGCAGCGCCTTGATGGTCGGTGCAGCCGACAGCGGCCCCAGCGCGAGCACGCCGCCGGTGTCCGGGTGATTGCGCAGATACGCGCTCACCTTCGACTGGATGCCGGTCGGGTCTGTGCCTGCATCAAGGGTCGACGCCTTGAAGTCGACGCCGAGCGCATCGGCAAAACCGCGGCAACGTTCGAACGAAGCCGGGTTGGTCGCGTAGTGGTTCACGCACAGGAACGATTTGACGCCCGCCGCTTTCGCCTTTTCGCCCGCGGCTTTGCCGGCCGTGTATTCAGGCTGGCCGATATGCATGATCGCGCCGAGATCCGCGCTTTGCTTTTCGGTGCCGGAGTTGATCGTGACGAGCGGAATGTGCTTTTCGGTGACCTTGGAGATCGAGCCCTTCAGCACGTCGTAGTCGGCGATGGTGACGATCACGCCGTCGTAGTTGCGGGCCGCGGCCTGTTCGACGAGGCGGGCCATGTCCGCGATGTCGCCGTTCGGCGGATTGCGGTAATCGGTCTCGACGTTGAAGTCCTCGTCGGCCTGTTTGATGGCGTTCTTGATGGTGTTCCACCAGGAATCGGAATCCGGTGCGTGGCTGATCAGCACGAAGTGCGCATCGGCCGCGCGGGCCGCGGTCGTGGCGGCCAATCCCGCCGTCAGCGCCAATGCCGCCACCAGAATCTTGAGCGCAGCCTTGCCATTGCAAAGTCTCATTGTCTCCACCTTTTTCGGTCTGTCGTTATTGAAGGGAGCGTCTGGTGCATCCTGTTGCCTACGAGCCCTCTAAGCGTTAACACGCATGCTCGCTGCACCATCGCTCACGACCAAGATTAGGTCATCTTCTTCGCCGTTGCAATGAAAATTTCATGACAAATAAAAATGGAAAATACATTCCATTTGTTGGCGAGCCTGCCTATAATCGGCAGCGTCAGCGCGGTGTGGCGGGCCTTTGCGGTGGCCGTGCGGCGGCGGTTTTGCAGTGCAATAAAGGATGGAAGGAAGAGCCATGGCGGAAGACAGCACAGAAGAGTTGCCGAGCGTCGAAGATTTGATGCAGCGCATCGCAGAAAACTACGAGTCGTTGCCGCGTCAGTTGAAGAATGTTGCGACCTATCTCGAGCAGCATCGGTCGAGCGTGATGGTGGATCGCACCAGCGATATCGCGGCAAGTTGCGGCGTGCATCCGTCGGCGGTGGTGCGCTTTGCGCAACGCTTCGGCTTTTCCGGCTTCTCCGATCTGCAAGCGGTGTTTCGTCAGGCGTATACGGGGCAAGGCACGTCGTCGCCGAGCTATCAGCAGCGCATTCGCAAGCTGATCGACGAGAAACCGGGCGCACTGTCGGGTGGCGCCGTGGCGCGCGAATTCGTTGCGGCATGCCGCGGCGGTCTCGATGAACTCGAAGCAGGTCTCGACGACGCGCAGTTCGACGCTGCCGTGAAAATGCTGCAGCAGGCCGACAACATCTACGTGGTCGGCGTGCGGCGTTCGTTTCCGGTGGCGAGCTATATCGTCTACGCGCTCCAGCACACGCCCAAGCGCGTGCACCTGGTATCGGGTTTCGGCGGCATGTACCGCGAACAGATTCGCAGCGTCAGGAAGGGCGACGTGGTGATTGCGATCAGTTTCGCGCCGTACGGCAAGGAGACGCAATACTGCCTGCGCGTCGCGCATCACCATCAGGCAAAGACGCTGGTGATCACCGACAGCCAGCTGTCGCCGCTCGCGCGCTACGCGACCACACAACTTTATGTGAAGGAGGGGAGCGCGTTCGCGTTCCGCTCGCTGACCAGCACGATCTGCCTGTGCCAGGCGCTGTTCATCGCGCTCGCGTACAAGCTCGAGTTGAACGTAGAAGAATCGAAAGACACTGGAGGATACGATGACTGATGTGGCTAGCAGCAAGGTAATCGATGTAGCAGTGTTCGGTGCGGGGCGCATCGGCCGGATTCATGCGGCCAATCTCGCGCGGCAGCCCGGCGTGCGGCTCAAGTACGTGGTGGACGTGAATCGCGAGGCGGCGGCATCGCTCGCCGCGCTGCACGGCGCGCAAGTCGCGGATATCGACGGCGCGATGGGCGACGCCTCGGTCGGCGCGACCGTGATCTGTTCGAGCACGGACACGCACGCGGACCTGATCCAGCAATCGGCTGCGCAGAAGAAACACATCTTTTGCGAGAAGCCTGTCGACCTGACGCTCGAGCGTGCACGCGCGTGTGCGCAAGCGGTGGAACGTGCCGGCGTGGTGTGCATGATCGGCTTTCAGCGCCGCTTCGATCCGACTTTCGCCGCGCTGAAAGCGCGCATCGACGCGGGCGAGATCGGCACGCCGGAAATGCTGATCGTCACGAGCCGCGATCCGGGCGCGCCGCCGGTTGACTACATCAGGCACTCGGGCGGCATCTTCAAGGACATGCTAATCCACGACTTCGATATTTTCCGCTGGATTCTCGACGATGAAGCCGACACGCTGCATGCCACCGGAAGCTGTCTGACCGATCCGGCGATTGCCGAGGCGGGCGACATCGATTCGACCGCCGTGACGATTCGCACGAAGAGCGGCCGGCTCTGCCAGATCAACACGGCGCGGCGCGCGGCCTACGGCTACGATCAGCGCTTCGAAGTGCTCGGCAGCACGGGCATGCTGCAGGCGGGCAATGTGCGGCCCACCGAGGTGGTCGCGTATTCGAAGACCGCGGTCTCGAGCGACGTGCCCGAGGCGTTCTTCCTGGAACGCTACCGCGCGGCGTATGCGGCGGAAATCGCGCATTTCTTCGAAGCCGTCACGCAGGGCAGACCTGTCCGCACGACGGTGGAAGATGGCCTGAAGGCGCTTGAACTGGCCGACGCCGCAACGCGTTCATGGCGCGAAGGGCGACCGGTGCGGCTGGGCGAGGGGGCATGATGACGAGCGCTAACCGCCAACCGTTGCGCGTGGGCGTTGTGGGCCTTGGACGGCTCGGCAAGCGTCACGCAGAGAATCTGGCTTACCGTGTGCCGGGCGCGGCGCTCGTGGCAGCCTGCAGCCCGCTCGAGCACGAGCGCGCGTGGGCGCGCGACGCGTTGCCCGCGCCGCGCCTGTACGAAGACTATGCGGCGTTGCTGGACGACCACGAGGTGGATGCGGTGTGGCTGGTCACGCCTTCAGCACTGCACGCGCAGCAGATCGTCGATGCGTTGCGCGCCGGCAAGCATGTGTTCTGCGAGAAGCCGCTGTCGCTGGACCTGGCCGAGTGCGAGCGCGTGCTGGCGGAGGCCGAACGGCATCCGCATCTGCAGGCGACCATCGGCTTCATGCGACGCTTCGATCCGAGCTATCGCGACGCGTTCGAGAAGGTCGAATCGGGTGTGATCGGGCGGCCGTTTCTGGTGCGTTCGCAAACCTGCGACAAGAACGATCCGGATGGTTTCTTTGTACGCTTTGCACCCACTTCAGGCGGGATTTTCCTCGACTGCACCGTGCACGACATTGACGTCGCGCGCTGGCTGCTCGGCATGCCGCGTGCCAAACGCGTGTTCGCGAGCGGTACGGTGGCGCTGCACGAGGGCTTGCGCGAGTTCGGCGACGTCGACAACGGCGTGGCCATCTGCGAATTCGAGGGTGGGGGGCTCGCGATGTTCTACGCCTCGCGCACCATGGCGCACGGCAACGACACCGGCAGCGAGGTGATCGGCACGGCAGGGGCGCTCGCGATCGGTCACAACCCGCGCTTGAACCGCGTTGAGATTGCCGACGCGAGCGGCATCCGCAACGAATGTACGCCGACCTTCTTCGACCGCTTCGAGGAGGCCTTCCTGCACGAGGCGCGGGCGTTTGTTACGGCGGTGCAGGGCGGGGCGTCGGCGGGCGCGACGCTCGCCGATGCGCTGGAGGCGACGCGGATTGGCAGTGCGCTGAGGAAGTCGCTGGAGACCGGACAGGCGGTGACGTTGTAAGCCTCCAGTGCCGGAGAAGGCGATTCAGCGCGCTTCAGTGTCCTTCAGTGCGTTCCTGTGAAAGCCGTCATGTGCGCGCGCGTCCGGCGTGGATATGACGGCTGCGGTAGAATTTGGCCCTCTGTCCGGCGTCGTTCACGGCGCCTCATCCCGAAGGTCATCGTCGATGCAAATTCAGGTTCACAAGGAAGTCGATGCGCGCGGGCTGAACTGTCCGCTCCCCATTTTGCGTGCCAAGAAGGCGCTCGCCGACATGGAAAGCGGCCAGATTCTCAAGGTGCTCGCCACCGATCCCGGCTCGCAACGCGATTTCGCCGCGTTCGCCAAGCAGACCGGCAATGAAATCGTCGAGGTGTCGACGCAGGACAAGACGTTCGTATTTCTGATGCGGCGCCGCTGAGCGTTTCAAGGCGCTCACGGCGCACCCAAACAAAAGGCGCTGTGTCCGCAATCTGCGGTGCAACAGCGCCCTTTTGACTTCTACTGCGCGGATTCCCGCGCTTCTACTTCTGCGCGACCTCAGCCTTCGAGCACCGGCGAACGCGTCCGCAGATACTCTTCGAAGTCCGCAGCCACTTCCGGATGGCGCAGCGCGAATTCGACGGTCGCCTTCAGATAGCCGAGCTTGCTGCCGCAGTCGAAACGCGTGCCGTGATACTTGTACGCCAGCACCTGTTCGTCGGCGAGCAACGATTGAATGGCGTCGGTCAACTGCAATTCACCGCC
The DNA here is from genome assembly GCA_035948995.1 of Paraburkholderia sp. GTDB lineage: Bacteria > Pseudomonadota > Gammaproteobacteria > Burkholderiales > Burkholderiaceae > Paraburkholderia. Next base: position 9,004 of record DASZIR010000075.1, on the reverse strand, counting down.
CGTGCCCGGCTTCAACGCGCGCAGGTGTTCGAAAATCCGTGGCTTGAGCACGTAACGGCCCACCACACCGAGATTCGACGGCGCGACTTCCGGTGCCGGCTTCTCGATGATGCCCGACATCTTGATGATCGAATCTTCCCATTCCTTGCCGTCGACGATGCCGTACGACTTCGTCTCCGACGGCGGGATTTCTTCGACCCCGATCACCGAGCTGTGATAGTGGTCGAACACCTCGATCATCTGCGTCATCACCGGCGGCTTGCCGTACAGCAGGTCGTCCGCAAGGATCACGGCAAACGGGTTGTCGCCGACCAGCTTTTCGGCACACATCACTGCGTGGCCGAGGCCGAGCGCTTCCGGCTGGCGCACGTAAAAGCAGTCGACATGGCTTGGCTTGATGCTGCGCACCAGTTCCAGCAGCTTGTCCTTGCCGCGGGCTTCGAGCTCGGCCTCGATTTCGTACGACTTGTCGAAGTGGTCCTCGATGGCTCGCTTGCTGCGGCCCGTGACGAAGATCATTTCGGTGATGCCGGCCGCCATGGCCTCTTCGACCGCGTACTGGATCAGCGGCTTGTCGACGATGGGCAGCATTTCCTTCGGGCTCGCCTTGGTGGCGGGGAGAAACCGGGTGCCAAGACCTGCTACCGGAAATACGGCTTTTGTAACTTTTAGCATGTGAATACCCTGAATCCTCTGGTGGCTACGCCTGTGCACAGGCACAGGCGTGGAGCATCAATCAGGCCGGCAGGCGTGCAAGTTGCGCGTTCAGCTTGCCGATGGTCGTTTCATATTCTGCCAGCCTTTTCTGTTCTTGCTCAACGACTGCCGGCGGGGCCTTGGCAACAAAGCTTTCATTCTGCAGCTTGGCATTGCATTTGGACACCTCGGCGCCCAGTCGCGCAATCTCTTTTGACAGGCGTTCGTGTTCGGCGGCGACATCGATTTCCACCTTCAGCACCAGCTTGTCATTACCCACGATAGCAATTGGCGCGCCATGAGCCTGAGCGTCGAGGGTGGCTTCGTCGGCGATGATCTGCACGTCCGAGAGCCGCGCCAGCGCCTGGGCGTACGGCGCGAAGGTGCGCAGCCGCTCGGCGTCACCCGTTGCGAGCAGCGGTACCTTGGTCGCCGGCGACAAGTTCATTTCGCCGCGCAGGTTGCGGCACGCATCGATCACCGCCTTCAGGTCGGCCACCCACCGCTCGGCGGCCTCGTCCAGCTTGCCCGGCTCGGCGACCGGGTAAGCCTGCACCATGATGGAGGCTTCGCCCTCGGCCATCCCCTGCGAGTAACGGTCGGCGAGCGGGGCCACCTTTTGCCACAACGCCTCGGTGATGAACGGGATCACCGGATGGGCGAGACGCAGGACCGTCTCGAGCACGCGCAGCAGGGTGCGGCGGGTGGCGCGCTGCTGTTCCTGCGTGCCGCCCTGGATCTGCACCTTGGCGAGCTCAAGATACCAGTCACAGTATTCGTCCCACACGAACTTGTATATGGCGTTTGCCACATTGTCGAAGCGGTAGTCGGCAAAGCCCTTGGCTACTTCGGCCTCGACGCGCTGCAGATGCGAGACGATCCAGCGGTCCGCCTGCGAGAAATCGAGGTAGCCGCCGGGGCCGCACGCGCCCGCATCGCACAGCTCCGGCTTGCCGAAGCCGCAGTCGTGGCCTTCGCAGTTCATCAGCACGAAGCGGGTGGCGTTCCAGAGCTTGTTGCAGAAGTTGCGATAGCCTTCGCAGCGCGCCAGATCGAAGTTGACGTTGCGGCCAAGCGTGGCCATCGACGCCATCGTGAAGCGCAGCGCGTCGGTGCCGAACGCGGGGATGCCGTCCGGGAATTCCTTGCGGGTCTTTTTCTCGATCGACGCGGCCTGCTTCGGATTCATCAGACCGGTGGTGCGCTTGGCGACCAGCGAGTCGAGATCGATGCCGTCGACGATATCGATCGGGTCGAGCGTGTTGCCCTTGCTCTTCGACATCTTCTGGCCTTCGGCGTCGCGCACGAGGCCGTGCACATAAACGGTGTCGAACGGCACCTTGCCGGTGAAGTGGGTGGTCATCATGACCATCCGCGCGACCCAGAAGAAGATGATGTCGAAGCCGGTGACGAGCACCGACGAGGGCAGGAAGGCCTGCAGTTCCTTCGTTTCGTTCGGCCAGCCGAGCGACGAGAACGGCACCAGCGCCGACGAGAACCATGTGTCGAGCACATCTTCGTCGCGCTTCAATGCGCCCGTATAGCCGGCCTTATCGGCCTTGGCCTGCGCTTCTTCTGCGGTCTTGGCGACGAAGATTTCGCCGTTTTCGCCGTACCAGGCCGGAATCTGATGGCCCCACCACAACTGGCGGGAAATACACCAGTCCTGGATGTTTTCGAGCCACTGGTAGTAGGTGGTGGTCCAGTTTTCCGGCACGAACTTGATCTGGCCGTTGCGCACCACATCGAGCGCGGCTTCGGCGATCGACTTGCCCGGATTGAACGTGCCTTCCGGAGCCGGCTTGCTCATCGCGACGAACCACTGGTCGGTCAGCATCGGCTCGAGCACGACGCCGGTGCGGTCGCCGCGCGGCACCATCAGCCTGTGCGGTTTGACGGATTCGAGCAGGCCGATTGCTTCGAGATCGGCGACGATCTGCTTGCGGGCCTCGAAGCGGTCGAAGCCGCGATATTTTTCCGGCGCGTTGTCGTTGATTTTCGCGTCGAGCGTGAGGATTTCGATCTGCGGCAGGCCGTGACGCTGGCCGACCTGATAGTCGTTGAGGTCGTGCGCGGGGGTGACCTTGACGACACCGGTGCCGAATTCGCGGTCGACGTAATCGTCGGCGATGATGGGGATGTCGCGGTCGGTGAGTGGCAGCTTGACCGTTTTGCCGATCAGGTGCGTGTAGCGCTCGTCTTCCGGATGGACCATGACGGCGACGTCGCCGAGCATGGTTTCCGGACGGGTGGTGGCGACCGTCAGATGGCCTGAGCCGTCGGAGAGCGGGTACTGGATGTGCCACAGATGGCCGTTTTCTTCCTCGCTGGCGACTTCCAGGTCGGAGACGGCGGTCATCAGGACCGGATCCCAGTTGACAAGGCGCTTGCCGCGGTAGATCAGACCCTGTTCATACAGATGGACGAACACGTCGCGCACGGCGGCGGACATTTTGTCGTCCATCGTGAAGTATTCGCGCGACCAGTCGATGGAGGCGCCCAGGCGCCGCACCTGGCTGGTGATGGTGGAGCCGGATTGCTGTTTCCATTCCCAGACGCGTTCGACGAACTTTTCCCGGCCGAGGTCGTGACGCGAGACGCCTTGGGCGTCGAGCTGGCGTTCGACGACGATTTGCGTGGCGATACCGGCGTGGTCGGTGCCCGGCACCCAGATGGTGTTTTCGCCGAGCATGCGGTGATAGCGGGTGAGGCCGTCCATGATCGTCTGGTTGAAGGCGTGGCCCATGTGGAGGGTGCCCGTGACGTTCGGCGGCGGCAACTGGATCGAGAAGTTCTTACGGTTCTCGATGAACGCTGGCGCGGCGTAGCCGCGTTTTTCCCACTCCGGGCCCCACTGGGCTTCGATGTTGTGGGGCTCGAAACTCTTGGCAAGCGTGGTGTCGCTCATTGTTGGAAGTCAGCCGAAAAATGCAATGGAATCCCTGATTATAAGGGGTGCGCCCCGCCGGGAGGGGGTTGCCTGCGGCGCCTTGGTTTTGGTTGTTTGCCTGCGGTGTTGGCCTTTCCTTGCATTCTTGTTGGTTTATTGGCGTTGCCCCTGTGCGGGGCGGCACCTACTTTCTTTGTCGCCGTGCAAAGAAAGTAGGCAAACAAAGCGGGCTCCAACCGCCAGCTTGTAGGTGTCCGCTTCTCAGGTGAACACGGAGTGCTCCGAAGACGAGACGTTCCCTCGCACCACTCGGGTTAGTGACAAAGGGCTCATTCACCCCACTCCGCACCGCGTGCGTCGCGGATGGCTCTGCATGGGAAGGCGGGGCAAGTGCACCGGGGGCGGTCCATTCCTCGCCTGCAACGGCGTGTGGCCGTGCCGACCCCGCGGTCTGCGGCAAAGAAAGTAGGTGCCGCCCCGCACAGGGGCAACGCCAATAAACCAACAAGAATGCAAGGAAAGGCCAACCCCGCAGGCACCACGACGAATAGCGCCGCAGGCAAAACAAACCTCAAACCTTATAATGTCGAACGACCTGCCGACCCCATGGAAAATGCCCGAACTCCTCAGTAACCTAAACCCCGAACAACACGCCGCCGTCACCCTCCCGAACGAACCGGCACTCATTCTGGCCGGCGCGGGCAGCGGCAAAACCCGCGTCCTGATCACCCGCATCGCGTGGCTCATCCAGCAAGGCCTCGCCTCGCCCGCGACCATCCTCGCCGTCACATTCACCAACAAAGCCGCCCGCGAAATGATGGGGCGCCTCCAGGCGCTTCTGCCCATCGACACCCGCGGCATGTGGATCGGCACCTTCCATGGCCTCTGCAACCGCATGCTGCGCGCCCATCACCGCGACGCCGGCCTGCCCGCCACCTTCCAGATCCTCGATACCGCCGACCAGCTTTCCGCGATCAAGCGTCTGATGAAGGGCCTGAACATCGACGACGAAAAATATCCGGCGAAAAACCTCCAGTACTTCATCAACAACGCGAAAGAGCAGGGCCTGCGCCCCAAAGACGTCGACGCCACCGACAACTTCAACCGCAAATTCGTCGAGCTCTACGAGGCGTACGAGCAGCAATGCCAGCGCGAAGGCGTCGTGGACTTCCCCGAACTGCTGCTGCGCTGCCATGAACTGCTCGCCCACAATGCGCCGCTGCGCGCCCACTATCAGGCGCGCTTCAAGCACATCCTCGTCGACGAGTTCCAGGACACCAACAAGCTCCAGTACGCCTGGCTCAAGCTGCTGGCAGGCCAAACCAACTCGATCTTCGCGGTCGGCGACGACGACCAGTCCATCTACGCGTTCCGCGGCGCCAACGTCGGCAACATGCGCGACTTCGAACAGGAGTTCAACGTCCGCAATCTGATCAAGCTCGAACAGAACTATCGCTCGCACGGCCACATTCTCGACGCGGCCAATCAGCTGATCGCCAATAATTCGCGGCGTCTCGGCAAAAACCTGCGCACCGACGCGGGCCACGGCGAGCCGGTGCGCGTCTACGAAGCCGCGACCGACATGCAGGAGGCCGGCTGGATCGTCGAGGAAATCAAGGCGCTGATCAGCACCGGCACCTCGCGCAGCGAAATCGCTGTGCTGTACCGGAGCAACGCGCAGTCGCGCACCATCGAACACACACTCGTCAACGCGGGCATCGCTTATCGCGTGTACGGCGGTCTGCGCTTCTTCGAGCGTCAGGAAATCAAGCACGCGCTTGCCTATCTGCGCCTGATCGACAATCCGAACGACGACACCGCGTTCGCCCGCGTCGTCAACTTCCCGACGCGCGGCATCGGTGCACGCTCGATCGAGCAACTGGCGGACGCCGCGCGGCTGTACAACTGCTCGATGGCCGCGGCGATTCCTTACGTGGCCGGCAAGGCGGGTTCGAGCCTCGCCGGCTTTGCGAACCTGATCGGCAAGATGCGCGCGGAAACGCAGCAGATGAGCTTGCCTGAGACGGTCGAATACGTGGTGCGCACGAGCGGTCTCTCGGAGTTTTATCAGACCGAACGCGAAGGGCAGGACCGCCTCGAGAACTTGCAGGAACTCGTGAACGCGGCAGCGGCTTTCGTCAGCGAAGAAGGCTACGGACTCGACACGCCCGCGCGTTCCATCCCGCTGCGTCCGGGCGCGACCGCCGCGCCGGAGCTCGCGGTTGCCACCGACGACCCCAACACCGTCGTCCTCGATGCGCCGAACTTCACCGACCCGGCGCAGAACCCCGACACCATGACGCCGCTGGCGGGGTTCCTGTCGCACGCGTCGCTTGAAGCCGGCGACAACCAGGCGCAGGCCGGTCAGGAAGCCGTGCAGTTGATGACCGTGCACGCGGCCAAGGGCCTCGAGTTCACTGCCGTGTTCATCACCGGTCTCGAAGAGGGGCTTTTCCCGCACGAAAACAGCGCGATGGAAACGGACGGTCTCGAAGAAGAGCGCCGCCTGATGTACGTTGCAATTACGCGCGCCAAGGAGCGGCTCTATCTGTCGTTTGCGCAGAGCCGGATGTTGCATGGCCAGACGCGCTATAACATCCGTTCGCGCTTCTTCGACGAGTTGCCGCAGGAAACCTTGAAGTGGCTGACGCCGAAGGTCGAAGCCGGTGCGCGCTGGGGTGGCCGCTCCGACAACGCCGGTTATGGCCGCGACTGGTTCGCGCGGCCGGATCGCCAGCAAGGCTACTCGGGGGCGGCTACTTCAGCGCCGCTGCCGGCGTTCGCCAATGAGCAGCGCGCAGCGGAGAGCGGGTTCCGCGTCGGTCAGCAGGTCTTCCACACCAAGTTCGGCGAAGGCACGATCACCGCACTCGAGGGCGGCGGCGCCGATGCGAAGGCCCAGGTCAAATTCAAACGGCACGGCGAGAAGTGGTTGGCGCTCGCGGTCGCGAAACTACAGGCGGTTGAATGAGCACAGCACAGAACGGGGCAGCGCCTGCCCGGCGTCCGCTAGGCGTGATGGCGGCGTTGCCGCAAGAACTCGGCGATCTGGTCGAAGCGATGCGCGCTGAATCCGGCGTGCGCACGGTTACCCATGGACGCCGCGACTATCACCTCGGCACCGTGCACGGCGCGCCGTGCGTCGTTACGCTCGCGCGGATCGGCAAGGTCGCGGCGGCGGCGACGGTCAGCGCGCTGATCCATGCGTTCGATGTCGATGCCGTGGTGTTCACGGGCGTGGCGGGTGGCGTCGGACGTGAGGTACGGATCGGTGACGTAGTCGTGGCCGACACGCTGTCGCAACACGATCTCGACGCGTCGCCGCTCTTTCCGCGCTTCGAAGTGCCGCTGCTCGGCATCGCGCGCTTCGCTGCGGATCAGGCGCTTGCGGACCAGTTGGCGGCAGCCGTTGAGCGTTTTATCGCGGAAGAAGGTGCCGCGCTCGCAGAGCGATTCGGCACGCAACTGCCGCAAATGCATCGTGGGCTCATCATCAGCGGCGATCAGTTCGTCGCCAGCGCGGCGGCCGTCGAGGCGTTGCGCGACGCGCTGCCCGATGCGCTCGCGGTCGAAATGGAAGGCGCGGCGATCGCGCAGGTATGCCACGAGTACGGCGTGCCGTGTGCGATCGTACGCACGGTATCGGATACGGCCGATGCACACGCGCCCGCGTCGTTTGCGTCGTTTTTGACCGAGATTGCCGGGACGTATTCGAACGGTATCCTGAAGCGGTTTTTGCAGGCGCGTGTCTGAGAATGCAAAAGGCGGCGTGCGGGGCTCGCAGCCGGAGATGCGCTCGCTGTGTGCCTCGAACTTCGCAAACTGCACCTACGCCTTGCCACCCGCCGCCAGCGCATCGCGCACCTGCTGCAACGCGCCCGGGTCCTCGATGGTGGGCAGGTCGCCCGGATCCCGGCCTTCTGCCAGCGCCGCGATCGCGCGGCGCAACAGCTTGCCGGAGCGCGTCTTCGGCAACATCGATACCACGTGGACCCGCGCCGGCCGCGCAATCGCACCGAGCTGCCGGTCAACTGTCGTGGCCAGATCGGCCTCCAGCGCCGCGCGCGCTTCATCCGCCGCATAACGGTCCGCGTCGCGCAGCACGACGAACGCCAACGCCACCTGTCCCTTCAGCGGATCAGCCACACCCACCACCGCCACTTCGGCCACCGCCGCGTGGCCCGATAGCGCCTCTTCGATTTCGCGCGTCCCGAGCCGGTGACCGGCGACGTTGATCACATCGTCGGTGCGCCCGAGAATCGTCACGTAGCCGTCGGCATCCTGGATGCCCCAATCGAAGGTGGAATAAACCTGTTGGTTAGGCACGCTCGACCAATAGGTGCTGACGAAACGCGCGTCATCGCCCCACACGGTCGACATGCAGCCCGGCGGCAGCGGGTAGCCGAGCGTGATCACGCCTTTCTCCCCTGGCGCGCAGACGTCGCCAGTCTGTTCGTTGCGCAGCGTCAGGTTGTAGCCGTACGCCGGTACGCCCGGCGAGCCGAGCTTCGGCGGCAACGCTTCGACGCCGCGCTGAATTACCAGCATTGGCCAGCCGGTTTCGGTCTGCCAGTAGTTGTCGACGACCGGCTTGCCGAGCGCGCCGGCAATCCACGATGCGGTCGGTTCGTCGAGCGGCTCGCCGGCGAGAAACAAGGTGCGCAAGCTCGACAGATCGGACTTCTTGAGCAGCGCCGGATCCTGTTTCTTGAGCACGCGCAACGCGGTCGGCGCGGTGAACATCAGGTTGATCCGGTGTTGCTCGACGAGGCGCCACCAGATGCCGCCGTCCGGACGGATCGGCGTGCCTTCGTACATCACGGTGGTCAGCCCCGCGATCAGCGGCGCATAGATGATGTAGCTATGGCCGACCACCCAGCCGATATCCGAGGCGGTGAACATCGTGTCGCCCGCGCGGCCTTCGAAGATGTATTCCATTGATGCGGCCAGCGCGACCGCATAGCCGCCGACATCGCGTTGCACGCCCTTGGGCCGTCCGGTCGTGCCCGACGTGTAGAGCACATAGGAAGGCTCGTTCGACTCCAGCCATTCGCACGGCACGTGAGCATCGAAGAACTGTTCGCGCAGCGGTTCGTAGTCGACCAGATAACTCGCGTCCAGGCGCTCGGGCGCAAGCTGCCGGTCGATCCGCAGCACATGCGGCGGCTTGTGCTGCGCGCGGGCGAGCGCCTCGTCGACGAGCGGCGTGTAGTCGATCACCTTGCCGCCGCGCGCACCCGCGTCGGCGGTGACAATCAAGGCGGGTTTCGCATCGTCGATACGCGCCGCAAGATTCGGCGCGGCAAAACCGCCGAACACCACCGAGTGAATCGCACCGAGCCGGGCGCAGGCGAGCATTGCGAACACCGCTTCGGGGATCATCGGCAGATAGATCAGCACGCGGTCGCCGCGCTTCAC
>DASZIR010000074.1:0-25887 GCA_035948995.1 Paraburkholderia sp. | reverse complement strand
AATGCAACGATCGGACGCCTGCGCCGTTGGCGCGGCTTCTCGCCTCGCGCTCGCCAACCGCCTCGCTACGTCTTACGCGATTAATTTTCGCTTAAGGCGCTCGCGCCAGAATCGGTCGGTCGCGTGACGGGGCCGTCGCCCGGGCCGCAATCGCAATACCGCCATGGGGCTACCCGATACGGGCCAGCCCAATATGGGCCAGCACTACTTCAGGATGCTCATGACACCCAATACCTCTCCCACCAGCACGCCAGCGCCGGACGATAAAGTCTCTGCCTGGAGTCTGATCAAGCCCTACTGGGTCTCTGAAGAATGGAAGATCGCGTGGGCACTACTTGTCACGATTATCGCGATCAACCTCACGAACGTCTGGCTTAGCGTCAAGTTCAACACGTGGAACGGCGAGTTCTACAACGCGCTGCAAGCCAAGAACGTTCACGACTTCCCGCACCTGATGCTGGTGTTCTCGGCCATTGTGTTCGCGATGATCATCCTCTTCGTGTACGGTCGCTATCTGCGGCAGATGCTCGGGTTCCGCTGGCGTCAGTGGCTCACGCAGCGCTACCTCGAGGAGTGGCTCGGTGACGGCGCGTTCTACCGGATCGAGCGCGACCGCCTTGCCGACAACCCCGACCAGCGTATCAGCGACGACCTTCAGTCGTTTGCCACCAGCACCCTGTCGCTGTCGCTCGATCTGCTCTCGACGGTCGTCACCCTGATTTCGTTCGTCACCATTCTCTGGGGCCTCGCCGGCGCGCTGAGCGTGACGCTCGGCGGCATCCCGCTCGTCATTCCGGGCTACATGGTGTGGGTCGCCGCACTGTACGCGCTTGGCGGTTCATTCTTCATCCACAAGCTCGGACACCCACTGGTTTCAATCACCTACCAGCAGCAAAAGGTGGAGGCGGATTTCCGCTTCGGCCTGATCCGCGTGCGCGAAAACGCTGAACAGATCGCGTTTTACGACGGCGAGCAGACCGAAAGGGCGAACGCGCAAAATGTCTTCCAGCGCATTCGCGACAACTGGTGGCGCGTGATGAAGTACACCAAGCGCCTGAGCTTCGTGCTGAGCTTCTATGGTCAGATCGCAATCATCTTTCCGATCGCGGTGGCAGCACCTCGCTACTTCGCCGGCGCGTTCACGTTTGGCGTGCTCATGCAGATCCAGAATGCGTTCGGCACGGTCAGCGATTCGTTCTCGTGGTTCATCAACAGTTACGGCAGCCTCGTCGACTGGCGCGCTACCGTGAATCGTCTGCGCGAATTCAAGCGTGTCATGCACGCCTCGCATCTGAAAGAGTCGGTCTCCCCGGCCACCGCTCACGGCGGCATCAACCTGCACTACGTCGACGCCGACAAACTCACCACCGGCGGCCTCAGGCTCGCCCTGCCTAACGGCAATGCGCTCTCGCAGATCCGCGATATCGCGATCCAGCCCGGTTCGCGCTGGCTGGTGCGCGGGCCGTCCGGATCGGGCAAGAGCACACTGATGCGGGCGCTCGCCGGACTGTGGCCGTTCGGCGATGGTTCGATCGACGCGCCGGTGAACGCACGCATGATGTTCATCCCGCAGCAGAGTTACATGCCGATCGGCACGTTGAAGGCTGCGCTCACCTACCCGTCGTCCGCCGACACCTACACCGACGACGAATGCCGCGACGCGCTACGCACCTGCCGGCTCGAGAGCTACGCCGATCGCCTGCAGGAATCGCAGCATTGGGCGCGTGTCATGTCGCCGGGCGAACAGCAACGCCTCGCCGCCGCCCGCGTGCTGCTGCACAAGCCTGACTACCTGTTCCTCGACGAAGCCACCAGCGCCCTCGACGCGGAGAACGAAGCGCGGCTCTACCATGTATTCACGGAACGCCTGCCCAAGGCGGCAATCGTGAGTGTGGCGCATCGCGCGTCGCTCGCCGCGTTCCACGAAGAAACGCTCGACGTCGAGCGGGCAGGCGAACCGGTCGCCGCATGACCACCCCGTCGTTCGACCGGGTCGTACTGGTCACTGGTGCCGGGTCCGGCATCGGTGCGGCGCTCGCCCGGCGCATCGCCGCGCCGCGCACGGCGTTGATGCTGCATGCACGCGGCGCTGAAGCACCTTCGCGCGAACGGCTTGCTGCCGTGTCATCCGAGTGCTCGGCGCGTGGCGCCGTCTGCGCCACGGTGTCCGGCGACCTGGCCGAGCGCGGCGCAGCGGAACACATCGTTCATCAGACGCTCGCGCAATTCGGCGCACTCGACCAACTGGTCGCCAACGCAGGTCATGCACAGCGTCAGACGCTCAGCGGACTCGACGCCGGCACCTTCATGGAGGCGTTCTCCGCCATGCCGGGCGCGTTCGCCGCGCTCGTCAAACGCGCCGCAGCGGCGCTGGAGACGTCGCAGCGCGGCCGCGTCGTCGCAGTCAGCTCGTTTGTCGCGCACCGCTACCGCGCCGATGCGCCTTTTGCTGCAACGGCGGCGTCCAAGGCCGCCCTCGAATCGCTGGCGAAAACCGCCGCGGCCGAACTCGCGCCGCACGGCGTCACCGTCAATTGCGTCGCGCCGGGTTACACCCGCAAGGATCGCGGTCCAGGCGCCGACAATGCCGCCGCGTGGACCCATGCGGCCGACGCCACTCCGCTTGGCCACATCGCCGAGCCGGCCGACGTCGCCGCGCTGATCGCCTTCCTGCTCTCGGATCAAGCGCGCCACATCACGGGCCAGGTCATCCACATCGACGGCGGACTGACGCTCGGCTAGAGCGCCTCCCGGTCCAGCGGCACCGGACGCCCCGTGCTGATCGCCTGGCCACCTGGCATCCGGTACCCGCATATCGAGCGCAAGGCCTCGCAAGCGGCGCGCAACATCCTGAAATATGCGTGAACAGTTCGAAAGCATTTTCGGAGCGCTCAAGTTGTTCTGTGCTTTGAAAATGCCCTGTAGCGGCGACGATTGATACACGGGCCGACGACCCTCCGGCCCGCATGCCACTCACCGTTACCGGATTTCCCGCCATGTCATTCGATCACCGCTTCCGCCGTTTGAGCCAACGACTCGCGCGGATGAGCCGTTCCCTCGTCGCCGCCGCTCCCGCGGTCGCCCTTGCCACCGCGACGCTGCTGTCGATCAGCGCTCAGGCGGCACAGATGTCGCCGCCGGGCGAGCCAGCCGACGTCTGCCCCGCGCTGAAGCACATCGTCGCCGCTGCCGACTTCAGGCATCTGCACGATGAGCCGGCGCCACAGTTGCCCGGCCTTGCCAGCGCCGACGATTGCCACGCCAATGCCAACGCCTACGACTGCCACTGGCGCGCGCACTGGCAAGCGGACGGCGTGGTCACCGACCCGCTCGAGGAACTCGGCGCGGATATCGCGGCCTGCTTTCCGGACGTCGTTCACGACCTCAATACGCCGACACGCCAGCATTTCATCGTGACGAGCGGAGAGCGTCGCATCAAGGTCACCGCCAGTGTGCAGGGACAAAACGAACTGCGCCTGCGCGTCGCGCGCTAAGCGTGCCGTTCCTGCGTTTCGCTTTCGCCCAGACACGTCGAGGTATTGCATCGTGAACGGCTCGCGCTCATCGGTACCCCCAGTTGCCCTGTCGGCCATGCGGTTTCCCTGGTCCACGGGGCGGCGGTGCTGCGCACGGGCCGCGACGGCCGCGGTGCTCTGCGTCGGACTGAACGGCTGTGCGTGGACGCTGATTACCGCAGCCGACGCCACCGGGTCGGTGATTCAGGCAGGCTATGCCATCGCGTCAAACTATTCGTCGCCGACCTTCGTCAACGGCCCGCCGGCGTCCGTGAGCGCGGTGTGCATCGAGGTGAACCAGACGGTGTCCGTTGGCGATTTCGTCCCGGCGTTGCAACTCGCGCTGCACCGGCGCGGCATACGCTCGGACGTCTACAACCCGGGCACCTCACCCGCCAGTTGCGAGGCACGGCTGGTCTACAATGCGTCGGTCGACTACGGCCGGCGCCAGTTTAGCGACAATCCAGTCCAGTACCTGTCCGTGATCGATCTGACGCTGCTCCAGCAGGGCCGTGTTCTGGTCACCGCACGCTATCAGACGGGCGAGCTCGGTATGGACCGTTTCTCGAACGCGTCCGTCAAACTCAATGGCATGATCGACAAGATGGTGGTCGACCGGACCGAATTGCGCCCGCGAACCATCCAGACCTCACAGGTCAACTGACCCTGGCTGTGCGCCTGCGGCAGCGCCATGCATTCTTCGTACGCTTGCCTGTGGTTACCGGGGAAAGGTTTCGAAAGCATTGCGTGCTATCAGCGCTCCAACGTATCTCTTAAGATCGTCGCAATGAACCAATCCATTCTGGTCGTTGACGACGACCCCGTCGTGCGCGATCTTGTGCGCGAATATCTACAGGGACGCGGCTACACGGTATCCGTGCTCGAACACGGCATGGCGTTGCAACGCATGCTGCAGAGCGAACGGCCCGCGCTGGTTGTGCTCGACATCATGATGCCGGAGCTGGACGGCATCAGTGCGCTGCGCGCGCTGCGTCTGGCCGGTGACGATATCCCGGTGATCCTGCTGACGGCGCGCGCCGATGTGATCGACCGCGTGATCGGCCTCGAGCTCGGCGCGGACGACTATCTCGGCAAGCCGTTCGAACCGAGCGAACTGGTCGCGCGAATCCGCACCGTTTTGCGCCGCCGCGGCGCCATCGCGCCGGGCGCGCCGGAAAACCGGGCACCGTACCGTTTCGGCCGTTTCGAGGTGAATTTTCCGGCGCGTGAATTACGCCGCGACGGCGAACGCATTCCGCTGCGTTCGAGCGAATTTGCGATGCTCAAGGTGTTCGTCACGCATGCGATGACCGTCCTGACCCGCGCGCAACTGCTCGAGAAGCTGCACGGCAATAGCGAGGCGCACCGCAACCGCAGTCTCGACGTGTCGATCTGGCGCCTGCGCCGGCTGATCGAAGTCGACCCCTCCGAGCCGCGCTACGTGCAAACGGTATGGGGGCGCGGCTACGTGTTCGTGCCGGATGGAGAAATCGGCGCCGCCGAGCGCTGCGCACCGCCGTTCGCCGACGCTTAGGCACGCCGCGGCGTATTTCGTTCAGGCACTCACGCCACGGGGCCTGGCAGTTTGATGCGCGACTCGAACCATAGCCCGGCCCGCGCAACCTCGGCGTGCGTCAGAACGTCAGCACGCTCAGGAACATGCGCTGCAGCCAGCCCACCGTGGTCGCATCGCTGACGATGCCCTGTCCAGCCTGCTCGATGCGCGCATTCGCCACCTTGCTGGACGCCACATAGTTACCCGCTTCGATGTCCTTCGGATTGACGATCCCGGACAACCGCAGGCGGTCGCGATTGCCGTTCATCGCAATCAGCTTTTCCCCGGACACCAGCAGATTGCCGGTCGGCATCGTACCGATCACGGTCACCGCCAGCGTGCCGGTCATCCCGTTCGTGTCGGTCATCGCGCCCTTCCCCTTGAACGACGTGCTGGCGGAACCGATATTGAAGAGTCTGGCGAGCCGCGCAGCGGCGCCGGTCGACTGATCGGCGGCCGTCGCAGTGATGTCGCTGTCGCGGCTGGCAGACGTATCGGCGCTGCTGTTTCCGCTGTAAGACTCGGACAGGCGAATCGTCAGCACGTCGCCGATATGCTGCGCACGCGGGGTTTCGTAGAGCAGCAGCGACGAACCCGCCTGATAGATCGCGCCCTGCGTATTGACGTTGAGCGGCGCGCTCGCGAGCGGCGGCAGCATCGGCGTGTCGACGATCGAGTCCTGGTGACTCGCGCAGGCCGCGAGACTCAGCGCCGTGCTGAGCACGGCTGCGAGACGAAACGTATTCATAGTGGTCCTCCGCCGGAGGGGAGATTGGACAAATGGGTATCGACACGCATCGGGCGCCTCAACCCGCCTCGGCGCTGCTCGCCTGCCATTGCCGCACAAGCGCCTTCACCCAGGCATCCGGGTCTTTCAACAGGTAGGTGAGCGTGCCGTTGTGGGTGGCCGGCAAAAAGCACAGCGTGATCGAGCTCACCGCGTTTTCCCAGACATACGTCGGAACCGTGCCGTCCCCCGCCGACGTGCTCTTCGTCATGAGCTGCGGCGGGCCATAGCGGCCTGCCAGCGCCTGACGCAGATCGCCGGCCGTGGCCTCGTCGACGACGAACGAAATCTCGTACAGGCGCAACGCGGTCTGTCCGTCGACCCGCGCAAAACGCAGCACGTGGTCCTGCGCCGGCACACCGTCGACCACTGCCTGCGAGAGCTCCCAACCGTCGGCCGAGCGATGTGCCCAGCGGCACGCCACCGTCAAACTCTCGTTCGTCTTCAGACTCATGCCGAGCGAGCCCGCCAGCACGTCCGTCTCGCACACCGGCACGCTGCCTACCGGCGTTGCTCGCACGGTCGAGCCCGCGCGAAACTCGTCGAGCGTGATGCCAAGCGGAATGCCGCGAAAAGCAAACGGCGCATTCACCGGATGCTTGCGCTCATCGGCAGCGCTGCGTTTGGGCGCGACCGTTTCTCGCACCGTCGAATCAGCGTGCGCGCCGGGCGGCGCGACGCCTAGCAGCATCCCGACAAGCACGGGTGCTAACGTGCCGGCCAGGGTGCTGGCCGACGTGTTGAAAAGCGCGCGGACAAACGGTCGGGAGGTCATGGCATGGCTCAGTCAATCGCCGCTGCACACGCGTTGAACGGCGTGGCCGCGGCATGTCCGACAGCCGGCAGGATATCGAGCGCCGCGGCCGTCAACCGGCACGGCAGAGCGACGACCCCACAGCCGTCGAGAGAAAGCAGCGTCGCGCCCAACGCCAGCCAGCTTGCGGCACGCAAACACCGCTTGAATACACTCAAAGTCGACACGGGCGCCCTCGTCAAGTCAGGCGGTCGTGTTGACATGATTGCCGATCAGGCCGCCCGGCGACGCCGGTGCGACAGGTTCGCTCGGCAGGGACTCCGGCTTGGCAGCCGTGTCCGGCGTGCTCAACGGCCGCTCGCGCGGTGCAGGCGGAAAAGTGGTGGGGCGAAGATTGTTCTGGACGGTCATGGTGAGCCTCGCGTGACACTACGGATGCGGATTCGATTGCCGCAACATCGAAAGGTCTGAGGAAAGTACCGGTCCTGCAGGCCAATGAATTGCGGCGGCGACGTACTACAGGACGAATCATCACGCTGCGGGAACAGGCACGATGCACGAAGGAACGAACCGTTTTCAACGGTTCTTACGACCCGTTCCGAATAGGCGCAAATTCTTTCCTCGAGGGGATTCCGGTAAGCAAGACACGCGGTGATGCGTCCCTCAATCTGCAATTTATATTGCAAACCTTAGCGCCGGAAACTGGCCGGTTAGCCTTGTGCAGCGCAGCTTGCAGCAGAATGCGAAGAGGCCCCCGCCCGGCCGGGCGGCATCGCGTAAGTGTTGGTAAGAAAACAGTCGGCCGCTTGCCACGCGCGCCAGTCTAAAATTTCGAGATGAATCCACAGGTCCTTATCGTCGACGACGACCCGGTCGTACGCGATCTGCTTTGCCGCTTTCTGCAATCGAACGGGTTCGACGCTTCCGTGCTCCACGACGGCACGCATTTGCAACGACGCCTCGAACGAGAGCGGCCTTCGGTCGTTGTGCTCGACATCATGATGCCGAACACCGACGGTCTGCGCGCGCTCACTGCGCTGCGGGCCGCCGGTGACGACATTCCGGTGATCTTCGTGACGGCGCGCGGCACCGTGGCGGATCGCATCGTCGGCCTGTCACTGGGCGCCGATGACTATCTGACGAAACCGTTCGATCCGCGCGAGCTGCTCGCGCGCATCCAGACGGTCCTGCGCCGCCGCGGGCCGTCGACCACCAGCGCGCCCGAGGCACGCAAGCCGTATCACTTCGGCCCGTTCGAGCTCGACTTCGCGACGCGCACCCTGTCGCGCGACAGCACGCGGCTCGCATTGCGCGACAGTGAGTTCGCGCTGCTGAAGATATTCGTCAACAATCCGTACAAAGTGCTCTCGCGCGTGCTGATCCACGATCTGGTGCACCGCGACAACCTCGCTTTTCGCGACCGCAGCCTCGATGTGCCGATCTGGCGGCTGCGCCGTGTCATCGAAGACGACCCGTCGAACCCGTGCTATGTTCAGACCGTACGCGGCAAGGGCTATGTCTTCGTGCCTGACGCCGACGCAGCACCCTTTTCGATCGAGGCCGCGGCAGACTCATGAAAAACCCGTTGAACACGCTATTCGGCAGAATGGCGTTGCTCTCGACGGCGGTGTTGTTAGCAATCCAGGCCGGCTGGTTCGTACTGATCGTGATGCAGCCGCCTCACCACGAAGTGGACGGCTTCGCACGCGGCATCCTGCTCATGCTGCAGGCGGCCAATGGCGAGCCGGTGCAAGGCGCCGACCTCGCGCCTGCGATGCGCGTGCATCTGGTGCCGACGTGGAACATGCCGAGCACCATCCATCTGCAGGATCCGACCCAAAGACAGTTCGTCGAACTGAGTCAGCACTTGCGCCACCGCCTGCCGGCCGGCACGCAGATCCAGGTCGACGATGCGCGGCCGCCGCGCCTGTGGATCCGCTATCCGGGCAAATCGATGTGGGTGGTCGTGCCGGTCGACATTCCGGCGCGTCCGCGCTTTATCGTCGAAACCGTCTCGATGCTGGTGGCGGCGGTGATCCTGTCGCTCCTCGCCGTATGGCAGATGCAGCGGCCGCTGTCACGGGTCGCGCATGCCGCGCGCGCCTTCGGCTCGGGCGGGCGTCCTGAGCCGGTGAACGTGCAGGGTCCGCGCGAACTGCGCGACCTGATCGGCTCGTTCAACGACATGATGCGGCGTCTGAATGAAGCCGGTGACGACCAGGCGGTGATGCTGGCGGGCGTCGCGCATGACCTGAAGGCGCCGCTCACGCGCCTGAAGCTGCGCGCGAGCGTGCTGGTCGCGGAAAATGAACGGGCCGGCCTGATCCGCGATGTCGACTCGCTGACCAATATCGTCCAGCAATTTCTCGAGTTCGCCGGTCAGGCCGCCGATGCCGGGCCGCCGGTCGAGGTGGAGGCATTCCTGCGCGAACAGTTTTCCTCCGCCGATGCCACCGACACCACCGAGTCGGCCGACTGCGCCGAAGCACCGCTCTTCAGCCTCGACCTGCGGGCAGGCCCCCAGTTCACCTTGCCGCGCACCCTGCTCGACCGGCTTGTGACGAACCTGGTCGACAATGCGCTCGAGCACGGGGCGCCGCCTGTTGACATTGCGACTGCGCGCGACGACCGGTACTGGGTGGTCAGCGTCCGCGATCATGGTCCGGGCATTCCGGATGACCGGATCGCAGCCGCCATGAAGCCGTTTGTGCGGCTCGACGCCGCACGCGGCGGCGAAGGCCATTGCGGCCTCGGGCTCGCGATTGTCGCGCGCCTCGCACACGATCGCGGCGGACGCTGCGATGTCCACAACCACCCGGACGGCGGCCTGCGGATACGCATCGCTTTGCCCATCGTCGACCAGCTGGAAGCCTGAGGCCCGCCACTTACACGATCTTACCCGGCGGGTTCAGCGGACAGCGGCGCACGTATAGTCGAGCCGGCCCTCCTCGATGGGCTCCCTCTTCGGTCCGCCCTGGTGTTACCCGGGCGGGCCGTTTTTTTCGCCTGCCTGGGTTTGCGCGTTGCTTCGACCGCGCCTAGATGACCAGACGATCGTGTAACGTATCGATGGTCGATTGAGACAGGCCGAGCCCCACGGTCAGATAGCGTGACATCGTGCCGTAGCTCGCCTGCACCTGATCGAAACCGGCCTGCAGGAAACTGTCCTGCGCGCGGAAAAGGGCCGCGTCCAGCGTGGCGACCTCGACGCCGCCTTGTGTCTGATTCGCCGCGATTTGCGCGTTGATCGACGCGGCCGAGTACGTATTCGTCAGAAGATAATCCTGCATGATGATATCGACCGGCACGTTCGCGACGCTGAGCAGGATGGCGGCGACCCAACCTGCACGGTCCTTGCCCGCGGTCGACTGGATCACCTGCACACCCGGGGTGTTCGCCAGTTGCGAGAGCAATGCGCCATAGCCCGCGCGCTGCGCCGCGCCGGTCACGTAAGCGCGTTCGGCCGCCTCCATCCATGCAACGGCGCCGTCCGGCATCGCGGCCGGCGGCAGCACTTCATCGCTTTCACCCGTGACGTTGATGTTCAGATAGGCCGCACCGGTGGGTATCACGTCGGCGGTCCGGGCAATCTCACCGGGTGTGCGCAGATCGTAGACGCTCGCAATGTTGAGCGTGTCGATCACCGCCTTGTCGGCCGTGCTCAGGGTCAATGCGTTCGAGCGGTAAAACATGCCGCGCCGCACCTGCCGGCCGTCGACGGTCTGATACCCGGCGGCCGCGCCGCCGATGTCGCGGAAGTTCTCGACCGACGCCAGCCGCGGCGTCTCCGCCTGGTCCGACGAAATCCCCCCGCCGCCGCACGCCGACAACAGCGTGCTGCTGAGCCCCGAGAACAGCAGCACACTGGCCGTGCCTTTCAGGAAGGCACGACGCGACCCGGGTTCACCATTTGGAACCGTTCCATGCAGGTACCCGATGCCGGAGCGGGCCGCATGCAAGCGAACTTTCGCAGTGAAATCCATTAAGTTTATTGGTAAGGGGCGCTTGCGCTTCAGGACGGATGGAAGGCGGATAGCGAGCAGCGCTGCGCCGGAGTGTACCCGTCAGAAATAACCGATGGGTTACAAAGTAGGAGTAAGTAAGAATGTGAAATTCGCACCCGTGTCCCCGGCAAAGGCATGCCAGTCAATCCTGCCCGCTGCTGACCCCGGTTTTTGGTCCAGACTGGTCCGCTTGCCTCGCTGCGCCGTAAAATACGGGCGCACTACGGTGCGCCCCGCGAACCGCGCGGAAAAAGACATCGGGCACAGGAGCGGGGATGGCGTCATTTCAGTGGTTCACGGAGTTGACGACGCGCGAGCGCCGCACGCTCTATGCGGGCTTCGGTGGCTACGCGGTCGATGCGTTCGACTTCATGATCTACACGTTCCTGATCCCGACCTTGATCGCGACATGGGGCATGAGCAAGAGCCAGGCGGGGATGATCGCGACGAGTTCGCTGATATCCTCGGCCGCGGGCGGCTGGCTCGCCGGGATTCTCGCCGACCGCTACGGCCGGGTACGCGTGCTGCAATGGACCATCGCCACCTTCGCGCTCTTCACCTGCCTGTCGGGCTTCACCCATTCGTTCTGGCAACTGCTCACCACGCGCACGCTCCAGGGCATCGGCTTCGGCGGTGAATGGTCGGTGGTGACGATCATGATGGCCGAAACCATCCGCTCGCCGCAGCATCGCGCGAAGGCGGTCGGCACCGTGCAGAGCAGCTGGTCGGTCGGCTGGGCGGCGGCGGCGGTCATCTACTGGGCCTCGTTCGCGTTGCTGCCGGAGCAGTATGCGTGGCGGGCCTGCTTCTGGATTGGCATCCTGCCGGCCTCGTGGATCATCTACATCCGCCGCAACGTCAGCGACCCCGACATCTATCTCGCCACGCGCCGGGCCCGCGAAAGCGGCTTCGATACCGCTCACTTCCTGCAGATCTTCGCCTTTCCCCACCTGAAAACCACCCTGCTCGGCAGTGTACTGTGCACCGGCATGCTGGGCGGCTACTACGCGATCACCACCTGGCTGCCGACCCACCTGAAGACGGTACGGCATCTTTCCGTGTTCAACACCAGCGGCTATCTGATCGTACTGATCTCCGGCTCGTTCACCGGATACATCGTCGGGGCCATCCTGTGCGACAGGATCGGCCGGCGTGCGTCGTTCATCCTGTTCGCGGTCGGCTCGTTCGTGCTCGGCATGGTCTACACCATGTTGCCGGTCACCAACAGCACGATGCTGCTGCTCGGCTTCCCGCTCGGCATTGTCGTGCAGGGCATTTTCGCCGGAGTCGGCGCCTATCTGTCCGAGCTCTATCCGAATGCGATCCGCGGCTCCGGTCAGGGCTTCTGCTACAACCTCGGGCGCGGCCTGGGCTCGTTCTTTCCGATTCTCGTGGGGACGCTGGCGCAGTCGATGACGCTCGTTACCGCCATGGGCCTCGTCGCCGGCTCCGGCTATCTGCTGGTGATCGCCGCCGCGCTGTGCCTGCCCGAAACCAGGGGCAAGATGCTCTCCGCAGCAAGCCCGGCATCCTGACCGGCTTTTCACAGACATGAATACGGTTGTTCTCGGCGGCGGCGTGATCAGCGTCGCGACCGCTTTCTATCTGCGTGCTTAGGGGTGCGAGGTCACGGTCATCGAGCGCGAGCCCGATGTGGCGCTCGCCACCAGCTTCGGCAACACCGGGGTCATCGCGCCCGGCTATGTGACGCCGTGGGCCGCGCCCGGGATGCCGGCGAAAATCCTCAAATACCCGGTGACGGCTCCCCGGCCTTCTTTGAGCAGGAAGTTACCTTGCCGTGCTTGTAAGCCGCGCACGGCGACGTTAACTTTCGCACCGGTGGCTCTTTGCGGTGGGAACCGATGACGGATGCGGATGATGTCGACGACTGGGCGAACGACGAATCTGGCGCGGCTAGTCTGGGCAATGCGCGCCTGACGCAGCGTCTGGTTACGCTGGCGCGCCAGTGGTCGCAGAGCCCGCAGTGCTCGTTCCCTCAGTCGCTTGATGGCCCCGAGCTCAAGGCCGCGTACCGTTTCTTCGATAAGCGGAAGGTTGACCCTGACTCAGTGCAAACGAGCGTCACGTCTTGCATGATGGTCTCCAGTCCAGAATTGACGTCGCGAGCGTAGCGCACTCACGGAGGCGGGGATGACCATCTCATCACGGATGATGGAAGTGGTCAGCAGGCTCTACAGGAAAGGGGGAGCAGCGGACACTTCGCCGATCAGGGGGACGGCGGATGCAGTCTCGGGTCCAGAGCGAAGGGTTCCTGTGAGCGCAGGCTGTATAAGCCGCCGGCCAGCGCCACACTGAAAACAAGATTCCAGCTGCAGGTCGAAACGACGCCCGGGAACAGAACGAGCGGGTGCTTCGCGAGAAGGTCATCGCCAAACTGCTGCTGCCCGGCACTCGGGATGCCCGGACGCAGCCAGTTGGGATTTGGCACGTCGCCCGGCTTGACCACAAAAACCTTGCTGGGGTCGCCAATCAAAGCCGACGTCAGCGTGTGCCGCACCGTGTCGAGCGTCCGGAAACCCTTGTGCACCGCCACTTCGATAATGGCGTTCGCTGGATCGAGCGAGCAGTACACCACCCGCCTGTTTTTGGAGTTCCAGCGCCCCCCCGCCTTGTACGCGCCCTCGCCATTGTCCCAGGTGGGCCCATGGTGAGCAGCGTCCAGCCGCCATATGACAAGCTCTGAGCCTGCGACAAGCAAGGGATGCGGGGTCATGCGAGCGTCGTGATCCGCGACGCTCATGCATACACTCCGTATTCCATCCGCTCCAGAAGGTCTTCGACCAGCTCTACTCCCGCCGGTGTCGACAGCAGATCAATCGGGCATCGCTGTTCGAGACCCTGCTTTTGCTGCGTGGGTAACGTGGTTATCCGGGCGTCGCGCCGTTACCCTGAAAGCCGGGCGGGCAAACCGCGGAGCAGCGCATCGTACCCGTACACCGTCAGCTGCGCGGCCCAGACCGCACCCTGAGATTGACCCGGTTCAACGGACAGATTTGCAGTTGGGTTTAGTGTGATGTTGAACCTCCCGGGAGTGTTGAGTCGCGGGTTGTCCACGGCCGGGCGGCGGGTCGCCTGTCACGACCATGACGCTGCCCGGCGGTGGGCAACCCGCGCGGCGATGACATTTGATCCTGCGAATGCAGGTTTTCGAATTCGAGCGGCGAGCAATAGCCGATACTGCTATGCAGGCGGCGTATGTTGTACAAGCCGCAAACACAACACCCACATTACCGAGTCACGAGAAGTTCTCTATCGCTGGCACCCGTGGTTCGGTCGAATGGCCTGGATCTTCAACGTGGTCGAGAAGAATGGCGAGATCATTCTTCGATGTGCACTCGACCCTCTCGAGGCAACAGCGCGCGTATCGGAGATGCCGCGGTGGATGTTTGACCCAGTTATCTGCCGTCACATCAGATATTCAGTATTGCCAATTGCAGACTGCGAGGCGCTACGTGACCTGAAGCGCCTGTTGACCGATAGATCTCTGGCCGCACAACTCGATGTGGTACAAGGCGAGCACCGTCCTTTGTCCTTTACAGGAGGAGCCGATGCGACGCGTTCCGAGCCCCCATCCGGGCGATCAACCCGATCTGTTTCAACCTTGCCCAGAGACGCCCGAGTGGGCGCATCTGCCGGTGGAAGTGCGGCAGCAGACAGTGCGCCTGCTGGTGCAATTACTGCGGCAACACCGACGCGAATTGCACGTCGCGGCACGCGAACAGGAGGTGTGCGATGAGTGACAAGATTCGAGTTCAACATCTGGATCGCAAGGCCGTGCTGTACGTTCGCCAGTCGTCCGCGTACCAGGTCAGCCACAATCTGGAGAGCCAGAAACTGCAGTACGCGATGCAGGATCGTCTGCGCCAGTTGGGCTGGAAGGAAATCGAAGTGATCGATGAAGACCTGGGCTGCTCTGCGGCCGGCACGCAGACTCGCACAGGTTTCGAACGCATGGTGGCTGAAGTCTGTCTTGGGCGTGTTGGTGCGGTGGCTGCCCGCGAGGTATCAAGGTTTGCACGCAACAGTCGCGAGTGGCAGCAACTGGTTGAGGTGTGCCGCGTTGTCGATACTGTGCTGATAGATCAGGAGACCGTATATGCCCCGCGGTTAAGCAATGACCGCCTGCTGCTTGGACTGAAGGGCAGCCTCAACGAATACGAACTGGA
Source organism: Paraburkholderia sp. (assembly GCA_035948995.1). Taxonomy (GTDB): domain Bacteria; phylum Pseudomonadota; class Gammaproteobacteria; order Burkholderiales; family Burkholderiaceae; genus Paraburkholderia. The sequence goes on along the minus strand of DASZIR010000074.1, from coordinate 11,085 downwards.
TCTGCTGCGTCAGCGTTCGCTGGAGGCGCGGCGCGAGAAAGCCCGACGGGGTGAACTCGTCATCATCGCGCCGGTCGGCTATCGCAAGACCGAGGATCAGCGCATGGAGAAGGATCCGGATCTGCGCGTGCAGGAAGCCATCGGGTCGGTATTCCGTCAGTTCCTCGCAATTGGCTCGGTAAGGCAGACCCTGCTATGGTTTCTGGAACATGATCTGCTGTTGCCCGCATGCACGCCGCGTGGTGAGATCCACTGGAAGCGACCGTCTTATGGGACCATACACCAGATCCTGACCAACCCGGTGTATGGCGGCGCCTATGCGTATGGGAAGACCGAATGTACCGTCCACTATGAGGCGGGAGAGCCGCGCAAACGCGATCGGCGCAAGCCGCGAGACCAGTGGCTTTCGCTCATCCCCAATGCTCACGACGGGTACGTTGATTGGGACGAGTTCGAACGGATCCAGCGCGCCATTCGTGCCAACGTGCGTATGGGCGCACACGCCGGCGCTCCGAAGAACGGCGAGGCACTTGCCACGGGTCTGTTGAGGTGCCGGCGTTGCGCGAGCAAGCTCACGGTACACTACACAGGTAGCCGGCATGACGCCCTGCGCTACAGCTGTCATCGCGCGTGGCTGGACAAGGGACTGCCCCGTTGCATCGCATTCGGTGGCACGCGCGTGGATGCGGCAATCGCCCAGGCCGTCCTGCGGGTAGTCCAACCTGCAGCAATTGAGGCAGCTATTGTGGCTCGTGAAGAAGAAACCCATAAGCATGACGAAGCACTGACCGCATTGCAGCGTGACCTGCAGGCAGCCCGTTACACCGCACACCGTGCGCAGAAGCAGTATGACACTGCGGATCCGGAGAACCGGCTCGTCGCCGACGAGCTGGAACGCCGATGGAATGATGCACTGCTGCGTGTGGAAGAACTGGAGTCGCGTATTGAGCAGCGCTCGCACGTATCTGGCCAGATACCGCCTGTTCAACCCGACGAGTTCAACGACCTTGCCGCAGCGCTCGAGTTGATATGGCCGCAGGCTGACGCCCGCCTGAAGAAGCGCATCGTGCGCACCTTGATCCATGAGGTTGTGGTTGATCTCGATGACGCAACCAGCGAGATCGTGCTCGTCATCCACTGGAAGGGTGGCGTCCATACCGAGATCCGCGTACCACGCCGACGTCGCGGCCAATGCGCCACCCAGACATCCCCTGAAGCGATCGATGCAGTTCGCCGGCTGGCTCGCATCTGCCCGGATCTGGTGATTGCCAGCATGCTCAATCGGAATGGACTGCGAACTGGACGAGGCAACTTCTGGACGCAGGAGCGCGTCACTGCGCTGCGCAGTCACCATCGAATTCCCGTCTATTCGAGCGAGCGGCGTGCAGCCGAAGGATGGATAAACCTCACCGAGGCATCAGCGCTTATCGGAGTGAGTCCCAAAACCCTGAGGCTCGCAGTCGAGCGCGGCGAGATCGCGGCGGAGCATCCGCTATCGCTTGGGCCATGGATCTTTAGTCGCGATTCACTGAACACCAGCGCGGTCGCCGAGTTCGTCGCGCGTACCCGCGCCCGGCGCGCACACCCCACAATACCAACGACAGAACAGGGATCTCTCGACTTATCAAGCACATAGCGAGGTTGGGCACTATGAATCACACTTGTACCAGCCTTCCAGAAACCAGAAGATGCGTGCGCGGGCCTGCTCGTGGGTCGCGAAGTGTTCTCGCATCAGCAGCTCCGCCTCGAGCGTGCCGAAGAATGATTCGCACATGGCGTTGTCATAGGCGTCGCCGGCCGTCCCCATTGACGGCTGCACGCCGGCCTCGCGGCAACGCCTCCCGAAGGCAATGGACGTGTACTGACAGCCCTGGTCCGAATGATGGATCACCCCCTCGGGACGCCGCTGCAACAACGCCATGTCCAGTGCACGCAGCATCAGTTCGGTGTACAGATGGTTTGACATTGCCCAGCCGACGACGCGGCGGCTGAATACATCGAGCACCACCGCCAGATACAGGAACCCTTCAGCGGTCGGCACGTATGTGGCGTCTGCTACCCACAGCACATCGCGGGCGTCGGCGCTGAAGTGCCGGCGCACCAGGTCGGGGGCACGGCGTGCCCCTGCGCGTTGCCGCGTGGTGTGCGGCCAGTGCCGCCGGCTCGCGCCACGCAGGCCAGCCATGCGCATCAGGCGCGCCACCCGCTTGCGTCCCACGTGCATGCCTTCGCGTGCCAGCTGCACATGAATACGTGGTGCACCGTATGTGCCCCGTGAGCTCGCATGCAGCGTACGGATGCGCGAGAGCAACTGTGCGTCACCGCATGCGTGTGCCGAAGGCTCCCGTACCAGCCACGCGTAATAGCCGCTCGTGGAGACCCTGAGCAGCCGCGCCATCGTGGCGATGGGCCAGCGGGCCCGGTTCGCTCTCATGAATCCGTATCCTTCGGCGATACGGCTCCCGTCTCCCGGGCAAACCAGGCCGCTGCGTGAGAGAGTATGTCACGCTCCATCTTCAACTGCCGGTTCTCGCGGCGCAGCTTCGTGAGTTCCTGCCGCTCGGCGGTGGTCAGCCCGTCATGGCGCACGCCCGCATCGCGACCAGCCTGTGCCACCCAGTTGTAGATCGTCTGCGCGGTCGGCTCAAACTCCTTTTCCAGTTCCTCCGGCCTGCGCCCGGCCTTCACCAGCTCAACCATTTGCGCCCGGAATTCCGCCGGGTACGGGGTACGATGCTTGCCCATTTCGGCACCTCCTCTTCAAAAGGATAGGCGTCCGTTTTCGCGGGTCAACTTCACCCTGGCGGGCCGCCAGCAGGCGCGCATACAGCTGTTCAAGCGCGAACACAGGTCGCTCGCCGGGTGCGGGGCCGGCTTCGTAATGCCGCCTTGGCCTGCCCCCGCCAGTAGCAGATCGACGCCCCGATTTCCGCGAGCGTGATGCTGCGCGCCAGTCCCGGGCGCGCGCGAATGCCGTTCGCGCTGCGTCCCACCTGCTTGCTGCCTTTCATTCCAGTTGCGGTCATAAAACGCAACCGTCCGCTCCACCGTCAGTTTCCGTCTGGGCCCTTTGCTGGGAGGGCTGGCGAGAGCCTCTTGTTGCGTGAACGTGAACCATAAAAAAACGGCCCGCCACCGCAGCGGGCCAACCATATCAGGAGACTTCCTTCGGGGCGCCGCCGCAAAGAAAAGCAAAAGAAAGCGGCTCACCCGGCCAGCTTATAAGTGTCCGCCTCCTGGGTGAACCCGGAGTGGAGTGAAGACAGGACCGTCTCTCGCACCACACTCGTTAGCGACAAAGGCACTCATCCGTTCCAGCGTTGCGCTGCGCGCCCCGCCGTCGGGCAAAACATTAGTGGTCCGAAGACAGGATCGTCTCTCGCGCCACCCATCTCATTCACCCCGCCTGCGCACTTCGTGCGTGGCGGTTCGGTCCGCCACGCTTGCGCCAGCACGCGTCGGTGGTTTGCTGTGCCTCGCGCAGGGCGCTCCGGCGCAGACGTCTCCCCCTTACTGCAATGGAGTGCTCGCCAACGCCCGATACCGCGCGCCGTGCCGGGCCAGCGTGCTTGAGTAAAGGATCAGCGATTCGAAACGCGCCAGTAGATTCGCCGGCGTTCGTGGCGAGTGCTCGACGGCCCCCGCGTCTCGACCGAAGCGCGCCAGCGTAATGTGTGGCCGGAACGCCCGCGCATCGACCGGCAAGCCCAGCCCGATCATCAGCGATCGCACACTCCAGTCCAACTTCACGAACTCGTCGGACAGCGCCAGCGTCGCCACCGTCAGGCGCGGATGCGCAGCACTCGGCCAATGTTCGATGTGTGTCACCTGCGTGGGTGCCAGCGGCACGCTGTGCCCCGACAACGCCTCCGCCAACGCACCACCCTGCTCGACGGTGAGCGACCCGATAAAGGTCACCGTCAGATGCAACTGCTCGTACGGCACCCGGCGCGCACTCGCTGGAACCGGCATGCCGGCGAGCGCATCCCGCGTCGCGACATCCGGCGCCAAAGCAATGAAGCAGCGCTGCCATCCATCAACCGCCGCTGTATCCGTTGCCTGCATCCTTGGCCACCGTCCCTGGTTGAAGAAACATCCGCTCGCGCAACAGTCCATCGCGCAGCGCGCTCTGCGTCCCGTCTCGCGTTGGCCAGGAGCGCATCCGGCGCAGCGATGCCGGCGACAGCGCGAGCGCCCGCACTGGCACTGGCGTCAGCACCACCAGCGCCAGCATCAGCGCCACGGCAACCCGCCCGAGGCCCCATTATCGCCGCCTGCGTCCGCTCTCGCCCGCCAATCAGAAAGCCGGGTCACCCTTGCGGGTGCCCGGCTGCGGGTACTGCCCTGTCGTCTCCACCTCTTCCTGCAAACGGCTGCCGGTCCCACGCACCTTGACGCGGGAGCGGCCGAAGACCTAGCGCGGCAGCTCCGAGTGCCCCATCAGGAACGCATCGACCGAGCGCGCGCACTGCCGCCCTTCGCGGATCGCCCACACGACGAGCGACTGGCCGCGACGCATGTCGCCCGCGGTGAACACCTTGTCCACCGACGTGTAATACGACCTGTCGCCTTCCGTCGACGCACGCACGTTGCCGCGCGCATCCTTGTCGACGCCGAACGCTTCGAGCACCGGCGAGACCGGTTGCGTGAAACCCATCGCCAGCAGCACGAGATCGGCCTTCATTTCGAACTCGGAGCCCGGCACTTCCTGCATCCTGCCGTCCTTCCATTCGACACGCACCGCAATCAGCTTCTCAACCTTGCCGTTCCTGCCTTCGAAACGCTTGGTCGCCACCGCCCAATCGCGCTCGCAGCCTTCCTCGTGCGAGGACGACGTACGCAGCTTGACCGGCCAGTAAGGCCACACGAGCGGCTTGTTCTCTTCTTCCGGCGGTTGCGGCAGCAGTTCGAACTGCGTGACATCCTTCGCGCCATGGCGGTTCGAGGTGCCGACGCAGTCGGAACCCGTATCGCCGCCGCCGATCACAACCACGTGCTTGCCCTTGGCCAGCAACTGGCCGGGGACCTTGTCGCCCGCGTTGACCTTGTTCTGCTGCGGCAGGAATTCCATCGCGTAGTGGATGCCTTCCAGTTCACGACCCGGCACCGGCAGATCGCGCGGCGTTTCCGAACCGCCCGTGAGCACCACCGCGTCAAACTGCTCTTTCAGCTCGGCCGGCGTGATGGTTTCCTTCGCCGTGTTGCCGATGTGCCCAGGCAGCGGATCCTTGCCGATGAACACGTTGGCGCGGAACGTCACGCCTTCGGCTTCCATCTGGCGCATGCGGCGATCGATCAGCCACTTTTCAAGCTTGAAATCAGGGATGCCGTAACGCAGCAGGCCGCCGATGCGGTCGTTCTTTTCGAACACCGTGACATCGTGCCCCACGCGCGCGAGCTGCTGCGCGACAGCCAGTCCCGCGGGGCCCGATCCGACCACCGCGACCTTCTTGCCCGTCTTGTGCTTCGACGGCAGCGGTGCGACCCAGCCTTCAGCCCAAGCCTTGTCGATGATTGCGTGCTCGATCGACTTGATGCCGACCGGGTCGTCGTTGATGCCGAGCGTACACGCCGCTTCACACGGCGCCGGGCAGATGCGGCCCGTGAACTCCGGGAAATTGTTGGTGGAGTGCAGCACTTCGATCGCGTTCTTCCAGTCCTGATGGAACACCAGGTCGTTGAAGTCCGGGATGATGTTGTTCACCGGGCAGCCGTTGTTGCAAAACGGAATGCCGCAGTCCATGCAACGTGCGCCTTGAATCTTCGCTTCGTCGTCGGACAGTGCCGCAATGAATTCCTTGTAGTGCTTCACACGCGTGAGCGGAGCTTCGTACGCCTCGTGGCGGCGCTCGAACTCGAGAAAACCGGTTGCCTTGCCCATGTGGTTCTCTTATCTATCTGTACGGTTGGGGGATCGAGACCCGCCGCACACGAGGGCGGCGGGTACATCTAATGGATATCGTCGCTGGCTGGCGATTACGCGGCGAGGACTTCCTTCTTCGCCTTCTTCACAGCCATCTCGCCCAGCGCGCGCTTGTATTCGGTCGGGAAGACCTTCACGAACTGACGGCGCGACGCATCCCAGTTTTCGAGCAGCGCCTTCGCGCGCGGCGAGCCTGTGAACTGGAAGTGACGCTCGATGAGCCCTTTGAGCAGCACTTCGTCGGTCTCGCCCGCGTGCCACAGACCCTTGTCGACCGTGCGTTCCTGTTCGGCCTGTTGCAGCACCGGATCGAACGCAACCATCGACTTGTTGCACTTGCCGGCAAACGTGCTGTCCGGGTCGTACACATAGGCGATACCGCCCGACATGCCGGCTGCGAAGTTACGGCCCGTCTCGCCGAGCACGACAACCGTGCCGCCCGTCATGTATTCGCAACCGTGGTCACCCGTGCCTTCGACAACGGCTGTCGCGCCGGAGTTACGCACGCAGAAACGCTCGCCGGCGACGCCGCGGAAGAACGATTCGCCTTCGATCGCGCCGTACATCACCGTGTTGCCGCAAATGATGTTTTCTTCCGACTTGCCGCGGAAATCGTTGGTCGGACGAATGATGATGCGTCCGCCCGACAGCCCCTTGCCGACGTAGTCGTTGCCATCGCCGACCAGATCCAGCGTCACGCCCCTGGCGAGGAACGCGCCGAAGCTCTGGCCCGCGGTGCCCTTCAACTGGATGTGAATCGTGTCGTCGGGCAGGCCGTCGTGGCCATACTTCTTCGCGATCATGCCGGACAGCATCGCGCCGACCGTACGGTTCACATTGCGCACCGGCTGGATGAACGAAACGTGCTCGCCCTTCTCGATGGCAGCCTTCGCCTTTTCGATCAGCACGTGATCGAGCGCGCGGTCAAGGCCGTGATCCTGCACGTCGACGTGCTTGCGCGCCACCTCTGCCGGAACCTGCGGCAGGTAGAACACGCGCGAGAAGTCCAGACCCTTCGCCTTCCAGTGCTCGATGCCCTTCTTCATGTCCAGCAGGTCGGCATGACCGATCAGGTCGTCGAACTTGCGGATACCCAGTTGCGCCATGATTTCGCGCACTTCTTCAGCAACGAAGAAGAAGAAGTTGACGACGTGTTCCGGCTGGCCCGTGAACTTCGCACGCAGCACCGGATCTTGTGTCGCGACACCGACCGGGCAGGTGTTCAGGTGGCACTTGCGCATCATGATGCAGCCTTCGACGACGAGCGGCGCCGTCGCGAAGCCGAATTCATCCGCGCCGAGCAGCGCGCCGATCACCACGTCGCGGCCGGTCTTCATCTGACCGTCGGCCTGCACGCGGATACGGCCGCGCAACTGGTTGAGCACGAGCGTTTGCTGCGTTTCGGCCAGACCCAGTTCCCACGGCGTGCCGGCGTGCTTGAGCGACGACAGCGGCGATGCACCCGTGCCACCGTCATGACCCGCGATCACGACGTGATCGGCCTTCGCCTTGGCCACGCCCGCTGCCACCGTACCGACGCCCGATTCCGACACGAGCTTGACCGAGATGCTGGCCGCCGGGTTCGCGTTCTTCAGGTCGTGGATCAGCTGTGCCAGATCTTCGATCGAATAAATGTCATGGTGCGGGGGCGGAGAAATCAGACCCACGCCCGGCACCGAGTAACGCAGCTTGCCGATGTAGTCGGACACCTTGTGACCCGGCAACTGTCCGCCTTCGCCCGGCTTTGCGCCCTGCGCCATCTTGATCTGGATCTGATCCGCCGACGCCAGAAACTCCGCTGTCACGCCGAAACGGCCCGACGCCACCTGCTTGATCTTCGAGCGCAGCGAGTCGCCTTCCTTCAGCGCAATGTCGACGATGACTTCGTCGCCGATCACCGACTTCATCGTGTCACCGTTCTTGATCGGGATGCCGCGCAATTCGTTGCGGTAACGGTTGGCGTCCTCGCCACCTTCGCCGGTGTTCGACTTGCCGCCGATACGGTTCATCGCGACTGCCAGCGTGGCGTGCGCTTCGGTCGAAATCGAGCCGAGCGACATCGCGCCCGTTGCGAAGCGCTTGACGATTTCCTTCGCCGGTTCGACTTCATCGAGCGGAATCGCGCGGTGCGGGTCGACCTTGAACTCGAACAGGCCGCGGAACGTCATGTGACGCCTGGTCTGATCGTTGATCAGGTGCGCGTATTCCTTGTACGTCTGATACGAGTTGCTGCGTGCCGAGTGCTGCAGCTTGGCGATCGCATCCGGCGTCCACATATGTTCTTCGCCGCGCACGCGGTAGGCGTACTCGCCACCCGCGTCGAGCATCGTCGCGAGCACCGGGTTGTCGCCGAACGCTTCGCGATGCAGGCGGATCGCTTCTTCCGCGACTTCGAAAAGGCCAATGCCGCCCACCTTCGACGAGGTGCCCTTGAAGTACTTCGAAACCAGATCTTCCGCGAGACCGACCGCTTCGAAAATCTGCGCGCCGGTGTAGGACATGTACGTCGAAATACCCATCTTCGACATGACCTTCTGCAGACCCTTGCCGACTGCCTTGGTGAAGTTGTAGACCGCCTTCTCGGCCGACAGGTCGCCGTTCAGGCCTGCAGCGAACTGCGCGAGCGTTTCCATCGCGAGGTACGGGTGCACGGCTTCCGCGCCGTAGCCCGCGAGCAGCGCGAAGTGGTGCGTTTCACGCGCCGAGCCGGTTTCGACGACCAGACCCGTGCTCGTGCGCAGACCTTGCTGCACGAGGTGCGTGTGGATCGCGGCAGTCGCGAGCAGGGCCGGAATCGCGACATTGTCGCGGTCGGTCCTGCGGTCCGAGACGATCAGCATGTTGTAGCCGGACTTCACCGCATCGACGGCTTCCGCGCACAGCGACGCGAGACGCGCTTCGATGCCTTCCTTGCCCCAGGCCACCGGATAGCAGATGTTCAGTTCATACGAGCTGAACTTGCCACCCGTGTACTGGTCGATTGCGCGGATCTTCGCGATGTCGCGGAAATCGAGCACCGGCTGCGACACTTCGAGACGCATCGGCGGGTTGATGTTGTTCGTGTCGAGCAGGTTCGGCTTCGGACCGACGAACGACACCAGCGACATCACCAGGTTTTCGCGGATCGGATCGATCGGCGGGTTCGTCACCTGGGCGAACAGCTGCTTGAAGTAGTGATAGAGCGTCTTGTTCTTGTTGGACATGACCGCCAGCGGCGAGTCGTTGCCCATTGAGCCGACGGCTTCTTCACCGGCTTGCGCCATCGGCGCCATCAGGAACTTGAGGTCTTCCTGCGTATAGCCGAAGGCCTGCTGGCGATCCAGCAGGGCAGCGGCTTCGCGACGTTCCGTCACGACGTCTTCCGCGCTCGGCTCGATTTCGTCGAGCTTGATGCGCACGGCGTCGATCCAGCTCTTGTACGGCTTGGCGTTGGCGAGGTTGTCCTTGAGTTCCTTGTCGTCGATGATCCGGCCATGTTCCATGTCGATCAGGAACATCTTGCCCGGCTGCAGACGCCACTTCTTGACGATCTTCGATTCAGGAATCGGCAGCACGCCGGCTTCCGACGCCATGATGACCAGGTCGTCGTCGGTGATGACGTAACGGGCCGGACGCAGGCCGTTACGGTCGAGCGTCGCACCGATCTGACGGCCATCGGTGAAGGCGATCGCAGCGGGGCCGTCCCACGGCTCCATCATCGCGGCATGGTATTCGTAGAACGCGCGGCGGTTGTCGTCCATCAGCGTGTGCTGTTCCCAGGCTTCCGGGATCATCATCATCACGGCGTGGACGAGCGGGTAGCCGGCCATCACCAGCAGTTCGAGACAGTTGTCGAACGAGGCGGTGTCCGACTGGCCCGGGTAGATCAGCGGCCACAGCTTGGGCAGATCGTCGCCGAGCACGTGGCTGGCGATGGCGCCGGTACGCGCGTTCAGCCAGTTGACGTTGCCCTTCACCGTGTTGATTTCGCCGTTGTGGGCGATCATGCGGTACGGGTGAGCCAGTTCCCACGCCGGGAACGTGTTCGTGGAGAAGCGCTGGTGCACCAGCGCCAGCGCCGAGACGGTGCGATCGTCCTGCAGGTCGCGGTAGTACACGCCGACCTGGCCGGCCAGCAGCAGGCCCTTGTAGACCACCGTGCGCGCCGACATGGACGGCACAAAATATTCCTTGCCGTGCTTGAGCCTGAGCGCCTGGATGCGGTGGCTCGCGGTCTTGCGGATCACGTACAGCTTCCGCTCGAGCGCGTCAGTCACCATGATGTCCTTGCCGCGGCCGATGAAGATCTGGCGGATCAGCGGCTCGCTTGCCTTGACCGTCGGCGAAATCGGCATGGAGTGGTCGACCGGCACATCGCGCCAGCCCAGCACCACCTGGCCCTCGGCCTTCACCGTGCGCTCGAGTTCCTGTTCGCAGGCAAGACGCGACGCGTGTTCCTTCGGCAGAAAGATCATGCCGACACCGTATTCGCCGTTCGGCGGCAACGTCACGCCCTGCTTGGCCATTTCCTCGCGATAGAAACCGTCCGGAATCTGGATCAGGATGCCGGCGCCGTCGCCCATCAGCGGATCGGCACCGACGGCGCCCCGGTGATCGAGGTTTTCGAGGATCTTCAGGCCCTGCTGGACGATCTCGTGACTTTTCTTGCCCTTGATGTGGGCAACGAAGCCGACGCCGCAGGCGTCATGCTCGTTTTGCGGGTCGTAGAGACCTTGCGCGGCGGGAACCGGGGAGCTCGGTTGCTGGTGGTCGTTCATGGGGACACCGTCTGTGAGGGGCCGGAGCGGCCGTTAAACCATTTTTTATTGCCCGCAGTTCATGCTGCAACTGCGCAGGCGGCTTTGGCGCAGCGCACGCCGAAACTGCCGGAATTCGGAATATACGCGACGAATCAAAGGAATAGCAAATAAAACATGATGGTACGACCCCTATTATCAGATTGGTGCATCGCACTCTTATTTTATTGGTGCCATATCAAAAACGTGCAAAAGAAAACGGCATGCGGAGATGCCGTTTTCTTTGTAACTGCTCAAAAAGCCGGGGCGAACGGCTGCATCCTGTTCAAGCAGCGTGAACGAGGCGTTGTTCAACCAGGTGCGGCAGTGGTGGGATGTGATCGCTGCATGAAATGCGATCGGTCAGGTAATTCCAGAATGAGATGC
>DASZIR010000073.1:0-29645 GCA_035948995.1 Paraburkholderia sp. | reverse complement strand
TGTCATTTCGGTCGCTTGTGCAACCCGCTGTGCCGTACTCTCGGCGTTACGCGAGTCGATCGGATCGATCCCGCCGAGCAGAAGACGGCGACAATCAAGGGCGCGTGTTCGAGCTTCCCCGAGACCGATTGTGTGTACAGGACCAAGTCCCATGCCACGCGCTTTGCCTGTGCGCATGTAGCGGAAGAGCCACGACTTGACTCCGCTCGCGGTGATCTGGAGATAGAGTCCTCCGCCATCGGCATAGAGCCCCGGCTTTGTTGTCTTCGCGACTTTCAGTTGGCTTAATTTGTTCAGTGTTCTTGGCATTGCATGACTATCAAATCGACTATCAAATTGACGTCTGATTATAGCTGAATTCGAATGCCTTGGAACGACACACCCCGAACGTCGCTTGGCTTGAGACCCAATACTGGAGAGGGGTCGGCTGGATTCCTCTGAATTTCGAGGAATGCTATGTAGACGGACACCCTTTCCGCCAGAATTCATAAAAAGCCCCGCAGAACTTTTCTGCGGGGCTTTTTGTTTGCGCGGTGCAATTCGACATTCGAACGCGCAGCGCGGGACGCTTCGATCTCCTTTGCCGAGGGGAAGGAGTCCGCATGCGTATCGGCAAAGTCGTCCCATCGCGCGGTGCAAGAGTAAAATTGATGTTCGAGAGGTACCCGCGACAAACCATTTTGGTGCTGTGATGAAAACGCCCCCCACAAAAGAAGAACGGACGCGCTGGCGTCCGTCAAACTGGGTACTGAGTCTCCTGACGTGGCTCGTCGCGCTGCTGACGCTTGGCGCCGGTGTCGGCTGGCTCGTGTACAGCTATTACGTCGACCGGGAAGTGCCTTACTTTGCCATTCCACTCGTCCTCTGCGTGCCGGTGATCGTGGCTGTCACCTTCCGGAACATGTGGGACTAGCACGACGTCGTCGAAGCGGTAGCGGATAGCGCGTTCTGACTGCCCAACGCTTTGCCGACCCGCATCACCCGCCCGTACCCAAACCCGGCGCCTCCACCGCCTGCGGCGACCCCGACGTCGCCGCGGCGTCATGCCCGACTCCGGGCACTTCGATCAGCTTCCATCCAAACGTCCAGCCATTGCGCCTGGCCAATTGTTCGGCCGCATGAAACGCATTTGTCCCACGGGCATAGCGGCTTTCTCCTTGTGCCTGCGCTGCCTGCGCTGTCTACGCCACTCGACACAACGATCGAGCACACAAATAAGGAATGCTTTTTATTTCATGAATTTTGTGACGTGACCGCACTCCTCAGTGATTTCGCAGGGGAAGCCGTGCAGTGGGGCAAATCGTGGACACGAAGACACACCGCTCTTCGGAGAAGAGCCGAATGACGTCGCGGAGAAGAGGCGAGTCCTCAACGCACTTTACGAATCGAACCTTGTGGTCGATGCAGCGTGCTACGCGCAGGACATGACAGGGCACAAGAGAGTGCAAGAGAGCACAAGCCGGCACAAGCGGGTTTCGGCACGCCTGTCCCGCCATCCTCTGTACAATTCCCTGATCGAGGCCGGATCACCGTGCTCGCGCGAGCGGTTAGCGCGATCTGATAGTGGGCCGGTTTGTCTTTCGCACACGAACCCGCACAGTCCGTCTCCTGCTGCGCGTTCATCAACCTGTTCTGATTCATGGCCATTACCTACAAGACTCCTGAGGACATCGCGAGCCTGCGCATTGCCGGGCGTCTCGCGGCCGATGTGCTCGCGATGATCGGCGAACACGTGCAGGCCGGCGTGTCGACGGACGAGCTCGATGCGCTCTGCAACGACTACATCGTCAATACGCAGAAGGCGATTCCGGCGAACGTCGGCTACCTCGGCTTTCCGAAGACGGTTTGCACGTCCGTGAACCAGGTGGTGTGCCACGGTATTCCGAACCGTGCCGAGATCCTGAAGGACGGCGACATCATCAATATCGACGTTGCGGTGATCAAGGACGGCTATTTCGGCGACACCAGCCGCATGTATTGTGTCGGCAAGCCGAGCACGGTGGCGCGGCAACTGATCGACACGACCTATGAGGCGATGCTGGCCGGCATGCGCCAGGTGAAGCCGGGCGCGACGCTCGGCGATGTCGGTCACGCGATCCAGAAAACCGCGCAACGCGACGGCTTTTCGATTGTGCGGGACTACTGCGGGCATGGCATCGGCACGGTCTACCACGAAGATCCGCAGGTACTGCACTACGGTCAGCCGGGGCAGGGCGTGCGCCTGAAACCCGGCATGGTGTTTACGATCGAGCCGATGATCAATGCCGGCCGCGCCGGCACGATGGTCCTGCGCGACGGCTGGACGGTGGTCACCAAGGACCGTTCGCTGTCGGCCCAATGGGAGCACATGGTTGCGGTGACTGAGGACGGTTTCGAACTGCTGACGCCCTGGCCGGACGGCACGGGGAGTTACGAGGCGCCATAAACGGGTTGCCGGGCGCGGGCCGCGGCAAAGGAAAGGGAAGCACCGGAAGCGGATCGCCACACACTGGCTCCACACACGGTCTCCACGAACCGCCTGCTATTCAGCGGGCGAGGCAAGCTCGCGGACCGGCAATGCAGGCGCGTACCGGTGGCCGCATGCGGTGCTGCTGCGCCTGTGCCGCTTGAGGATGCGTGGACGTTGCAAGCGCCTGGGCCGCCACCCGTCAAGGCCGTTTGAGCACAAATCGCAAAAATAAGGATTTGACTCGCGCGCCGGTTCGGTTAAAGCTACGCCTTAGTGTTACAAGGGGTTTTCGTCTGCATGAGTCCGTCATTGACCGTTCGCCGCATCGCCGCTGATCAGGGCGCAGTTTTTCGCGAACTCCGTACTGCGTCGCTCCGCGAGGCACCCTATGCCTTCGGCGAGACGCTCGAGGATGCCTTGTCCGCCGACGCCGCAACCTTCGATGCCACCGCCGCGGGCCACGCGGTCTCCACGACGGCCACGTCGTTCATTCTCTACACGGAAGGGCATCCTGCCGGGCTGATCGAAGCGCATTTCGAGGACACCGCCGCACGCCGCGCCTTTGTCTGCCAACTGTGGGTGGCGCCGGCTGTGCGCCATTTGCGCGGCGGCGAACTGCTCGTCAACACCGCCAGCGAATGGCTGGCCGGCGAGGGCGCCCAGGAAATCTACGCGTGGGTGGCCGACGCCAACCGCAACGCGATGCGCTTCTACGAGCACCTCGGCTTTGGTCCGACCGGCGAGCATGCCCGCACGGCGCGCTGGCCCGACCAGTCGGAAAGCCTGCTGGTGCGCCACGTCCGGCGCGCTTCGCAAGCGTCCTTCCAGTGACCGGGCGAGCGGTCCCGCCGGGCGCCGCTCCCTTTCTCCCTGCGCCGCTACAGCGTGCACCGCCCCCGGTTGGGCCGCGGCAGTTATTCCTGTTGCCGAAAATACTGGCTCCGCACGTGGACGCCTGTAAAATACGCAAAATTTTTTGTCGAACGCTATGTCGCCCAAGAAATCGCCATTTTTCGAACTCCGCAGTGGCAGTGTCGACACGCTCCTGTTCGTGGTCAAGACGACCGACCTCGACGCCATGCGTGCCGAACTGACCCGGCGCTTCGAGGCGACCCCGGAATTCTTCGCCAATGACGTCGTCGCGATCGACGTGCGCCGCCTCGCCGACGACGAGCGCGTGCCGCTCGCCGAGATCGCGCAACTGCTCGACAGCGTGCGCATGCGCCCGGTGGGTGTCGTCGCCAACGCGCAGCAGGGCTGGGCTGCCGGGTCCAGTCTGCCGCTGCTTGAAGCGCGCGACCGGCGTGGCGCCTCGGCGAAGGCGAGCGGGGAAGAGGGCGCCGAAGCTGCCGCCGACGCCGCCGCGCCGGTGCAGGCTGAATTGCCGATTGCCATACCGGCGGCCGTGTCCGAGGCCGCTGACACAGAGTCTGGCGCAGGTGCCAGCGCGGCTGCCGCCACGCCGGCTGCCGAACCCGTGAAGCTCGCCACCTCCTCGCAGACAACGGTGATCGACAAGCCGCTGCGCTCCGGTCAGCGAATCTACGCAAAAGGCGATCTGGTGGTGCTCGGCCTCGTGAGCTACGGCGCAGAAGTGATCGCCGAAGGCAACATCCATATTTACGCGCCGCTGCGCGGCCGGGCCCTGGCCGGCGTGCAAGGCAACCACGACGCGCGCATTTTCTGCACGTGTCTGGAGGCGGAACTGATCTCGATCGCCGGTATCTACCGTACGACCGAGAACCCGCTGCCCGCGGACGTGCTCGGCAAGCCGGTGCAGATCTGGCTCGAAGAAGAGAAGCTGATGATTGAACCGCTGCGGCTCACCTGATCATCCGTTGCGCGCGCCGTGCCAGGCGCGTGCCGCTGATCCGGGCTGCAGCCGGACTTATTTGAACGAAATTGACGAACACAGGGTAAGGGTAATGGCAAAAATCATTGTGGTGACATCGGGCAAGGGTGGTGTGGGCAAGACGACCACGAGCGCGAGTTTTGCATCGGCCCTCGCGTTACGGGGCAGCAAGACGGCCGTGATCGACTTCGACGTCGGCCTGCGTAACCTCGACCTCATCATGGGCTGTGAGCGCCGTGTGGTGTACGACCTGATCAACGTGATCCAGGGCGAAGCCAACCTCAACCAGGCGCTGATCAAGGACAAGAAGTGCGAGAACCTGTTCATCCTGCCGGCCTCGCAAACGCGTGACAAGGACGCGCTGACGATGGAAGGCGTCGAGAAGGTCATCAACGACCTGATCGCCATGGACTTCGCATACATCGTTTGCGATTCGCCCGCCGGCATCGAGTCCGGCGCGCTGCTGGCGATGCACTTCGCCGATGAAGCGCTGATCGTGACGAACCCGGAAGTGTCATCGGTGCGCGACTCGGACCGTATTCTCGGCATTCTGTCGTCGAAGACCAAGCGGGCGATCGACGGCAAGGAGCCGATCAAGGAACACCTGCTGATTACGCGCTACAACCCGAAGCGCGTGAGCGAAGGCGAGATGCTGTCGCTGACCGACATCCAGGAGATCCTGCGCATCGACCTGATCGGCGTGATTCCGGAATCGGAAGCAGTGCTGCATGCGTCGAACCAGGGCCTGCCGGCTGTGCACCTCGACGGCACGGATGTCGCTGAAGCCTACAAGGACGTCGTGTCGCGTTTCCTCGGCGAGCAGAAATCGCTTCGCTTTACCGATTACCAGAAGCCAGGCCTGTTGCAGCGCCTCTTCGGCACCAAGTAAGGGGAGCGCACGTAATGTCGATTCTTTCGTTTTTGCTGGGCGAGAAGAAGAAGTCCGCATCCATAGCGAAGGAACGCCTGCAGTTGATCATCGCGCACGAGCGCGCCGGCGGCCATGCGCCCGCCGATTATCTGCCGGCGTTGCAACGCGAACTGGTTGCCGTGATTTCGAAGTATGTGAAGATTTCCGATGACGATATCCGCGTGAGTCTCGAGCGCCAGGACGACCTCGAAGTGCTCGAGGTCAAGATCGAAATCCCGCAGGCCTGATTCCCCAAGGGCTGTCTTCATGACGCGTTGCGCGTACCTTGCTCCGTCACCGTGACGGGGCGGGAGCGTGACGCGATACGCTCGCTTCACGGCACCGCTGCGCCGGCTTCGCGCCTGGTTCGCGCGTGATTCCCGCGCCTTGCTCGCGCGTCTCCACCACACCACCTCGCCCCGCCTCGTTGCCCTTGCGCCGCTTCAAATGCGCACTGGCGCCGCCATCTCGCGCCTTTTCACGGCGCACTCGCCTGCGAAATATCCAGTTGCACTTGAGGGCAACGCGTAACGTGCACGAAGTCAGCGGAAATGTCGTCTCGCGCATTGAACGGGTAACGCCATCATCGGCGCATTTAACCAGAGGGGAATATGAACAAGACCATTTGTGTGCTGCTCGCTCAGGCTGTGTTGATCGCCGCGGGCGCCTCTGCCGTTGCCTCGGCATCCGCTGCTGAAGTCGTCGCGATCGCGCCGTCCGCACCCCCTCCGGTGCGCTACGAAGCGGTGCCGGCTCCGCGCGTTGGGTATGTGTGGGACCACGGTCACTGGCGTTGGGATCACGGCCGTTATGTGTGGGTTGCCGGGCACTGGCAGGTCGAGCGCGTCGGCTACCACTGGGTGCCGGGCCACTGGGTCGCGCATGGCCCGAACTATCACTGGGTCGAAGGTCACTGGGCCTGATACCGCCTCAGCGGCGCCGCGTCCATGCTGTCCGGGCGGTGCCTGGGTGGAGCCTGAGCGGCGCCGCTTGAGCGCAGTGTGCCTGATACCGCCCGCACACCGTCCAATCAATGAGCATACGGCCGACCCGCGCGTCGTCGGCGCGCAGGTTGACTGCGCGCTCGCGGAGAGAATCACGTGAAAAAGAATCGATTGGTGATCGCCCTGCTGGCGATCACGCTGGCCGGCTGCGTCGTGGTGCCGGCACGGCCCGTGTATGTCCGGCCGGCGCCAGTGGTGGTCTACTGAGCGTGTGACCGGGTGTTCAAACCGCGCGTTGCAAGTGAGCGTTTGAGTTACCGCGGCGGCGCGCTGGCTTCGTCGGCTTCGTCCGCTGCGGGGGCTTCCCCGATCAGCGCCTCGGGCACTTCCGGAACGGGCGCAGGCGCCGGTTGCGGCAGCGGCGCCATGTAGCGCTGCGAGAGCGCCTCGTACAGCGGCGGCGCGAAGAAGCGCGACACGCGGCTCGCGATCAACGCGGTTGCCATCAGCGAGATCACCAGCGCGTGGCCGTTGATCATTTCCATCACGATCACGAACGACGTAATCGGCGCCTGCGTCACAGCGGCCAGATAGCCGACCATCGCCAGCGCGATCAGCATCTGCAGCTGCATGCTGCCGAACACCATGTGCAGCAGATTGCCGAAGCCGGCACCAATCGACAGCGACGGCGCGAAGATGCCGCCTGGAATGCCGGGCAGATACGAGCCGACCATCGAGATCATTTTCAGAAACGGATAGAACACGGACAGATGCTCGCGTCCCTCGAGCAGGCCCCGCGCTTCCGCGTAGCCGCTGCCGAAGGTCAAGCCGCCGGAGATCAGGCCGACGGCCGCAATCACCAGCCCGCACAGCGCGGCAAACGCAACCGGCCGCTCGCTTTGCAACTGGCGTAGCGGCGCCGGGATCCAGCGTGCGGTATTGAGCAGCAGCCAGCAGAAAAAGCCGCCGGCGACACCGGTCAGGATCGCGGTGAGCACCACGGCCACTGCCAGCAGATCCGGGAAATGCGTGCCGATCTGGATCGTGCCGAAATACGTGTAGTTGCCGTTCAAGCCGAGCGCGATCACGCCCGCGATGATGATCGCGGTAATCAGCACGCCGCTGGCCCGCGCTTCGAAGCTGCGGGTGAGTTCCTCGATGGCGAAGACGATCCCCGCGAGCGGCGTGTTGAAGGCCGCGGACAGCCCCGCAGACGCGCCGGCCAGCACGAGCTGACGCTCGATCTGCGCGGTCGAACGCGGATAGAAGCGCCGCAGGTTGAACATCAGGGCCGCGCCGACCTGCACCGTCGGCCCTTCGCGGCCAATCGTAAAGCCGCCGAGGATGGCGAGGAACGACACCGCGATCTTGCCGATCAGGATGCGAAGCGACAGCAGGCGTGCGCCGTACTCGCCGGGCTTCGCGTGCAACGTGGCGATCACCTGGGGGATGCCGCTCCCCTCCGCGCCGCGAAAGAACCGGCGCGTGAGCCACACCGACGCGGCAGCGACGGCCGGGGTCACGATCAGCGGTAGCCAGGCGTGGCGATGCTCCATGGCCTGGAACTGGGCGTAGCCGAAGTCGATGAGTCTGGCGTAGAGGACGGCAATGAGGCCGACGGCGATGGCGCCCAGCCAGAACACGCCGTATTGGCGCCACAAGCGCCGCGTACGCCGGGCGACGCTGGAGGTGAGGGGTGGCAATGCCCGCATGAGACTTTTGCTTTGGCAAAACCTACATTATAGCGATCGATCAGATCCTACGACCGGGTGAAAGCTGATCGAAATGAAACGGAAATGTCGCTTCCCGGCGGCAACCCGTAATGTGCCGTATCAGGTAGCGCTCCGGCAAACCCCGGCGGCGTCTATAAGATGAAAGGATCGTCGGCTAAAATATCGGGGCGACCGATACAGTAACGGGCTATCAATGAAGCGAATTCTTATCGTCAAGGTGACTTCACTAGGCGATATTGTGCAGGCACTTCCGGTTATTGCCGATATCAAGCGGGCATTTCCAGGCGCGCAGGTCGACTGGGCGGCAGACGAAGCGTTTGCCGAAGTGGTTCACTGGAGCCAGAGCGTGGATCGCGTCCTCTGTGCGCCGCTACGCCGGTTCAAGAAGGCGCGCCGCTGGAACGATTTCAAGGCCATCGCGGCGTCGATCGGCGAATTGCGGGCGTTCCGCTACGACTTCATCATCGACATTCAAGGCGTCTACAAGAGCGCGATCATCGCCTTTCTGGCCCGTTCATCGCGGCGCTTCGGCTATCAATCGAAGGATCTTGGCGAGCGCGGCGCTGCGTTCGCCTACACCGACCGTTTAGGCCCGCGCCCGGCCGGCAACGCCTGGCAGGGCATGCGCATCAGCGTCGGCGAGGTCTTGGGCTATCAGCCCGAAGGACCGGCAGTCTACGATCTGAAATTGCCCGAGGCCGGCACGGTGCCCTTCGAGGCAGGCAACGCACCGGTCGCGGCATTCTTTCATGCCACGTCGAAAGACGACAAGAAGTGGCCGGTCGCTCATTGGGCGGCGGTGGGCCGCGAACTGGTGCAACGGGGTTACCGCATCGTGTTGCCGTGGGGTTCGTCGGGTGAGCGCGAGGAAGCCGTTGAAATCGCGGCACAGGTGCCGGGGGCGACAGTGTTGCCGCAGATGAGCGTGACCGAGGTCGCTCGCATGATCGATGCGTGTGCGCTCGTGATCGGCACCGACACCGGCTTCGTCCACGTCGCCCATGCACTGCAAAAGCGCACGGTGATGATTTTCGTCTCGACCTCGCGGCCCCATTTCGGCGTCGAAGCGCCGTTCCGCTCGATCTCCATTGGCGATGGCCATTCGGTGCCGCCGGTCAGCGAGGCGCTGCAGGCGATCGACTACGTGCATACCGATCCACTCACTGCCGGCACGCTGGCGCATCCTGCTACGGCGGCCTGAGACAGCTTCGCCCGGCGGTTGCCCAAAGAAAAAAGGCGCGACCGCAGTCCGCCCAAGCAACTGGGCGCCGCCACGGCACGCCTCGGAAAACGCCCGCGTCGGGGAACAACGGGCGGAGAGGATCCAACATGAACAAAGCAGCACTACATCTGTAGAGACTGCTCGCTGCTCGCCGAGTTCAATCGCCCGCACCAGGCGCGATGGCCGGTTGCCGCCACAGGATTGCGTGCCGTCGCGCCCGTATCCGCACATTACACGGCTGTTAAATCTGTCGCTTTTCGTTGGTCGCCCGTTGGTTACCTACACGCAGCTTACGCTTTCGCCATGCGCGGGGAATTTGCCCGGGTCGCGCCATCCACGAGGCGCTTCAATGCCGGTCGCCACGCCGCTGCACGCGAACAGGCCACCAGAGCGGCTTGGCGGGAGGTCACACGCCCGGCCGCGAGGCGTTCTCGCATGCCACGCCGGGCACGTGCAGCGAAGGCATCGACCGTGGCCTTGAACCGCGCTTGATGTGGTCGCAAAACGTGTAACGCGGCGCACATCATCGCTTACAAAATGCAACGCTCGCGCAAGGCCGCTTCGTGTCCAATCGACAGCATTCGAGGTCCACTCGAATCACACTAACTCGATGGGGAGAACGACATGAAACGCTTGACGCTGACTCTGATTGCCGGTGCGGTGCTGGCGGCGACGCTGAGTGGTTGCATCGTGGCACCGGTGCCGGGGTACTACTACGGCGGCGGCTACTATCACCACGACCACGACCACGACCGTGGCTACTACTGACAGGCGAAGAATCCGCCACGCGTGCGCTGCGTGAAGCGGAATGGGAGGCGAGGGCCGCAAAGGCCACCGCGAGCGAGCTGTCGCACGATCCGCGTGAGCCGGACGTGCGACGCTTGCCGTTGAGACGGGCGCGCCTAGCTAAGCATCAGCTCGAAGGCGACCACCGCGACGATGGCGGCCGCGTTGGCGGCGAGTGCTTCGAGAACGATGGCCTTCCAGCCCGAAGGGCGGAAGCGGATGGCCAGCAACAGAGAACACAGCAGTGCCAGCGCAATGATCATCACGACATCTGCGTTCTGGAGATGAATATTCACCGTTTCCTCCGTGCTCACCGGGTATCTGGCCCTGAGTATAGGCGCGCCAAAAAGCCGTGCAAGAGGGGAAACTCAGCAGACCGGGTGCCGCTTGCCGGGTGTGCGCGCAGGGGAGGCGGCAGAGCGGCCCGCGGTGTCAGGCGGCGCTGCCCGGGCGCCGACCCGAGGCGCGGCGGGCGGCCCGCGCAGGCGTGATGCTTACATCAACCGGGCATCGCGCGTCTCGCGCATGCACAGCACACCGAACAGACTCACCGCCGCGGCGATCGACACATAGGCGCCCACCCACGTCAGGCCGCCGCGCGCAGCCAGCACCTGGGCGATGTACGGCGCCACCGACGCGCCGAGAATCCCGCCGAGGTTGTACGAGACGCCTGCACCGGTATAGCGCACGTGGGTCGGGAACAGTTCCGGCAGCAGCGCACCCATCGGCGCGAAGGTCACGCCCATCAGGAACAGCTCGATCACGAGGAACAGCAGCACGAGCGGCATCGAGCCGCTGCCGAGCAGTGGCGCCATCGTGAAACCCGAGAGGATCGCCGCGAGGATGCCGACGATCAGCACCGGCTTGCGGCCGTAGCGGTCGCTGGCCCAGGCGGAGAGCGGCGTGGCGAGCGCCATGAATACCACCGCGATGCACAGCAGGCCGAGGAAGCTTTGGCGCGTGATGTGCAGCGCCGACACCCCATACGACAGCGAAAACGTGGTCGCGTTGTAAAACAGCGTGTAGCAGACCACCATCGCGAGTGCGCCCAGCAGCGTCGGCCGCCAGTGCTGGGAAAGCAGGGTTGCGATCGGCACGCGCACGCGCTCTTCGCGTTCGATGGCGGCGCGAAACGCCGGCGTCTCGGCGATCTTCAGGCGCACGTACAAGCCGAGCACGACCAGCACGGCGCTGACGATGAAGGGCACGCGCCAGCCCCAGCTACGGAACTGTTCGTCGGAGAGCGACAGCGCGAGGCCGAAGAACAGGCCATTGGACGCGAGGAAGCCGATCGACGGTCCGAGTTGCGGGAACATGCCGAACCAGCCGCGCTTGCCGGCCGGCGCGTTCTCGGTGGCGAGCAGCGCGGCGCCGCCCCATTCACCGCCGAGGCCGATCCCCTGGCCGAAGCGCAGGATGCACAGCAGGATCGGCGCGAGGCTGCCGATCGAGTCGTAGCCCGGCACGAAACCGATCAGCGTGGTGGACAGGCCCATCACCAGCAGCGAGGCGACCAGGGTCGATTTACGGCCGATGCGGTCGCCGAAATGACCGAACAGAAACGAGCCGATTGGCCGCGCGACGAACGCGATGCCGAACGTGACGAATGCGGACAGCGCCTGCGCGGTCGCGGAGCTGTGCGGGAAGAACACCGGGCCGATGACGAGCGCAGCGGCGGTCGCGTAGACGTAGAAATCGTAGAACTCGATCGCGGTGCCGATGAAGCTCGCGAAGATGATCCGCGAACTGCTGTTTTGCCCGGCCGCGCCGGGCTGGGTCGCGGAAATCGGCGAAGTGGACATGCAAGGTCTCCAGTTTCGTGACGCAGCGTGGCGCGCTCGGTGGGCGGCGCGGATACCGCGTCTTTTGTTTAGATTCGTGTGCGCTGCAACGACGGACTGCCAGCCGGGGCACGACGTTGCGCGGGCAACGACTCGACAGCTTACAACGACGGACGATGGCCTGCGTGCCGTGCTACGGCGCTACCGGGCAAAGGCCCGGGGAGCGCAGCGGCAGCGCCGGCGATAGCGGCCGGACAGGGCGGTGCAAAGCGCGCGGGTGGCGCGATGATGCGAGGGTCGGGCGTGCGCGGCGCCGGCGGGTGAGCGGGCGGCGACAGCCGTGCCGGAGGGCCCGGCGAGGGATCGGAAAATTATAACGTGCGTAAGGTGCAGCCGCACGGCAGTGCGGCGCCGTCACGCGTGCGCAGTAGCCGTCGTTCACTCGATCGTTTGCGCTTGCTGCGGGGCGAAGGTACGCAGCTGGAACTTGCCGTTGTCGTTGAAGAGCCAATCCTCGAACAGATCGATCTGGCCACGCGTGTTCAACAGTTTGGGTGGCGGCAAGGGCAGGGGCGAGGCACGACGCAGGGTTGCGAGTGCCGTGCTTTCGGCTTCGTCGTCGCCATTGGTGCGATACACCGCTGATTGCACCACCCGGCCGTCGCGGTCGACGGTGAAGGAGACCACCACCAGCGAACGCAGCATCGGCTGCAGCATGCCTTGCAGCACGTAAGACGGGTTGCGCTCGAGGATGCGCTGCGCGACCGCCACGCGGTATTGATCGAGCGTGGCGCTATTCACGGCGGCCGCGGGTGTGATGAGCAACGGCCGCTCTGGAGGCGTGATGGTGCAGCCGCTCACCGCTGCGGCAATGGCGAGCACGAGAGCCGCGTTGCGTGCGACTGGCTGCCACGCGCCAAGGCGCGCGATGAAGCTGCGGAGGTGACGTGTGCGGGTGAGCATCGCAGGAGAAGCTCGAAAGCAGGACGTATCTTTATGGTAGTCAAAACGCGCCAGGTTTCAATGCGCGTTGGCCCTGATTAGCCTGGCTATGTGTGGGTTCGCGTACATGCCGGATTGGCGGCGTAGATGCGCCTAGCGGTCTCTGTCAGAATCGTGAGGTCATCGACCTGTGTGATACCCCTCTGAACCGACGCCATGACACCTCCCATTTCCCTCGTCCTGTTCGACCTCGACGACGTGCTGTGCCGCTACGACCGTTCGGCGCGTATCGCCCACATTGCGAGCGTGGTTGGCCGCGACGCACAAGCGGTCCGGCAGGCGATCTGGGACTCCGGGCTGGAAGGGCGCGCCGATGCAGGGCTGATTGGCGATACCGATTACATCGCCGAATTAGGCGCGCTGTTGAGCTATCCGCTGACGCTGGATGACTGGCTCGATGCACGTCGCGCTGCAATGACGCCGGACGCCGAGGCGATCGCGCTGGCAAAAGCGGTTGCCGCTCGCCGCAGGGTCGCGGTGCTCACCAATAACTGTTGCCTGCTTGCCGATCACATCCACTATCTGTGTCCGCCCGTGGCCGAAGTGTTCGGCGTACAGGTTTATGCCTCGGCTTCCTTCGGGGCCGCGAAGCCGTCGCCGGATCTGTATCAGCGTTGCGTCGGTCACCTCGGCGTTGCGCCTGCAGAGACGCTGTTTATCGACGACGTCGAGGCGAATGTCGCGGGTGCCATCGAGGCGGGGCTGCGCGCGTACCGGTTCGTCGGCAATGAGGCGCTTGCGCGTGAACTGGCTTACCATCGGCTGCTGTAGCGCCACTGACAGGAACTGACTAGAGAAATGGAATCCGTACGATGATCACCTGCTACCTTCGCTACATCATTGATCCTTACAAGCTCAAGGAGTTCGAGCACTACGGCAAGCTGTGGATTCCGCTGGTCGCGAAATTCGGCGGCCAGCATCACGGCTACTTCCTGCCGTCGGAAGGTGTCAGCAACGTGGCGCTCGCGATGTTTACGTTTCCTTCGCTGGCGCAATACGAGGAATACCGCAACCGGTCTTTCGCCGATCCGGAATGCCAGGCAGCCTTCGCTTACGCCGAGCAAACGCGTTGCATCGTGAGTTACGAACGTAGTTTCTTCCGGCCCGTGTTTGAGTGAACGGTTGCGTGCCGGCCCGGCCACGCCGTCGTGCGCGTCGAACATGTAACTACGTAACGTCGCGCAACACGTCCGTAGCCAAAGTGTCGCTCCGGTCCACTAGGATGTCGACATCGCCCATGCATTGACCAATGGAGGTGTCGGATGCTGAGCCATCACGAACTCGCAACGCTCATGTTGCTCCGGGATACCGGGCGGCATCTGGAAGAACTTGATCCGGACGTTCTGGCGTTACGTCACTATCAGCTCGTCGAGGTGCGCGACCACGGCCGTCACGGCGCGACGCTGCAACTGACTCTTCGCGGCCGTGAGTTGTTGCAGCGTCTGCATCCGGACGCGGACAAGCTGCAATAGGCGCGCTGCATGCGTGGCGGTTCGTACTTCACGCGTCGCACGCCCGGGCCGTTGTGGCCGCGTTGCAACGGTTGAGTCGTCGCAGGCACATGCCCCCGCCAACTGCCTTACAGCCTTTTATTCCGTTGCGAGCCTGTTTCGGACGCTTGCCACGGCGCATGGCAGCGCCGTTGGCCATGGGATGGAACGAATCCTGCCCAGCGCTTCTTGACAGCCAGCTTGCACTGTAACGAGCGGAAAAATTCGCGAGTTCTGTAGTAATTGAATTGCGGCTTAGAGTGGCATAGCGTTCAGTAGTACTTTGGGACACCAGGTTGGTGCCAGTTTTTGTCTGGAGATCGTTTTGAAAAGGCTGAATCTTTTGCTCGGGCTGTCCGCTGTCGCGATGGTCTGTGCGAGTGGCGTAGCGCATGCTGCTCGCGTCGGTGTGTTTATCGGAGGGGGTGGGTACTACTACCCATGGGGCCCCGTGCCCTATTACTACCCCTATCCGCCCCCGGTCGCGGTGCCCGTGCCGGCCGCGCCACAGGAGTACGTGGAGCAGGGCCAGCCTGACGCTGCGCCGGCGCAGCAGGGCGGCACCTGGTACTACTGCGACGCCTCGAAAACCTACTATCCGTACGTGAAGTCGTGCGCGTCCGGTTGGCGGCCCGTGCCGGCGCAGCAATCGCCGGCACCTTCAAATTAAAGACGCTTTACCGCAAAGAGAAGGAAATGAAATATTCACGGTTTGCTCTCATTGCTTCGCTGAGTATGCTCGGCGCATGTACGGTCGTGCCGACCGGTCCGAGCGTGATGGCGCTGCCCGGCACCGGCAAAAGCTTCGATCAGTTTCGCGCCGACGACGGCTCGTGCCGTCAGTTTGCGTTTCAGCAGGTAGGTGGCGTCTCGACCAACCAGGCGGCCACAGCCAGCGCGATTGGCAGTGCCGCAGTTGGCACGGCCATCGGCGCGGCCGCTGGCGCGGCCTTTAATGGCGGCAGCGGCGCTGCGGTCGGCGCGGGTGCCGGTCTGCTGGCCGGCAGTGTGTTCGGTGCGGGCGCCGCGCAAGGTTCGGCATACGACGTTCAGCGTCGTTACGACTATGCGTACCTGCAGTGCATGTACGCGTCTGGCGACCGGATTCCTGTCTCTGGCCGCATGAACACCATTCAGTCGAACAGCGGCTATGTGACCACGCCGCCACCGCCTCCGCCGGGTTCCGCACCGCCGCCTCCCGGCGCGTACTGATCGGGAACATAGGGAGTTTTCACCGTAGCGCGGCGGCCGTTCAGACGGCAGCCGCGTTGTCATTGGCGGGGCGGTTTTGCGTCGCGTCGGCGTTGCTTCGGAGTGACAGCATGCAGGGCATGGGTGTTGTGTAATGACATGAAACATTGTCGCAACACAACGACGCGCAAACCCCTCTACACTGCAATTGCCTCTCCCAAGGAGGCATCGGTGGAAGGTCTTTCTTTGCCCGCTTCGTGCGGGCATTCTTTTGTGCGCACGGCCGCCACACGTCTGACGAATGAGGCGATATCCGTGCAGCGGCGTCTGCGATCCGCTGCGCCTCTACGGAAAATCCCGGGTGTTGCGCGCGCGCTACCTTGTAGCGCTCAAGGCGTTGCTATGATGGAGTCACTGTTCCTCGGAGCGGCAATCATGGCGATCAGGGATTTGACCAAAAGCGAGCGGCTGCACGCCGCCATCGCCGAAGCACGCAAGCTGGCCGATAGCGGCGCGTACCACGATTACACCGACATCGAATACGTCTTACGTTTCGACCACGGGTTGTCTGATGTATCGGTGCTGCTCGACAGTCAGGCCATGCATCGCGATCTGAATCGCCGCTGTGCAGATGCGCGGGAGAAGCAGGCCATCGTTGCGATGTGAGTCCGTCGGCGCGGGTCCGTGGCGGGGCGATAAAAAAGCCCGCCGGTTGGGGCGGGCCAAACTGAGGAGACTCACAAAACACCTCACGGGGATGAGGCGAACCCAGTGTAGCGGCGCATTGCGCGCCTTGGGTTTCTCACGCGCTTACAGCTGTTACCTTCCGTGACGACGCCCCGCTCAGGGGTTCGCACGCAGTTGATGTACGGTTCACGCGCGTGCCCGCGCTCACGGCTGGGCAGCGTCAGTTGCAACCGTATCAAGGTTGGCGCCCAGAAATCGCAATAGCGTCTGGATGCGCAGCGAGCGGCCTTTGCGCGTCGGTACGAGCGCGATCACCGGCACGCTGCCAAAGTCCCAGTCGCTGAGCAGACGCACCAGTTTGCCGCTTGCAACCGGGCCCGCCGCGTCCCATTCCGAACGCAGCACGAGTCCTAGCCCTTCTTCGGCCCAACGGCGCGCGACACTGCCGTCGTTGGTCGTGAAAGCGGGCTTGATGCGCAACGCCGGATGCGCAGCCGCTTTCTGCGATTTTCGCGTTGCCCTGCGCCGCAGATGCCATAGCGTCACATCTTCGTTGTTTTCACGGATGCAGATGCAATCGTGCGCCAGCACGTCACGCGGCTCGCGTGGAAAACCGCGCGCCGCCAGATAGCCTGGGCTTGCACATAACCAGCGTTCGTTGGCGAGCAAGGGCAGCGCGATCCATGACGAATCGCGCACCGCGCCGATGTGCAGCACCACGTCAGCGGCGCGGTGATCCGGCCACGGCGCTTCGAGCAAGTCCAGATGCAGGCGGATCTCCGGATGTTGCCGGGCGAAGCGGGCCAGCAGCGGCGCGATGTACACGCGCCCGAAGCCGAACGGCGCGGCAATGCGGATGTGCCCCGTGAGGCGGTCGCCGTCGTGGCGAAAAGCGTCTGGCAAGGCATCGATATCGGCGAGCAAGGTGTGGGCGTGACGCGCCAGCTTTTCGCCGTCCGGCGTGAGCGACAGGTGGCGCGCGTCGCGCGTGGCGAGGTTCACACCGAGGTTTTTTTCCAGTTTCTTCAGGCGCATCGACAGCGCTGAAGGTGTGACATTCAGCGAGCGCGCCGCAGCGCTCAGCGACTCAGAGCGCGCCAGCATGGCAACCAGTCGCAGATCCGCCAGATCGATCATTCAATTTTGCTTAAGGATGGGTGTGGTTTTATTTAAACACAATTGATCGACCGGGCTCTATAGTCGGGCTCATGAACGAGACCCAACCCCCTCAATCGCCGCACGCGTGGCCAAAGGCTGTGCTGTTCGACCTGCTCACCGCACTGCTGGATTCGTGGACGGTCTGGAATGCCGCCGCCGGGTCCGACGCTGCCGGACGTGCGTGGCGGGCTGAGTATCTGCGCCTGACCTACGGTTGTGGTGCGTACGTCGATTACGAAGCACTCGTGCAGCGCGCAGCGGCCAATGTCGGCTTGCCCGAATCTGTGCCACGCGCGCTCGAAGCCCGCTGGCTGGAATTGCAGCCATGGAGCGGAGCGCGCGAAGCATTACGGCAACTCGCGCCGCATTGCCGTCTGGGAGTCGTCACCAACTGTTCGACCCGGCTTGGCCGCGAGGCAGCGGCGCGGCTCGACGTGCGGTGGGATGCGATCGTCACCGCGCAGGATGCGGGCTTCTACAAGCCTCACCCGCAACCGTATCGCCGCGCGCTCGAACAGCTCGGATTGCACGCGCAGGAGGTGGCGTTCGTCGCCGGTTCCAGCTACGACATGTTCGGCACGGCTGCGCTCGGGCTGCGCACGTATTGGCATAACCGGGTGGGTTTGCGTCTTGTCGACGGGGCGCCCGCACCGGAAATCGAATCCGCGAACCTCGATGCGCTCGTGCCCTGGCTGCGCGGGTTCAGTTCAGCGCCTACGATAACCTCCCACGTTCCATTCGCCTGATGACACTCGATACACTCGACACCCCCGCCGCGCTGATCGACCGCTCCCGCATGCTGCACAACGTTGCCCGGATGCAGCAGCGCATGGACGCCCTTGGTGTGAGCTTCCGGCCGCACGTGAAGACCGCGAAATGCATCGAGGTGGCTCAGGCGCAACGCGAGGCGGGCGCGCGCGGCATCACCGTCTCGACGCTGAAGGAGGCGGAGCAGTTCTTCGCTGCGGGTTTCACGGATATTCTCTACGCCGTCGGCATCGTGCCGACGAAGCTGCCACGCGCGCTCGCGTTGCGGCGCGCCGGATGCGATCTCAAGCTGCTGGTGGATCACCCGGATGCGGCGCGGGCGCTGGCCGCGTTCGGCCGCGAGCATGGCGAAACCTTCGAAGTCTGGATCGAGGTCGATACCGACGGCCATCGCTCGGGTATCCGTCCGGAGGACGACACGTTGCTGGAAGTCGCGCACATCCTGCATGACCATGGCGTGCAGATTGGCGGCGTGATGACCCATGCAGGTTCCAGCTACGAACTGGATACACCCGATGCGCTTGCTGCGCTCGCCGAAGAGGAGCGCGCCGGCTGCGTGCGCGCCGCCCAACGCTTGCGTGCGGCACAGTTGCCCTGCGCGGGGGTGAGCGTCGGCTCGACGCCGACCGCGCTGTGCGCACGGCATCTGGACGGCGTCACCGAGGTGCGCGCTGGCGTGTATGTGTTTTTCGATCTCGTGATGCGTAACGTGGGCGTGTGCGAGCCCAGCGAGCTTGCCTTGAGCGTGCTGACCACGGTCATCGGCCATCAGGCGGAGAAAGGCTGGGCGATTGTCGACGCCGGCTGGATGGCAATGAGCCGCGATCGCGGCACGGCGAAGCAGGCCCGCGATTACGGCTATGGCCAGGTGTGCCGGCTCGACGGCACGCCGCTGGATAGCTATCTGATGATCGCCGCCAACCAGGAGCATGGCATCGTCGCACGCGCTTTAACGGAAGGCGAGCACGGCGGTGGACCTCACGCGGCGGGTGACGACATCGCAGCACGCCTGCCGATCGGCACAAGACTGCGTATCTTTCCGAATCATGCCTGCGCGACCGGCGCGCAGTTTCCCGACTATCACGCGCTATCTGACGATGGTGCGATCACCGTATGGAGTCGCTTTCATGGCTGGTAATGAACGGGACGCACGACTGCCGCGCACGTACAACCCCGCCGGTCTCGCCACGCCGGGCGGGCACTACAGTCACGTCGTCAGTGCAAACGGTTGGGTGTTCGTGTCGGGGCAACTGCCGATCGACGCGCAAGGGCGAAAGCTCACGGACGCGTCGTTCGAAACCCAGGCCGAGCAGGTGCTCGCGAATCTCAAGGCTGCGCTCGAGGGTGCCGGCAGCAGTATCGGACAACTCGTCCAGGTACGCGTCTACATCGTCGACGTCGAGCACTGGGCGAGCTTCAATCAGATCTACGCGCGCTGGGCAGGCGATGCCCGGCCGGCGCGCGCTGTCGTGCCGGTTAGCGCGCTTCACTTCGGCCTGAAGATCGAAGTCGAGGCGACCGCGATGGTTTAGGGGACGTGTGCGGTGCGCCCCATCCCCATGCCGACCGCCGAGGCGCGACGGCCGGATCGTATTCGGCGCGCGGCATGGCTAGGAGGGCGTTCTGGCGAGTGCGGCATGCAAAGACCGGAAGCCCACCCACCCCCAATAGACCCGGTGATGCGCGATCAGTCCGTTGGCGATATCCATCATCTCGATCAGATCGACCTGATCGCCATCGGGGGTCTGCCGCGGGTATTCCCACGTCAATTGTTTGCCATTGGCGAAGAATGTCCCGGTGCGGTACCAACGGCCGAGGTCGTTAGGTGGCGCGCGCAGACCGGCTTCGAAGAACGCACCGATTTCCGCTTTGCCGCTCAGGATGCCACTCTGCCTTTGCGGCCAGGTTGCGAGGATCAGCGGGCTTTCGAGGATCGCGTCCTCGGCGTACAGGGCCATCAGGCCGGCCAGGTCGCGCTGCCTGACCGTCTCGTGCCATTGCTCATGAATGTGGCGAATTTCCGCCTGCGTGGCCTCGGCCATGGTGGTTTTCCGTCGTCATTGAAGGACTTGAGTCTAGGGTGTCCCCGGACGGAATGTTTCGATGCGTAGCGAACGATGCGGACAGCGGATGGCTTGCCGGGCGGGCGTGCAGGTTCGGGCCGCGCTTGCGCGGCCCGGTGCGTGCGGTGGGAGGGTGGTTTCTTGCCTGGCTCGGTGGGGAACGGCTTAGTGGATGATGAGCGCGTTCGACTGCACGTTGCCCACGCCCGACACGATATTCAGCCCGATGTTGCCGCTCGCGTGAGACAACGCGCCGGCACCGAGTTTCGCGGTGCTGCTGCCGGTGATTGACGCTGCGGCGTGCGCGTCCTGGAACGTATTGATGTCTGCCGCCGGCGAGCTGACCAGGGCAATCTGGTTGGACTGCACATTCAGCGCGCCGGCTGCGAGATTGACACCGATGTTGCCGGTGGCATCGCGCAGCACGTCTGCGCCGACCGACGCCGTCGACATGGGCAGCGTCGCTGTGCCGCCCGTCTCCTGGACGGTCGAAAGCTTCGTGGCGCCAAACAGCGCGGCGCCATCCGGGTCGGTCGACGCTACTGCGGTGACGAACGCAGGCGAGGCGCCGATGGCAAGTGAGACCAGCAGGGTGGCTATTGGACGAAAGTTCATGTTCGGCTCCCAGGCGAGTCCTGAAGGACCCGTATGTGTGCTATCGACCCGGGGTGAGAAAAGTTGAGTTGGGGGATTCACGGGGTCGACCGGAAAACAGGTGAAAAATGAGGGTGTCGTAATGGAGGCGATGTTTCACCGCAAAAACGCCGGGTCAGGCCCGGGGCCCGTTACGTCAGGGCAAGGGCCTTCAACGAAACCAGCCGGCGCTGCTTGGGGGATGTGGGGCGGGTGGGAAAGCGGTTAGCCGGCATGTCGCCGACCAGAAGCTTTGCTGCGCGGGGTGCGGGTGGCGGAGGCGGTGAGATTCGAACTCACGGAAGGATTGCTCCTTCGCCGGTTTTCAAGACCGGTGCCTTAAACCACTCGGCCACACCTCCAAGCCCTAAATTGTAACCTGAAAACTTGCCGCTACGGCAAATCCGCGCGCAATCATCACTGCGGCTCTTTCAGAAACAGCGCCTGCAGATCGTTCAGGAATGCTTGCCCAAGCGGCGTCGGTGCGATCTTTTCGTAATCGCGCACAATCAGGCCACGCTGCTCCGCTTCCTGCAACGCCGGTTCGATCGACGTCATTGACATGCCTGTGCGTTCGATGAAGCGATGCACCGGAAAGCCTTCCACCAGCCGCAGCGCGTTCAGCATGAACTCGAACGGCAGGTCGCGCGGCCCGACTTCGTGTTCTTCGTGTACCGGCGCACCGGCTTTTGCCTGTTCGATAAAGGTCGCCGGATGCTTGTAGCGCATCTGACGCAGGATGCGATTCGGAAACGATAGCTTCGTATGCGCGCCGGCGCCGATGCCGAGATAGTCGCCAAAGCGCCAGTAGTTGAGGTTGTGCCTGCTTTGCCGATGCGGCTGCGCATACGCGGACACCTCATAACGTCCGTAACCGGCAGCGGCGGTGCGTTCGTGAATCCAGTCCTGCATGTCGGCGGACGCGTCGTCATCGGGCAGCGGCGGCGGGAATTTCGCAAACAGCGTGTTCGGCTCGAGCGTCAGGTGATACAGCGACAGATGCGGCGGCGCGAACGACAACGCCGTCTCGATATCCGCCTGACATTCGGCGAGCGTCTGCTGCGGCAGCGCGAACATCAGATCGAGATTGAAGTTGTCGAACGTGGTGGCCGCGACTTCCACTGCATGGCGCGCTTGCGCCGCGTCGTGAATCCGGCCGAGCGCCTTCAGGTGCGCTCCGTTGAAACTCTGGATACCCACCGAAAGCCGGTTGACCCCGCTGGCGCGAAACTGCGCGAACTTGTCCGCTTCGAACGTTCCAGGGTTGGCTTCCAGGGTGATCTCGGCGTCGGCGTCGAGCGGCAGGAGTGCGCGCACGTCCGACAGCAGCCGGTCGAGGCCCGCTGCCGACAGCAGACTGGGCGTGCCGCCGCCGATGAACACCGTATGCACCTGGCGTCCCCACACGAGCGGCAAGGCCAGTTCCAGATCGGTGCGCAGCGCGTCGAGATACTCGCTCTCGGGGAACGCGTCGCCTTTCCACTCGTGTGAATTGAAGTCGCAATACGGACACTTGCGCACGCACCACGGAAAGTGCACATAGAGCGCCAGCGGCGGCAGCGAGGTTAGATGGATGCTGCCCGGCGCGGTGAACGCCTTGATCACCCCGGCGCCGGTCTGGCCGACGGGTTTGATGGGAATCACGCTTCCTCCGTCAGACGCGCCAGTAGTTGCCGCAATGCGATGGCGCGATGGCTGCTGGTGTTTTTCACCGCGGGTTCGAGTTCGGCGGCGGTCGCGTTCAATCCGGGCAGGAAGAAGTGCGGGTCATAGCCGAAGCCATGCGCGCCGCGCGGCACGTCGATAATCTGCCCTTGCCAGCGGCCTTCGGCGATCAACGGCTCGGGATCTTCCGCGTGCCGCACCAGCGCCAGCACGCAGAAGTAATAGGCGTGGCGGTCGGCTTCCCCCTGCAACTGTTCGACGAGCCGCGCATTGTTCGCCGCATCGCTCCTGGGACCGCCGGCAAGCTGCGCGTAGCGCGCCGAATACACGCCAGGCGCGCCGCGCAGCGCGCGCACGCACAGCCCGGAGTCGTCGGCCAGGGCTGGCAGGCCGGTGAGCTTTGCCGCATGGCGCGCCTTCGTCAGCGCGTTCTCGACGAAGGTGGGATGCGGCTCTTCCGCTTCAGGCACGTTGAGCGCGCCTTGCGGAATCAGTTCGATGCCGGCCGCGCCCAGCAATGCCGCGAATTCGCGCAGCTTGCCGGCGTTGTTCGAGGCCAGCACCACTTTGCCGAGCGACGCCTTCGCCATGCCCGAAGCCGCGCCGCCAGCGCTTTGACGGTCATTCACCCTTTAACTCCAGCGCTTCCTTCTGTCTGGCGACCAGCGTGCTGATGCCGTCGCGCGCGAGATCGAGCAGCGCGTTCATCTCGTCGCGCGAGAACGGCGTGCCTTCGGCCGTCCCCTGGATTTCGACGAAGCCGCCGGCGCCCGTCATCACGACGTTCATGTCGGTGTCGCACTTCGAGTCTTCGTCGTAGTCGAGGTCAAGCACCGGCAGGCCGTTGAACACGCCTACCGAAATCGCCGCGACGAAGTCCGTGATCGGCGAGCTTTCGATGCGCCCGCTCCTGAGCAGCTTCGTCACCGCGTCATGCGCGGCGACGAAGGCGCCGGTAATGCTGGCCGTGCGCGTGCCGCCGTCAGCCTGGATCACGTCGCAATCGATATTCATCGTGCGGGCGCCGAGCTTCTCGAGATCGAACACCGAGCGCAACGCCCGGCCAATCAAACGCTGGATTTCCTGGGTGCGGCCGGTCTGCTTGCCGCGCGCGGCCTCGCGGTCGTTGCGCGTGTTGGTGGCGCGCGGCAGCATGCCGTATTCGGCCGTGAGCCAGCCCTGGCCGCGATCGCGCAGGAAGCCGGGCACCGTCTCGGCAACGCTCGCCGTGCAGATCACCCTGGTGTCGCCGAATTCGACCAGCACCGAGCCCTCCGCATGCTTCGTATAGTGACGCGTAATGCGCACATCGCGCAGCTGATCGGCGCGGCGCCCGCTGGGGCGTTTCGTGGTGTCGTTCATCGTTCGGGGTGGTTGTGGAGATAGGGCGGGAGGGAAACGTCGATTTTACCGCCGATCGCGCGGGGCGGCTTCTTGCGTGCTCTGGCGCGCGCCGTGACGGGCCTTTGCGCGTGTGCCGGGGCGCCCCGGTAAAAATGGGATAATGCCGGTTCCACGCCCCGCGTCTCGTACACGCCGGGCGATTCGACTCTA
This sequence comes from Paraburkholderia sp., assembly GCA_035948995.1. Taxonomy (GTDB): domain Bacteria; phylum Pseudomonadota; class Gammaproteobacteria; order Burkholderiales; family Burkholderiaceae; genus Paraburkholderia. The sequence continues at coordinate 5,757 of DASZIR010000073.1, read as the reverse complement.
CAGGCCATCCCGTCCGCGGCATGGCCTCAATCGCGAGACATACGATGATCTACAGCATGACTGGCTATGCGAGCGCCACGCGCGAACTCGCAGCGGCCACAGGCAATGGCGGCGTGAGCGTGTCGGTCGAACTGCGCACGGTGAATTCGCGCTTTCTTGATCTGAACTTCCGCATGCCCGAAGACGTGCGCGTCTGCGAGCCGACGCTGCGCGAGATGCTGATGAACAAGCTGTCGCGCGGCAAGGTGGATATTCGTATCAATCTGCAGCGCAGCGAACAGTCCGCCAACGCTGGCGCGATCAATCATGATGCGCTGTCGCAGCTCGCGCTGCTCGAACGCGCGGTAGTGAACGCGTTTCCGGAAGCCGGCCGCCTGCGTACTGGCGAAATCCTGCGCTGGCCGGGTGTGCTGGCCGAAAGCGCTGTGCCGGCCGAAACGCTGCGCGACGCGGTGCTCGCGTGCGGCAAGCAGGCCATCGCCGATCTGATCGACGTGCGCGCCCGCGAAGGCGCGCAACTCGCGACGATGCTGCTCGCCAACGTCACCGAGATGGAAACGATCGTCGCAAAGATCACGCCGCTGGTGCCGGAGCTGATCACGAGGCATCAGCAGAAGATCGTCGAGCGGCTGCAGGAAGCGCTGGGTATTGCCGCGCCCGATACGGTGGCGACGAGCATCTCGCGCGAGGAAATCGCCGAGCGTATCCGTCAGGAAGTGACGATGTACGGCATTCGCATCGATATCACCGAAGAGCTGTCGCGGCTGACCGCCCACCTGAACGAAACGCGTCACGTGATCGAGAAAGGCGGCAAGGTCGGCAAGCGCCTCGACTTCATGATGCAGGAGCTCAATCGCGAAGCGAACACACTGGGCTCGAAAGCGGCCGCGAAGGAACTGGCGGATTCGTCGATGACCTTGAAGCTGCTCATCGAACAGATGCGCGAACAGGTACAGAATCTGGAGTAATCCTCGGGCAACTCTTGGACAACGATTGCAATGACCGACCACACACGCGAAAACAGCGCACCGCGCAACCCTTACGCCGGTGCCTATCCCGGCAACCTGTTCATGGTGGTCGCGCCTTCGGGTGCGGGCAAATCGACGCTCGTCAACGCGCTGCTCGCGCGCGACGAGGCGATCCGCCTGTCGATCTCCTACACGACGCGCCCGCCGCGACCGAAGGAGCAGGACGGCGAGCATTACCACTTCACGGCGGTGAACGATTTTCTCAAGCGCCACGCCGAGGGCGAATTCCTCGAGAGCGCGGAAGTGCATGGCAACTACTATGCAACCTCGCGCCTGTGGATCGAAGAGCAGATGAAAAGCGGCCATGATGTGCTGCTTGAAATCGACTGGCAGGGCGCGCAACAGGTGAAGAAGCAGTTTCACAACGCGGTGGAAATATTCATTCTGCCGCCGTCGCTCGAGGCCCTGGAAGAGCGTTTGAAGAAGCGCGGCCAGGACGAGCCGAACGTGATTACGCGGCGGCTGCTGGCGGCCGGCAGCGAGATGGCGCATGCGGCCGAAGCGGAGTACGTGGTGATCAACGAGAACTTCGATCGTGCGCTCGCGGAGCTGCAATGTCTCGTCGCTGCCACGCGTTCGCGCTTCGCCTCGCAATACGCACGCCACACGGACCTTTTCGTGCAGCTCGGCATCCACCTGCCGCATGCGTGATCGCGGCGAGGTACCGAGCACATAAGGTAGAATAAGCGACATACTGAGAAGGAATCCAACATGGCCCGCATTACCGTCGAAGACTGTCTGAAAATGATCCCGAATCGTTTCGAACTGGCACTTGCCGCAACCTATCGCGCACGCCAGCTCGCACAAGGCCACACACCGAAGATCGAAAGCCGCGACAAGCCTACCGTTGTCGCGCTGCGCGAAATCGCGGCTGGCCAGGTTGGCGTCGAAATGCTGAAGAAGGTACCGGTCTAAGGTACGCTTCGACCGTTTTCGATTGCCATATGTAATTCACCCAACGCGTGCAGACCGGCGTCCAACCTGTTACGGAGGCGAATATGAGCACTACCCCCTCGCCCCCCGTCACGGAAGTGGAGCACGACGCCCACGACAGCGATTCACCGGCCTCTGCACGCAAGTACATCGACGCGGTCCTCGAACAGTCGTTTCGCCATCTGTTCGGGCCGACCGCCACGCCGGAGCAGCCGCGCCGGCATGACGTCGTCTCGATCGCCAAGCTGACTTCCGCACTGTCCGGGTATCTTTCGCCGGAAGAGATCAAGGAAGTCAAGGCGGCGTTCCACTTCAGCGACGAAGCCCACCTGGGCCAGTATCGGCAGAGCGGCGAGCCCTATATCACGCACCCGGTTGCTGTCGCAGAGATCTGCGCCAGCTGGAAGCTCGACGCCCAGTCGATCATGGCGGCGCTGCTGCATGACGTGATGGAAGACCAGGGCGTGACCAAGGCCGAACTCGCCGAGCGCTTCGGCGCGAAGGTCGCGGAACTGGTCGACGGCTTGTCGAAGCTGGACAAGATGGAGTTTCGCAACCGCGAGGAAGCGCAGGCGGAGAACTTCCGCAAGATGCTTCTCGCGATGGCGCGCGACGTACGCGTGATCCTGGTCAAGCTGGCTGACCGGTTGCACAACATGCGCACCTTGGGTGCGGTGCCGCCGGAGAAGCGCCGTCGCGTGGCACGCGAAACGCTGGACATCTACGCGCCGATCGCCCACCGGCTAGGTCTGAACAATACCTATCGCGAACTGCAGGACCTGAGCTTCGCGAACTTCAACCCGCATCGTTACGCCACGCTCGAAAAGGCCGTCAAGGCAGCGCGCGGCAACCGGCGGGAAGTGGTCGGCAAGATTCTGGAGTCGGTGCAGCGGGCCATTGCCGACGCGAAGATCGACGCCGAAGTCACCGGCCGCGAAAAGACCATCTTCAGCATCTACAAGAAGATGCGCGACAAGCAACTGTCGTTCTCGCAGGTGCTCGACGTGTACGGGTTCCGCGTGGTGGTTGAGAGCGCCCTTGAGTGCTACACCTGCATTGGCGCGCTGCATGCGCTCTACAAGCCGGTGCCGGGCAAGTTCAAGGACTACATCGCCATTCCGAAGGTCAACGGCTACCAGTCGCTGCATACCACGCTGGTGGGTCCGTTTGGCGCGCCGATCGAGTTCCAGGTGCGCACGCGCAAGATGCACGAGATCGCCGAAGCAGGCGTGGCGGCACACTGGCTGTACAAGAACGGCGGCGCCGACCTGAACGACGTGCAGAAGCGCGCGCACCAGTGGCTCAAGTCGCTGCTCGACATCCAGAGCGAAGCGGGCGATTCGAGCGAATTCCTCGAGCACGTGAAGATCGATCTGTTCCCGGATGCGGTCTACGTGTTCACACCGAAGTCGAAGATCATGGCGCTGCCGCGCGGCGCCACCGCCCTCGACTTCGCCTATTCGATCCACAGCGACCTGGGCAACCAGTGCGTCGCGGTGAAGATCAACAATGAATTGCTGCCGTTGCGGACCGAGCTGAAGAGCGGCGATATCGTCGAAGTGATTACGGCGCCGTATTCGAAGCCGAATCCGGCGTGGCTTGGCTTCGTGCGCAGCGGCAAGGCGCGTTCAGCCATCCGCCACTATCTGAAGACGATGCGCCTGAACGAATCGGTGCAGTTGGGCGAGCGGCTCGTGGATCAGGCGCTCAAGGGCTACGGGCTGGCGCTCTCCGATGTCACGCCGGAAGTCTGGGAAAAGCTGGTCCAGTGGACCGGCAACAAGAGCCGGCAGGAGATTTTCGCGGATATCGGCCTCGGCCGGCGCGTCGCAGCGGTGATGGCCAAGCGCATCGAAGTGCTGATGAGTGGCCGCGATGCCGACGACGACAGCCCGCGCTCCGAATCCGGTAACGCGCCGCATGCGCCGCCGGTGGTGATCACCGGCACGGAAGGTATGTCGGTGCAATTGTCCGCCTGTTGCCGGCCGATTCCGGGCGACGACATCATGGGCTATATCGGCATCGGCCTGGGTATGGCCATCCACACCACCGACTGCCGCGTCGCGCAGCGCATCCACCGGCGCGATCCGGGCCGCTGGATCGACGTCGCGTGGGCGCCGCAGCCTGGGCGTCTGTTCGACGTGGCGGTGAAGGTGCTGGTGAAGAATACCAAGGGCGTGTTCGCCCGCGTCGCAGCGGATATCACGTCCGCTGACGCGAACATCGTGCACATTGCGATGGATGAAGACCTGTCGCAGGAGTCGACCGTGCTGCGCTTTGTGATCCAGGTGAGCGATCGGGTTCATCTTGCCAACGTGATGCGCCGCGTGCGGACGAACCCGGATGTGATGCGCATCGCGCGCGAACGGCCGAGCGAGGAAGGGCATCACCGTCACGATGGCGGGATGCGAATCGACCGGGAACGGGCTGATTATTGAGCGGGCCGCGCAGGTGCGGCCGGCCAGGCTGGGGCGCATAGCTGCGGCCGGCCAGGTCAGGTCGCGTAGACGTCGCCGCTCCTACCTTGGAGTGACCGCCGCGGCAACGCCCCGCTGGCACCCCCAGATACACCGCGCTCGGCGGTCCTGGCCACCCCCCAAAGCTGAACACCCGCGCCGCGTACGAGTCTCACCTGATCCTGAGGGAGAACGCGATGAACGTAGCTGATCTGACCGGTGTGGCGCTCGATTATTGGGTGGCCCGCAGCCTGCACGACTTCGTGCGTGAAATACACTTTACCGATAGCGGACAAACTGTCGCGATCCGCGGCAACGATCGCGGTCACCCCTGGGACGGGCGTTTCACGCCGTCTACGTCCTGGGAGGCGGCTGCTGTCGTGCTGGAGCGTGCGCAACGGCTCGAGGTGCGCGAGCGCGTGAATCGTCAGCCGGCGCATTGCGTGGCGGACTTCGAAGGCGCCCACCGTACCGTAGAGGGGCAGGGCGACTCATTGCGGCTCGCCCTGCTGCGTGCCTTTGTGGCAAGCCGCTTCGGCGCTACGGTGGACGATGTGCTCCGGCAGGCCCAGGCGCTAGTCGGCTTGAGGGCGGAGCCGATCGGGGAGCAGACGGTGGGGCCGTCTGTCGAAGATATACCAAAGCCCGATGGGCAGATCGGCGACATTCAGTCGGCGCCACGTTGACGAGCCGGTTCGTTCGCTCGTGCGATGTTGCCCTGCGCCATCCGCCACGAACCGTATCACGCTCGCACGAATACAAGCCGCCGAACAAAGACAAAGGGCCTTCCATGGAAGGCCCTTTATAGGTGGTGCGGCTGGCAGGATTCGAACCCACGACCCCTTGGTTCGTAGCCAAGTACTCTATCCAACTGAGCTACAGCCGCACGCTAAACGGGTACTGCGATAAACCGGGTGAAACGAAAGGGCCTCCCCGGAGGGAGGCCCTCGAAATAAGTGGTGCGGCTGGCAGGATTCGAACCCACGACCCCTTGGTTCGTAGCCAAGTACTCTATCCAACTGAGCTACAGCCGCACGCAGAAACGGGATTATAGCAAAGTCGCGAAAAAAGGGAAGAGTGAAACTGCGATTTGTCTCATTGCCCTGATCGTGTACCCTTGACAGGCAGGGTTTGCTGCAGTCTATGGGTCAACCACCCCGCACTGAAGTACGGGGCTTGTTCAGGCAACTGGGCATGCCCGGGGTTGACCAGGGGGAGCGGTAACCAGCCCGCTACGTTGCAACGAAGTGAGCAGACCCACCGCCGCGTGCTTCCTCAGCGCGGCGCTCTGGAAGCGGTGGCTGCAGACACGGTCCGGGTAACCACGAAACGGGCCATCG
>DASZIR010000072.1:0-5126 GCA_035948995.1 Paraburkholderia sp. | reverse complement strand
GTTCAGGGTGGCAGTGTTCAAGGCGGCAACGCGACGGGCGCGAGCACGCACGGCGGCACGTGCCAGGTTGGTCAGTGGGTGCAGGTGAGCATCGATCGGCCGTGGGCGAGCCGGCTCGAGACAATCATCGGCCACCGCTTGCCAGGCCTGCTGTCCGGCACCGGGCAGTCGTAAATCTCGTCATTGATGGGAGTTCGCCATGCGAAGTCTCGCTAGACGGCTGCGGATACACGCGTTAGAGGCGCTATCGATGCTGATTCCCGTAATGGTATTCCTGTCGCCAGCGAGCGCTGCGGCGCCGCGCTCGCAGCAACAGGAATTGCTGGCGACAGGCTGCGACGCGCTCGTTCATAAGGTCGGCTCGATTGCCGGCGACGGGCCGGTCTTTGTGCAGAGCTATGAAGCCGCAGACGGTCAGCCGCTCACCCCCGCCTTGCAAAACGCTGCGTTCGCCTACGACAACGCGCTCGCCAGCATCGCGCTCGTAGCGTGCGGCAAGCCAGATCACGCGCGGCGCATTGCCGATGCATTGGTGCTGGCGAGCACGCATGACCGGCACTACCACGACGGGCGATTGCGCAATGCGTACCGCGCCGGCGCGGCCAGTCATGATCCGCTCGAATTACCCGGATGGTGGGACGCGCCAGCGCGGCGGTGGGATGAGGATGCGTATCAGGTCGGCTCGGCCACCGGCAATGTCGCGTGGGCAGCGCTCGCTCTCATGACGGTGTACGAGGCGACGCACGAGCGGCGTTATCTCGATGCCGCCGCTTCGCTGATGAACTGGGTTGCGGCCAACACTTACGATGCCGGACCACCCGGCGGCTTTATCGGCGGCTACTTCGGTGAAGAGCCGCAGCCGCTCCGGCAGTCGTGGAAGTCGACCGAACAGAACGTCGATGCCTACGCCGCTTTCAGCTGGCTGGCGCGGTCGACCGGCGATTCGCGCTGGACCGGCCAGGCCGCCCATGCGCGGGATTTCATCACGGCGATGTGGGACGCACGCGACGGACGCTTCGCCATCGGTACGCAGAACGACGGCCGCACGCTCAACGCAGGTCCATCCGCGCTCGATGCCGAGTTATGGCCGCTGATTGCGCTGCCTGAGAGCCCGGCGAGCGGCTGGGACCGCTCGATCGACTGGACCATGGAGCATCATCGCGCCGGTGCCGGCCTGGGCTTCAACGCGCAGCCGGATGGCGTCTGGACCGAAGGAACGGGGCAGGCCGCGTTGGTGCTGCAAGCCAGAGGCCGCAGCCAGGACGCCGCGCCGCTCTGGAACGTGCTGCTGGGTCAACGCGCTCCGTCTGGACTGCTGTATGCGACGCCGAACGAGCGCATCCGCACAGGTCTCGCGATCGGTCCGACCTCGAAGAGCGCGGACTTCTACTATTTCCACCTGCCGCACCTGGGCGCTACCGCGTGGGCGGTGCTCGCGGCCGCCGGCTGGAATCCATTTGCTGGCCGCAGGCTCGGCTCCTGACCGGATACGCATCCATGTACGAACAATTCTTCGATACCAGCACGCTGTTCGATATCAACCTCGGCACGCTCGCCATCGTGACGGTGCTGTGCCTCGTCTCGGACCGCCACCGGACGTTCGATCGAATCGCCGTGGGCAGCGTGACGGCCTTTCTGCTCGTCAACTACCTGTTGTGGCGCAGCACGTCGACGCTGCCTGAATTCAAACCGGAGCTGGCGAGCGTGTGGCCGTATCTGTTCTTTGGGTTCGAGCTGATGACGGTGACGTACACACTGTTCTCGATCGTTGTCCTCACGCGCAGCTCCGACCATAGCGCGCGTGCCGACCGCGGCGAAGCGGCACTCAGGGGGCGCACAGACGTGCCGGCCGTCGATATTTTTATCGCCACCTACAACGAAGGCCTGGACGTGCTCGAGAAGACCATCGTCGCCGCGCTGGCCGTCGACTATCCACACTTTACCGTGTGGGTGCTCGACGACACCCGCCGCGACTGGTTGCGGGAGTTTTGCGAGGAAGTCGGTGCACGTTATCTGACGCGTCCCGACAACGCGCATGCAAAGGCGGGCAACCTCAACAACGGATTGCGTGCAACCGCGGCGCTCACCAACGCGCCCTACATCCTCGTGCTCGATGCGGACTTCGCGCCGCAGCGAAACATCCTGATGCGCATGATCGGACTGTTCGACGAGCCGGACATCGGTGTCGTGCAGACGCCGCAGTTCTACTACAACGCCGATCCCATCCAGTACAACCTGCGTTCCACCGAGTGCTGGGTCGACGAACAGCGCGTGTTCTTCGACGTGTTTCAACCCGCGAAAGATGCATGGGGCGTGGCCTTTTGCGTCGGCACGTCGTTTGTCGTGCGGCGCGACCTGCTGGATCTGATCGGCGGTTTTCCGACCGGCACGGTGACCGAGGACATCCACCTGACGTACCGGCTGTTGCCGCGCGGCTACAGGACGCGCTGGCTCAACGAGCGGCTCAGCGTCGGGCTGTCCGCCGAAGGGCTGCCTGAATACATCACGCAGAGAAGCCGCTGGTGTCTGGGCACGATCCAGGTGGCGTTGCTGCCAGATGGACCGTTTCGCGGCAAAGGCTTTTCGTTCATGCAAAGACTTCACTATCTGCACGGCATGCTGCACTGGTTCAGCCGCCCCTTCATCCTGATGATGCTGGTGGCGCCGCTGCTCTACTGGTACCTCGGCATTCCGTCGATCTATACGAGCCCCGCACAATTCCTCGCATACGGCACGCCCGCTCTGCTCGCGTTCTGGTTCTACAGCAGCTGGATTTCCGGCTCACGCACGCTGCCGGTGTTCACCGAAGTCACGCAGATCGTTGCGGCGATGACGGTGAGCGCCACGCTTGCGAGCGCGCTCGTGAGACCGTTCGGACGTCCCTTCAAGGTGACCAACAAAGGCCTCGATCGCTCGAAGGTCGTCATCCACGCCAGGCTCGCCGGCTTCTTCGGCGGCCTGATTGTGCTGTCCGCGCTGGGCCTGGTGCGCTCGCTACTGGACAATCCCGACGCGCCCGGTTTCGCATTCAACGTGGTGTGGACGGCCATTGCGCTCGCGCTTTATCTCGTGTCGCTACTCGTATGCATCGAATTGCCTCGCCCGAGGAAGGAGGAGCGCTTTCCGTTTGATGCTACCGCGCGATTGGCCGTAAACGGCGTCGAATTTCCCGGCACCACCTCTGACCTTTCATGCAGTGGTGTGGGCATGACATGCGTGCGTGCGCGTGACATTCCCGATGGCGCCGAAGGCTGGGTGAAGGTCGAGCCGATCGGCTGGGTCGCGTGCCGGGTCGTGCGCCATCAGGGCGACTTCATTGGCCTTGAGTTCAACCACATCAAGGCGACACGGTACGCATTGATCCGGCTGCTGTTCAGCGAGACGCCAGTGAACCTTGCGAGCAGGGCCAGGCGGCGCATGGCGCTGGCAAGACTGCTGCAACGCGCGTTCCTCGGATGAGGACCGCGCGCCGCTCATCACCATTTGCGAATCAAAATAGATATCACTATGCACAAATCCCGCCTGTCGATGATCTGTCTGAGCCTGCTCGCTGCGTGCTCGTTCGAACCCACCTATGAAAGGCCAGCCGCCCCGGTGGCCAGCACCTGGCCGAGCGGGCCCGCGTACCAGCCGGCGTCTTCCGGTCCGGATAGCGGCGCCGGCACCGCGCATGCCGCCGATATTGGCTGGCGTGACTTCTTTGCCGACCCGCGTCTGCAGCGCCTGATCTCCATCGCGTTAGACAACAACCGCGACTTGCGCATCGCTACGCTGAATGTCGAGGATATGCGCGCGAAGTACCAGATCCAGCGCTCGACACTGTTCCCGACGGTCAATGCGCTGGCTAATTCGACGACGGTGCATCAACCGAGCGCAGTGCAGTTCGCGGGCGAGCCGCCGACCATCTATAGCGTGGGCGTCGGCGTGACTTCGTACGAACTGGACTTCTTTGGGCGCGTGCGCAGCCTCAAGGATCAGGCGCTTCAACAGTATTTCTCGACTCAGGCCGCGCGCACCAGCGCGCAGATTGCGCTGGTCGCTGAAGTCGCCAATGCGTATTTGACGTGGGAGGCGAATCAGGAGCTTGTGGTGCTTGCGCAGGAAACCTTGAAGACCCAGCAGGCGGGCTACGACTTGATGACGCGCCGGGTGATGGGCAGGGCATCCTCACAACTCGATCTGCAGCGGGCCCAGACCCAGGTCGAGACCGCCGACACGGCGCTCGATCAATACCGACGCCAGGCGGCGCAAAGCGAGAATGAGCTCACGCTGCTGATCGGCAGCCCGATTCCGAATGACCTTCCGCCTGCGCGTCCGCTCGCGGCGCAAGGCATTCTGGCGGACCTGCCGGCAGGCTTGCCGTCCGACATGCTCGAGCGCCGGCCCGACATCATCGCAGCGGAAGACCAGCTCAAGGGCGCTAACGCGAACATCGGCGCAGCGCGCGCGGCGTTCTTTCCGCGTATCACCCTGACCGGTACGTTTGGTGTGCAAAGCACTTCGCTCGCTGGACTCTTTTCCAGTGGCCTGGCGTGGACCTTTGCGCCATCGGTCACATTGCCGATATTCGACGCCGGGTCGAACCAGGCCAACCTGGATTCTGCGAAAGTCGAAAAGAACATCTACGTGGCGCAGTACGAAAAGACCATTCAGACGGCATTCCGCGAGGTATCCGATGGGCTGGTGGGGCGTACCACGCTGGATAGCCAGACGCGCAAGGAGCAGGAACTCGTCGACACCACCGCCAAGAGCTATGACCTTTCGATGATGCGTTACCGCGCAGGAATAGGGGACTACTTCGATGCGCTCGATACGCAGCGCTCGCTGTTTGCTGCGCAGCAGACGCTGGTTGCGGTTCGTCTTGCGCGCCTGACCAACCTCGTGACGCTTTATAAGGCGCTAGGGGGCGGATGGAGCGAAACGTCACAGCAGGCGGCGGCCCCGGCGCCAGCCGCTGCCGTTGCGCCGCCGGCTGTCGCTGTGCCGGCCGCTACACCACCGGCTGCAGTTGCGCCGCCCGCTGCGCCCCCGGTTGCGTCGCCGGCTGCGCGGCCCGTTGCGGTCGCGACGCCCGCTACGCCGCCGGTTGCCGGACCGTCTGCTGCACCGAGGGTTGCCGTTGCGTC
>DASZIR010000071.1:0-37831 GCA_035948995.1 Paraburkholderia sp. | reverse complement strand
CGTGTTGCCCGGCCGCGTCAGCGCCAGATTGCGGGTATTGCGGGCGAACAGCGTGGTGCCGAGCATGCCTTCGAGCCGCTTGATCTGCATGCTGACTGCCGCCTGTGACCGGTGCACGGTGGCCGCGGCCTTCGTGAAGCTGCCCGCTTCGACCACGGCGACGAAGGTGCGCAGCAGATCCACGTCGAATTCAGGGTGCATGATTTATAAGTCTAGCTTATTGAATTTCTCAATTTTATTCGTTTGTTGTTGCCCGGCAAGTCCCCGATACTCGATCTTGTCATCGTTACGGAGCGTTTTGCATGTCACTCACCACTCGTCAACAGGGCGCCATCACCCTTGCCAGCGGCGGTTTGCTGATGGGGACGATCGGCATCTTCGTCGAGGAAGCACGGCTCGATGCCATGACGATGGTGTTCTTCCGTTGCCTGTTCGGTTTTCTGGCGCTGGCCGGTTATTGCGCGTGGAAGGGATTCTTCAGGGCCCAGCGTTTTACGCTGCGCATGGTGTTGCTCGCGGTGCTGTCCGGCGTGCTGATGGTGACCCAATGGGTCTGGTTCTTCGATGCGATTCACCGCACCAGCATCGCGGTCGCGACGGTCGTGTTTCATGTGCAGCCGTTCTGGGTCGTGCTGATCGGCGCGGCCTTGTTCAAGGAACGGCTCGGCGGCGACCGGCTCGGCTGGATCGCGACGGCATTTGCAGGCCTCGCGCTCGCCTCCGGCGTCTTGACAACCGATAACCTGCAGGGCCATGCGAGCTACCTGATCGGCATCGGCGAGGCGCTGGCCGGGTCTGTGCTCTATGCGAGCGTGACGCTCATCGCCAAGAGTCTCGGCCAGTTGCGCCCGCATCTGCTGACGCTCGCGCAGTGCCTGGTCGGCGTGGTGTGTTTGCCGTTCATTGCACCGCTCGCGTCGGTGCATATTGGGCCGATGCAGTGGTTCTGGCTCGTCGGCATGGGCGTGCTGCATACCGGTCTCGCGTACGTACTGATCTACGGGGCGTTGCCCAAGTTGACCACCCCCGTTATCGCCGTGCTGCTGTTTGTTTATCCGCTGACAGCGATCGTCGTCGATGCGGTGGTGTATGGGCGGGCACTGTCGGCGCCGCAACTCGCCGGCATGGCGTTGATCGTGATCTCGAGTCTCGGGGTCAACCTTGGGTGGCCGCTGGTGTCCATCCTGCGACGCAGTGCGCATGAGCGGCATCCGGCGGAGTGAGCCGCGGACCAAGTCCGCCTGAGCGATGAGCGCCCAGGCGGGCGGCACGTATGCCGCCCGATGCCGCCTGTCTGATACTCCCCTTACATTTTCTCCTCGGAGAATAACTCCCCCTCACTGCGGCAGCACTTCCCCCTTCGTCTCCGGCGCAAACGGAATGATGAAGAGCCCCACGACGAACGCCAGCGCGGTCAGCGCAACCGGTATGCCCAAGGTATGCATATGCAGCACGGCCGCGCCCAGCAGAAAGTTGACGCCCGCGCCGACAAAACGCCCGAACGACGTACAGAACGCGAACGCCGTCGCCCGCACGCGGGTTTCGAACTGTTCCGGAAGCCACAGGCTGAACAGCGCAAAATTGCCGCCGAAAAAGCCCAGCACGCACAACCAGGCGATAAACGGCACCAGCCCATTGGGCATATAGAACGACCAGCCGAAGCTGCCCACGATTGCGACCGCCATCCCCGCAAAATAGATCGCCAGCGTCTTTTTACGTCCAATGCGCTCGGCGAGCGGCGGCAGCGCGAGGCAACCGAGAACCGTCGAGATCGACAGCAAGCCGGTGGCGATCGACGCGGTGCGCATCGCATCGGGTTTGCCCATGCCGGCGCGCGTTGCCAGCTGAATCACCGCTGACGGCTCATAGACCGCCCCCGCCCACAGGCCGATAATCGCGATCGTCAGCAACGCGCACGCCACCCAGGTACGGCGCCGGTACACGGGGCCGAGAATCTCGCGCAACGGCCTGGTGCGCACGGTACGCGCCTCCGTCTTCTGCCACTTCTCCGGCTCCTTCACGCGCAGCAGAATCAGGATCGCAACGACCACCGGCACCGCGCCGGTCAGGAACATGGCACGCCAGCCGTAGTGAACGCCGATCGTGTAATTGAGTGCGGCGGCAAGGAAGAAGCCCGCGTAGTAGCCGGTTTGCAGATAGCCCGCGCCCATCTTGCGACGATCCTCCGGCCAGGCCTCGGCCACATAGGTGCCCGCCAGCGCCCATTCGCCACCAATCCCGACACCGGCGATAAACCGGAAGATGGCCAGCTCCCACACGTTGTGCGCGGTCGCCGACAGCCCCGTGAAAATCGCGAACGTAAAGATCGTGCCGGCCAGAACCTTGGTGCGCCCGAAGCGATCGGCGAGCGGCCCCCAGATAAACGACAGCCCCCAGCCAACCAGAAAGAGGGCAAACAGGATCGAGCCTGCCAGCCCGACATTGGCGGGCGTGGCGGCATAGCCCGAGCGCGGCAAGAGTTCGGTCAGCGCGGGCGTGAGGACGAGCGCATAGATGAACGAATCCATCCCATCCAGCGTCCAGCCCGCCCACGCGCCCCAGAAGCCTGCAATCTGCGAGCGGTTAAGCGGTGTGCGATGCCGCGCGACACGCGCGCGGTCCGTTATCGAATTCATCATGCTCCTCCGGCCCTACGGTTGGAATGGATATGCTTAACAATGGAACAGCGAACGGAACAGCGCGCGAGTTTGCGTGTGAGCTTGCGCGGGTGGGAGATACGTCATGCCGTTCGTTCGCCAGAAGGCAGCACGACCCTGAGACTTACAGGAAGCGGTACGGGCGAAACCGTCAGCGGTTCGGACCCCGGGATTTCCCCTCTGTAAAACGCTTCATTTCATATATAATATTTGAACTTATGAGTGATGCAACAGATGGTTTTCCCCTGGACGGTGCAACGCACGTCCCCTTTTTGCCGGTGGCAGCCATGCCGCGGGCGAGTACGTCTCACGTCATCGCGGACGCGCTACGGGCGGCAATCGTCGAAGGCACGCTCGCGCCCGGTGCGCCCTTGCGTCAGGACGCCATTGCCCGGCATTTCTCGGTCAGCGCGATTCCGGTGCGTGAAGCCCTGCGGCAACTGGAAAGCGAGGGCTGGGCAAAGGCCGCTGTGCACAAGGGCGCGACCGTGGCCCCGTTATCAGCAGAGGAGGCGCGCGAGATCTACGAAATTCGCTCGGCGCTCGAGAGTCTCGCGATCGGCCTCGCCATTCCGCTGCACACCGCCGCGACGCTGCGCGAGGCGGACAAGCTGTGCCGCGCCGCCGAACGTGAGCTCGACCCTTCCCTCTACGTCGCCCGCAACGAGGCGTTCCATATGAGTCTCTACGCGCCCGCCGCGCGGCCTCAGCTGGCGGACATGATCGCCACGCTGCATCGCCGCGGCGAGCGCTATTTGCGGCTCAAGTTCGGTCTGCCCTTGTATAAGGACGAGTCCGATCACGAACATGCAGCGCTGCTCGAGGCAGTCAACCGGCGCGACATCGCTACCGCACGCTCGCTGGTCGCCGAACATCTGCTCGGCACCGGCGAGCTGCTCTATCGTTTCCTGACTGATCGCGCGCAGGCCGAGGCCGCGCAGGCGAAAGAACGCAAGCCGCGCGCAAAACGCGCGCGCACTACCACCGGGAGCTGAATCCGCCGATGACTCAACGAGCCGAAGCCTCACCTCACTCCGCCACCGCGCCCGCGGCACGTTCATGGACCACCCTGCGCGACGAGAAGGCACGGCGGCTCGCCGCGATTGCGCCATGGCTCCAGGACGGCGTGTTGCCCACCACGCGCATCGTCGATGCGCTGGAAACGCTGATCCGCCCCGGCGACCGCGTCGCCCTCGAAGGCGACAATCAGAAGCAGGCCGACTTCCTGTCACGCTCGTTCGCCAGGGTCGATCCGCAAAAAATTCATGACGTGCATCTGCTGATCTCGAGCATCAGCCGGCCCGAGCATCTGACGCTGTTCGAGCGCGGCATTACGCACAAGGTGGATTTCGCGTTCGCCGGACCGCAGAGCCTGCGCGTTGCGCAACTGCTGGAAGACGGCCAGCTCGAGATCGGCGCGATCTATACCTATGTCGAGCTGTACGCGCGGATGTTCGTCGACCTGACGCCGAACGTCGCGCTGCTGTGTGCGGAAAAGGCCGATCGCCACGGCAATCTCTACACCGGACCGAACACCGAAGACACGCCCACCATCGCCGAAGCCGCGGCGTTCCGGCACGGCATCGTGATCGTCCAGGTCAACGAGATCGTCGATGAATTGCCGCGCGTCGATATTCCGGGCTCGTGGGTCGACGTGGTCGTGCAGGCGGACCGGCCGTTCGCGGTCGAGCCGCTGTTCACGCGCGATCCGCGTCATATTGGCGATCTGCAGGTGCTGACCGCGATGATGGTGATTCGCGGCATCTACGAACCGTATGGCATTACGTCGCTCAATCACGGCATTGGCTTCGATACGGCGGCGATCGAACTGCTCCTGCCGACCTACGGCGAAGCGCTCGGCCTGAAGGGCAAGATCTGCCGCAACTGGACGCTCAATCCGCATCCGACGCTGATTCCGGCCATCGAATCGGGCTGGGTCGAGAGCGTGCATTGTTTCGGCAGCGAAGTGGGCATGGAGCGCTACATCGAGGCACGTCCCGACGTTTTCTTCACCGGACGCGACGGCAGCCTGCGCTCGAACCGCGTGCTGTGCCAGCTGGCCGGGCAATATGGCGTCGATCTGTTCATCGGCTCGACGCTGCAGATCGATGCGGATGCGAACTCGTCGACCGTCACGCGCGGACGGCTCGCTGGATTTGGCGGCGCGCCGAACATGGGTCACGATCCGCGCGGACGGCGTCATTCAAGCGAAGCCTGGCTCAAGCTGCTGAAGGATCAGGGACCGGTGTCGCGCGGCCAGAAGCTCGTCGTGCAACTGGCCGAGACCTACAAGAAAGGTGGCGAGCCCACTTTCGTCGACGAACTCGACGCCGTCGCCGTCGGCGCGAAGAGCGGCATGCCGATTGCGCCGGTGATGATCTATGGCGATGATGTGAGCCACGTCGTCACCGAAGAAGGCATCGCGCATCTGCACAAGGCAGAAGGTGTCGACGAACGGCGCGCGGCGCTCGCAGCCGTGGCCGGCGTCACGCCGATCGGGTTGCGCGCGAAGCCCGGGAAGACGGCCGAACTGCGCCGCCGCGGTATCGTCGCGTATCCCGAAGATCTCGGCATCCGGCGTGGCGAAGCAAAGCGCTCGCTGCTGGCTGCGCGCAGCATCGACGATCTGGTGACGTGGTCGGGCGGGTTGTATGCGCCGCCGGCGCGCTTCCGGAGCTGGTGACGATGGCCGCGTCCGCGCTGATGCCGCAATCGGTCACGCGAGTGTCGACGAGCGCAACTTGGACGTCGGCGTTGCCGCTGTCCGGCGCTCTGGCTGCCACGCTGTCTGCTACGTCGTGCGCCGCATCGCTGCCGGCACGCGCTGCGCATGGCAGCGTGGAGACCGACCCCGCCGATGCCTGGCTCGCCCAGCTCGCCGTCACTGCGCTAGTCGAAGAAGCGCAACTCACGCCGAAACCCGCACTCGTTGACCGGCGCGGCAGCGGCGCGCACCGCGATCTGGATCTCGCCACCATGCTGTGCTCCGCGCATGCCCTCAGGCCCACCTTTGCCGCGCTGTCGCGCGCCGCGCGCCGCAGCACACCCTGCGCGACCCTGCGCGCCGAACTGGCGCAGATCGGCCGCGCCGGAGAACACGCGATGATGCAGGCCACGGGCGGCAGCAACGCCCATCGTGGAGCGATCTGGATCGTCGGCTTGCTGGTGGCGGGCGCGGCGATTCGCGGCCTGGCTCAGACGGCATCTGCCGGTTCCGCGCTCGCCTCGAACGTCTGCGCCATTGCCGCGCAGATCGCCTGCTTTCCAGACCGCTTCGCAGCCCCCTCCGACAGCCACGGCGAACGCGTGCGCCAGCGCTACCAGGTGGGCGGCGCACGGCGTGAGGCGCAGGACGGTTTTCCACACGTCGTCGAGGTCGGCTTGCCGGCGTTGCTCGAAGCTCGTGCGAATCACGTGCCGGAGGACGCCGCGCGCCTCGACGCGCTGCTGACCATCATGGCCTCACTCGACGACACCTGCCTGTTGCATCGTGCCGGCTTGCCCGGCCTGCACGCGGGCCAATACGGTGCACGCCGCGTCCTCGAATCCGGCGGCAGTTCCACCGTGCCAGGACGGGCCGCGCTCGCCGAGCTTGATCGGGTGCTGTTGTCACTCAACGCATCACCGGGCGGCGCAGCCGATCTGCTCGCCGCCACCCTCTTCATCGATATGCTGGTGCGTCACGGCACCAGCGGGAGTCAAGCCACATGGAACATCTGACCTTCGACTACCCGGCGCAACGCGCCGTCACGACCCGCGCCCATGTCGGCGTGGTCGGCTCAGGCGACCTTGAAGTGCTGCTGTCGCCCGCTACGGCGATGACGGCCCACGTGGTCGTGCGCACCAGCGTAGACGGCTACGGTCACATCTGGAAGAGCGTGCTCGACCGCTTCTTCACCCGTTATGACGGCGCTGCGCAGATCGAGATCAACGACTTCGGCGCAACCCCCGGCGTGGTGGCCTTGCGGCTTGCAGAGGCCGTCGAGGAAGCCGAACAGGGAGGTGGCGCATGAGTACGGACGCCACGTCCCAGCCTGCGCTGGTGCTGCATGACAGCTTCATCGAACTGCCGGCGCGCGAACGCGCCCATGCGTTGCTCGATGCCGGCACGTTTCGCGAACTGCTCGGCCCGTTCGACCGGATCGAGTCGCCGTGGCTGCCGTTGCAGGGCATCGTCTGCCAGGCGGATGACGGCTGCGTGATCGCCCGCGGCACGATCGACGGCGAGCCGGCTGTGATCGCCGCCATCGAATCGGCGTTTCAGGGCGGCAGCATCGGCGAAGTATCGGGCAGCAAGATCGCCGCCGCGCTCGAACTCGCGTTGCGCGACTGCGAACGCGGCAAACCGGTCCGCCCTGTCATCCTGTTCGAAACCGGTGGCGTGCGTTTGCAGGAAGCCAATCTGGGCCTCGCTGTGATCGCCGAGATTCAGGCGGCAATCGTTGCGTTGCGCCGGCATGTGCCGGTGGTCGGCGTGATCTCCGGGATGGTTGGCTGCTTTGGCGGCATGTCGCTCGCGGCAGCCCTGTGCTCGTATCTGGTCGTCACGAAGCAGGGGCGGATCGGCATGAACGGACCCGAGGTCATCGAACAGGAAGCCGGTATCGATGAACTCGACGCCAGCGACCGGCGCCATGTGTGGCAACTGATCGGTGGCGAGCAACGCGCCATGACCGGCTTTGCGGATGCCCTCGTCGAGGATGATCCGAATGCGGTGCGCGCCGCCGTGCAGCGTGCATTCGACCAGGGCGTACCCGCGGCGCATCGCAGCGAACAGGTCGACACCTATCTCGCGCGGCTGGCGCAAATCGATCCGGCCAACGTCACACCTGAAACCATTCGGAGCGTGTTTCACGCTACCGCTACCGGGCGCCTCTCGCCTAAGGAGGACGCGTGAACGACATCACCCTGACCCGTGGCGCCCGCTGGTTCCGCGCCCTTGCAGGCGAGCCGGCCACTGCCGCGCCGGTGTGGAGCGGCGACGCGTCACTTGGCGGCGAAACCGCGCGCTTCATCGCGGTCGTCCCCGACCCGCAGAACCGCTTTCCCCGCGCCACCGACAACGTCGTCGGCCTTGAGCAAGGCTGGCAGCTTGCACGTGCGGTGCGCGATGTCATCGCCCAAGATGCGCATGGCAACACACGCCGCCCGATCGTGGCGATCGTCGATGTGAAAAGCCAGGCCTACGGCTACCGCGAAGAGACGCTCGGCATTCACCTTGCGTGTGCAGCGGCCGTCGACGCCTATGCGTCGGCACGTGATGCCGGCCATCCCGTTGTCGCACTGATTGTCGGACCCGCCATGTCCGGCGCGTTCCTCGCGCACGGCTACCAGGCCAACCGGATCGTCGCACTCGACGCGCCCGGCACCATGGTGCATGCCATGGGCAAGGAAGCGGCCGCCCGCGTGACCCGCCGCACGGTTGAAGCGCTCGAAGCCCTTGGCGAAACCATCGTGCCGATGTCCTATTCGATGGCCTCGTTTGCCAAACTCGGCCTGCTCGACGAGTTGATCAAAGGCGTCGACGCCGATGCTCCGGATGCTGCGCAAATCGCGCAGGTGCGTCAGGTGCTGAGCGGCTCGATTCGCAGCGCACGCGAAGACAGGCGCGGCTTGTCGCGCCGGCTCGAGTCCGACGCAGCTAAAAAGACTCGTGCGGCCTCGATCGAAGTGCGGCGGCGTCTCGCCGAACAGTGGGACGCCGCGTAATGGAGACTTGTGCGGCGCCGCCGTTTGCAGCCGGGGGCGAGCGTCTTTGCGATGCCCGCTGGCAGCCGCACGATTTGCTGCGCCTGCGGCGTTTGCATCGCCTGGATGGCGAGCCGGACTGGGTTCGCCATGCGTTCGCACGCGCCCCTTTCGCCGTGGTACGGCGGGCCGTGGCTGCGCCTGGCTTCGTCGCGATTGGCGTGCGCGGCAACGGCCGCGCGCAACGCTATGGCACGTGGGCTAAAGCCGGCGATATCGAGGCCGCGCTTGCCCCCGAGGATTTCGCGGCAAGTTTGCCCGCCGACACTGAACGTTGTACCCTGCCTGCGTTCGCTCTACTTGCCGTGTTGCGCCACGAAACCGGGTGCCTGCGTGCGTTTTCGTGGGGACCCACTGGCAGCGCAGGCTTCGAACTTGCGACGCACCTGCCTGCCGTCACTGTAACGAGCGATCTCGACCTGTTGATGCGGACTCCGGATAAACTGTCGCGCGAGACCGCCGCGCGGATACTGGCCGAACTGCAGACGCATGCGCAGCACGCCGGGATTCGCGTCGACGTCCAGCTCGAAACGCCAGCCGGCGGCATCGCGCTGGCGGAGTGGGCGACCGGTAAAGCGCGCGTGATGGCACGTCACGCTCAAGGCCCGCGACTGGTTGCCGATCCGTGGGTCGCGGCGCCCGCGCAAGCATGATGCTCGCTTACCAGTTTCCTGGCCAAGGTGCGCAATTGCCGGGCTTTTTGCATCGATTGCCGCAACAGCCCGTGGTCCGCGAAACGCTTGACGAAGCCTCACAGGTACTCGGCACCGACGTACTCGCGCTCGATACACCCGAAGCGCTACGCTCGACTGTGGCCGTTCAGGTCGGGCTTGTAGTGGCCGGCGTCGCGACGGTGCGTGTATTGGCCGACGCCCAGTTGACGCCCGACATCAGCGCAGGGCTTTCGGTAGGTGCCTACGCGGCGGCGGTGAGCTGCGGCGCACTTCAGTTCGATGACGCGCTGCGCATGGTGCGCAAGCGGGCCGAACTCATGGAAGCTGCGTATCCCTCTGGTTACGGTCTGGCCGCCGTTTCTGGCCTGACCGAGCGTCAGTTGGAAAACCTTGCCGCAGAACAGGCGCATGAAGGTCTTCCGCGGGTCTACGTTGGCAACGTCAACGCCCCAAGGCAGATCGTCATGGCAGGCGCGGACGCTGCACTCGACGCGTTGATCGAACGCGCGCTCGCGGCGGGCGCACGCAAGGCCACACGCCTGGCGGTGAGCGTACCCTCTCATTGCGAATTACTCGCGGATGCCGCGAACGAATTGGCCGACTACGCGCGCGAGGTGCCCTTTCACACGCCGCGCAGTATCTACGTCGACAATCGCGGCGGCCGCCCGTTGCATACCGCAGAGGCCATCCGCGACGACCTTACGACCAATATGCGCTACACGGTCCGCTGGTTCGACGCCCTCACCGTGATACTCGAAATGGGCGCTCAGGTGCTGGTCGAAGCGCCGCCCGGGCAGGTATTGACCGACATTGTTCGTGAAAACTGGCCGGAGGCTGCGGTGATTGCGGCGATTGCCGCCAGCAGCATCGCGCCCGATCGGTTGATCGCAACCGTGCGGCGCCGCCTCGCCGCGGGCGAGCGCTGAAGCGCTGTACTTCATCAGCGCTGCGCCGCACCAATCAAGCGCCGCATCACTCCACAAAGGTCTCCTGCAGCGTCGACAACGCGTTCGATAAGGCCAGATCCGACACCGCCCCCGCTTTCTTCACCAGCCGCGTCTTGTCGACCGTGCAGATCTGGTCGAGCAGGATCAAGCCCTTCTTGCGCAAGAACGTGAGCGGCACGCGAAACGGTGCGGCCTTGCTGCCGGTGGTCATGGGCGCGACGATCACCGTACGCAAATGATCGTGCAACTCCGGCGGCGAGACCACAACGCACGGCCGCGTCTTTTGAATTTCGCTGCCGATTGCAGGATCCAGCGCAACCAGCCACACATCGCCGCGCGCTACCACACGAGCCCCGCGTCGTCCGCGTTCGGAAACTCGCCCATCACGAGGTCGTCGTCCCGTGCTGCCGCCAGCGAGCGGCTCGCGTCCGCCCAGCCCGTACGGGCTTTTTTCTGCGGGCGGCGCAACACCAGTGCGTTCCCTTCAACCTGCATATCCACTTCGTCCTCCAGTCCCAGTTGGGTCAGGATGGGTTTAGGAATCAGTACGCCATGGGAATTGCCCATCCTGCGGATCGTCGTCTTCATGGCATCACCTGAACAGGAATGCTAAGGGGTTAATGGATTAAAGTAAAAACAATGTTATTACATGATAGCACGGCAGATGGCATAGGGCGAATCTCAATGCCGTGGGTTGGGTGAGGTGATCAGTGCCCCTGCCCCGCTAGCACCGCTGGATCAACTGGCGCCCCATGGTCTGCGCGTACGCGTCGCAAGCGTTGCGCGCAACCCGGGACGCCGCGAGTACACCCAGCCCGGCATCGTCGCGATAACACATGGCCACGACAATGGGTGGCGGCAGCGGGCGCACCTGGAGTTCACCCAGCTCGCCGCTGCGCAGTAAAGGCTCGACGAACAGAGCCGGCACAGCCGCCACGCCGTAGCCATCGCGCAGCAACTGGACGATCACGGCCACCGATGGCATGCAGGTCACATTGGTTTGCGCGAGCGGCACGCCCGCACGTCTGGCTAGCGAGCCGACAATACCCTCCACCGCGATCTGCGGGGCGGTCCCGCGTCCGAACGTCAGAACTGGCTTTTGCAGCACCGTTTGAACGTGCTTCGCCCTGCTGGCAGGGATCAGATCGCGGCGCGCAATCCAGCGCACCGGGTAGCTCGCCAGCGCGGTCGACACCACCGTGGGGTCGCCGTCGCCCTCCACCTGCAGCACCAGATCCAGTTCGCCCGCGCGCAGCCGCGGCGCGAGCACCGCGCTCGCGTCGACGGTCAGGTCGACCACGATCCGGCTGTATTCGTTGTTCAGCATCCGCACATAGTCGGGCAGCCAGCTGTGCACGACCGTTTCGATCACCCCGAGGCGCAGCCGCGTCGCGATCTGCGTGTCGTCTTGCGCCGCGAGTTGCAGGGACCGCGTCGCCTGCACGACCGAACGGGCATGCGTGAGCAGTCGCTCGCCGTGCGGCGTCAGTTGAAAATCCGCGGCGCTGCGCTCGATCAGCTCGACGCCCAGCTCCGCCTCCAGCGTCTTGATGCGCAGTGAAATCGCCGCGGGTGTTGCGTGCATCGCGTTGGCGGTTGCGCGAAAACTGCCGAGGCGGGCAACGGTAAGAAACGTCTCAACAAAGCGTGTATTCACGGCGGCATCTCTGGCAAAAGACAGGATGAACAGCGGGCAAAAGACAGCGCGACGGCCGTCGACGCCGTTAAGTTTAATTTAACAAAAAGCAAAAAAATCTCGCTAGAGAGATATTTTCGGCGCTACTACTCTAGTTCGCATCAGT
This sequence comes from Paraburkholderia sp., assembly GCA_035948995.1. Lineage (GTDB taxonomy): Bacteria > Pseudomonadota > Gammaproteobacteria > Burkholderiales > Burkholderiaceae > Paraburkholderia. The sequence goes on along the minus strand of DASZIR010000071.1, from coordinate 26,003 downwards.
CATTTGAAGCGAGTCCTGTTCATGTCATTTTCCCCCTCCGAATTTCGCCAGCAGGTGCGCAGCCGCCGGATCTCCGGACCGACCGCCGGCTACTGCGGCGATTTCGCCCAAGCCAACCTCGCGATCCTCCCCCGTCAATATGCAGACGATTTCCTGCGCTTCTGCGTGCTCAATCCGAAAGCCTGCCCGCTGCTCGGCATCGGCGAACCCGGCGCCTGGCGTGTGCCGGCGCTCGGCGCCGATCTCGACGTGCGCAACGACGTGCCGGCGTTCTACGTCTACCGTCACGGCGAGCGTACGGAGGAAGTCCGCAGCCTGGACGAACTCTGGCGCGACGACCTGGTGGCGTTCGCCATCGGCTGTTCGTTTTCGTTCGAGGAGATGCTCAAACGCGAGGGTATTGCGCTGCGCCACATTGAACAGCAGCGCAACGTACCGATGTACCGCACCAGCGAACCCAACGTGCGAGCCGGCGTATTCGGCGGCCATCGCGTGGTATCGATGCGCCCGATGAAGGCCGCCGACGCGATTCGCGCCATCCAGATCACGAGCCGCTTTCCCACCGTGCATGGCGCGCCGGTGCATCTGGGCGATCCGTCGCTGATCGGCATCCGCGATCTGTCGCGGCCGGATTTCGGCGACGCGGTCGACGTACACAACGACGAGCTTCCGGTGTTCTGGGCCTGTGGCGTGACTCCGCAGGCGGCTATCGAAAGCGCGCGCCTGCCGTTCGCGATTGCGCACAAACCCGGTCACATGCTGATCACCGATATCCCGAACACAAGGCTCGCCATTCTCTAGGCGCGAGCCACGCAGGCGTCTTCTATCCCGCTACGAGCCGCACGCCAAGACGCGGCCCCGATTACGATCCGGAGGTAAAGCATGGAAACCGAAGCTCAGTTGGCAGCCGAGACTGCCCCCTATGAAGCCCGCTCAAGAGGACCGTTCTCGTGGTACGGCACGATCTCGGCGAGCGAGAAGCGCGCGTTCTGGAGCTGCAAGATCGGCTACGTGCTCGATGCGATGGACACGCAGTTCCTGAGCTTCGTGATCCCTACGCTGATTGCGACCTGGGGTATTACACGCGGCGATGCCGGTCTGATCGGCACCGTCACGCTGCTCAGTTCGGCGCTCGGCGGCTGGGCGGCCGGCGTACTGTCGGACCGCATTGGCCGGGTCAAGACGTTGCAAATCACGATCCTGTGGTTTGCCATTTTCACGCTGGCGTGCGCGCTGGCGCAGAACTTCACGCAGTTACTATGGGCGCGCGGCCTGATGGGGCTCGGCTTCGGCGGTGAATGGACCGCGGGCGCGGTACTGATTGGCGAAGTGATCCGCCCGCGCGACCGCGGCAAGGCGGTCGGCCTCGTGCAGGCCGGCTGGGCAATCGGCTGGGGGCTGTCCACCTTGCTGTTTACCACCGTGTTCTCGTTCGTCCCGGCGGACTACGCCTGGCGTGTGCTGTTTGCGATCGGTATTGTGCCGGCGCCGTTTGTCATCTGGATTCGCCGCTTCGTCGACGAACCGGACCTGCATCGGCAACAGAAGCAGGCTGAAGCCCAAACGCGGGCGCGCCCGTCGCTCTTCGACATCTTTCGCACCGGCATCGTCTGGACGACGCTGCGCGCCTCCGTGCTCGCCACCGGTGTGCAAGGCGGGTATTACGCGGTGACCACCTGGCTGCCGACGTATCTGAAAACCGAACGGCATTTGAGCGTGATCGGCACCGGCAGCTATCTGGGCGTCGTGATCGTCGGTTCGTACTGCGGCTATCTGGCGGGCGCCTACATTAGCGATACGATCGGCCGTAAGCGGGCGTTCATCGCCTTTGCGCTGGCCTCGGTGGCGATCGCGTTGATGTACACGCGCTTGCCGCTCGACAACCTGTCGATGCTTGCGCTTGGGTTCCCCCTGGGTTTCTGCGCGTCGGGGATCTTTTCGGGGATGGGAGCGTTCCTGACCGAACTCTTCCCGACCCGGATTCGCGGGTCGGGACAAGGCTTCTGCTACAACTTCGGACGGGCGGTCGGCGCAACGTTTCCCTTCCTGATCGGCTATGTGTCGCAGACGATGACGCTCGGGCATGCGATCGGCGTATTCGCCGCTGCTGCATATGGCGTCGTGATTCTTGCTGCGCTGACACTGCCGGAAACCAAGGGGCGTCAACTGCAGTCGTGACCTCTCTGCGCGCGGGCGCCGCGTCCGCTTACGGCCGAAGTGCCCTGCTTAAGGCGTCTTCCGGCACGCATCCGGTGGCATGCGAATCGGAGGCCGTCGCATCATGACGCGAGCGCTCACGCGAGGGCGCGGTCACTGCGCCGGCAGGGCCGCCCGGCCGCCGCACCGAACGTGCGTGACGCTCGATCAGGCGCTGCAGCAGGCAGAACGCGCACAGCAGCGCGCCGATCACAATGCGCGTCCACCACGAGCTCAGCGTACCGTCGAAGGTGATCAGCGTCTGAATCGTGCCGAGGATGCCGACGCCGAACAGCGACCCGATCACATAGCCGACTCCGCCCGTCAGCAAGGTGCCGCCGATGACGGTCGCGGCAATCGCGTCCAGCTCCATGCCCTGCCCCTGCAGTCCGTAACCGGACAGCACATAGAACGTGAATACCGCGCCGCCAAGCGCCGAGCAGAAGCCGCTCAGCGCATAGACGCCGACCCGCGTGCGCGCCACCGGCAGCCCCATCAGCAATGCTGAGCGCGGATTGCCGCCCACAGCGTAGACATTGCGCCCAAAACGCGTGAAATGCGCGACGAAAATTGCCGCGGCCAGCGTCACCAGTGCGATCAGCACATTGGCGCTCACCGAGCCGGTGCCGACTTGCAGGCGGTATGCCGAGATTGCCTTGAAGGTGGGATCCGTGATCGTGATCGACTGGGTCGTGATCAGGAAACACAGGCCGCGTGCAAAGAACATACCGGCCAGTGTCACGATGAACGGCTGGAGGCGGAAGAAGTGAATCAACGCGCCCTGCACCGCGCCGAATACCGCGCCCATCACCAGCACCACGGGCAGGATGATCCATACCGGCAGATGCATCCGCTCTGCCAGTACCGCTTCGACAATCGTTGTCAGCGCAACCACCGAACCCACCGACAGATCGATGCCGCCCGACACAATCACGAACGTCATGCCTATCGCGACAATCAGCAAGAACGCATTATCGATTAGCAGATCCAGCAGTACCTGCAGCGAGAAAAACCCGGTGTACATCACAGAGCCAAAGCCAAACAGCGCGCAGAACAGCAGAATCGTGACGGCGATCGGCAGCGTGCGCGGATCGAAGATACGGGCCCAGAGATCGACGAGCCGTTTCATCTTGCCACCCCGCGCGCGGTAAACAGCGACATCGCCAGCGCCCGCGCCGAGGGCGACTGGATCACGCTCACCGCCAGCACGACCACCGCCTTGACGACGAGCGTCGCCTCGGGCGGCACGCCAATCGAATAGGTCGTGTACGTCAGCGTCTGGATGATGAGGGCCCCAAGCACGGTCCCCGCAAGACTGAACCGGCCGCCGAGCAACGAGGTGCCACCGAGCGTGACCGCGAGAATGGCGTCGAGTTCAAGCAACAGTCCGGCGTTATTGCCGTCGGCGCTGCGCACATTCGAACTGATCAGGATTCCCGCTACCGCTGCCGTCAGCCCCGAAAACGCATACACGGAAAACACGATCGCTTTCGAACGCAGCCCCACTAGCCGGGTCGCCACCGGGTTCACGCCGATCGCGCGGATAAAGAGCCCCAGCGCCGTACCCTCGATGAGCAGCGCCGTCGCCAGTACCGCGACCGTCGCGATCCAGACGGAAAACGGCACGCCCAGCAGATATCCGCCGCCCACGAACAGATAACCCGGCGCGCCGACCGGAATGATCTGGCCGCCAGTCAGCAACTGTGCGACGCCGCGCCCGGCCACCATCAGAATCAAGGTCGCAATGATCGGCTGCATACCGACGTAAGCCACCAGCATGCCGTTCCACATGCCGCTCAGGACACCGACGATCAGTGCCGCGCCGAGTGCCTGCGCAATCAGGCCGGCGCTCGGCAACGGCTGCGTGGCCAGAATCGTGGCCGCTGCCGCGCCGGCAATTGCCACTACGGCGCCGACCGAAATGTCGATGCCGCGCGTGGCAATCACGAGTGTCATACCGGTCGCCACGAGGACGAGCGGCGCGGCACGATTGAGAATGTCGATCGGGGCGCCGAACAGGTGACCATCGAGGATGCGCAGCGACAGAAAATGTGGATTGACCCACAAATCAAGCATAAAAAGCAGCGCCAGCGTCACGCACGGCCAGATGAGCGGACGCTCTGCGCCATCGCGGCTGAACCAGTTCGATATCTTCATTCGCCATTCCCCGCGATGAGTCGATAGATGTTGTCCTCGTTCGACGCGTTGCCCGCCACTTCCGCGATCTTGCGGCGATCGCGCAGCACCGCCACGCGATGACTCACGCGCAGCACCTCGCTGACCTCCGACGAGATGAACAGGATGGCGAGGCCACTGGCGCACAACGCGAGCATCCGGTCCATGATGTCGAACTTCGCGGCGACGTCGATGCCGCGGGTCGGCTCGTCGAGAATCAGCAGCTTCGGTTCCGTGGCAAGCCAGCGCGCGAGCAGCGCCTTTTGCTGATTGCCGCCGGAAAGCAGCCCGATCGGCTGCTCGGCGTCGGCGGCCTTGATGCCGAGCCGCTCGATCCAGAGTTCGGCCAGCTCACGCGCCCGATTCCCGCTGATCTTGCGCAGCCAACCGCGCTGCGCCTGCAGCGCCAGCAGAATGTTCTCGCGAATCGACAGTTCGGCGACGATGCCCTCCTTCTTGCGATCTTCCGGGCAATAGCCGATGCCGAGAGCCACGGCGTCGTGCGGCGAACGCAGGCGCACCGCGCGGCCGCCTACCGTGATCGTGCCGCTGTCGGCGCGGTCCGCACCAAACAGAAGGCGCGCGGTTTCGGTGCGCCCCGAACCGAGCAAGCCGGCGAGACCCAGGATCTGGCCCGGTTGCACGTCGAGATCGACCGGCTGCATCATGCCGCGACGCCCCACGCTGCGCAGCTCGACGAACGGTTGCACCGCCTGCTTGTCTTCAGGCGCTTCGTGCGCCGCTTCCCGAAGCCGCGTACTCATGCGCTCATGGCCAACCATCTTGGCGACCAGTTGATCCGCCGACAGATCGCGCGCAAGGTATTCGCCCTCGCGCTCGCCATTGCGCATCACCGTGATGCGATCAGAAATCGCGTAGGTCTGTTCGAGGAAGTGCGTAACGAACAGGATCGCAATCCCCGATTGCTTAAGATACCGAAGTATTTTGAAAAGCTGCGCCACCTCACTGTCATCCAGGCTCGAGGTAGGCTCATCCAGAATCAGCACGCGTGCGTCGACTGAAATCGCCCGTGCAATGGCGACCATCTGTTGCACGGCGATCGGATAGGCATCGAGCGATTTGGTCACATCCAGCGAGACGTCGAGCCGCGCGAGCGCCGCCTGCGCCCGGCGCCTGATCTCGCGCCAGTCAATCGCACCGAACCGTTTCGGTTGGCGGCCCGCAAAGATGTTTTCCGCGACCGACAGATTGGGGCACAGATTCACTTCCTGATACAGCGTGCGCACGCCAGCCGCTTCAGCCTCCTGCGGCGACGCAAAGGCCACCGGCTGTCCGGCGAGGCGAACCACGCCGGCGTCGGGCGCGACCACGCCCGTCAACACGTTGATCAAGGTCGATTTACCGGCGCCGTTCTGCCCCATCAGCGTGTGCACCTCGCCCGGAAACAGGCGGAAGTCGACGTTTTGCAGCGCCTTCACGCCGGGAAACGTCTTGCTGACGCCTACGGTTGCCAGCATTGGCTCAATTTCGCCCGTTTGGGCGCTCAGGCTGGCATGCTGCACCTGCGCTGGGCCGCTGACGGGTTCGGAGGGATCAGAAGTCGGGTGGGCCATAGACCTCGCTCGATAGGTGGAAAAGAGGCCGCCCGCTGCGGTAGCAGCAGGACGGCCCAGGCACCACACTGGAGAAACTCGTTACACCCTGTGCATCGCCAGATAGCTTCGGCTCAGTACTTGCGGGTCGGCAGCGTTTGCGCCGCGACGCTCTCCGGGAAGACTGTCTCCTGGGTCAGGATCCGCTTCGGCAAAGGCTTTCCGGCCACCACGTCCTTCACCGCCGACATCAGTTGCGGCCCCAGTAACGGGCTGCACTCGACATCGACATTCATCTTGCCCGCGGCCATCGCCTGGAAGCCGCCCTTGGTTGCATCGAATGAGACGACGGTGATGTCCTTGCCCGGATGCATGCCGGCCTCTTCCATCGCCTGGATGGCGCCGAGCGCCATATCGTCGTTATGCGCATAAACTACATTTATTTTATTTCCATAAGTTTTTATAAAGGCTTCCATCACCTGCTTGCCGCCAGCGAGCGTGAAGTCACCGCTTTGCGACGCGATGATCTTGAATTTAGGGTCGTTCTTGATCACTTCGAGCAGACCGGAATGCCGGTCATTCGCAGGAGCGGATCCGACCGTTCCCTGCAGTTCGGCGATGTTGATGGGTCCCTGGTCGTTTTTAAAGTGATCTTCGAGCCAGTGACCGCCGCGCCGACCCTCTTCCATGAAGTCTGAGCCGATCATCGTGACGTACAGCGAGGTGTCCTTCACGTCGATATTTCGGTCAGTCAGGATCACAGGGATCTTCGCGGCCTTGGCCTCGAGCAGGATTGGCTCCCAGCCCGATTCCACCACCGGCGAAAACGCGATCACGTCCACTTTTTGCGCGATATAGGACCGGATCGCCTTGATCTGGTTTTCCTGCTTCTGCTGGGCATCCGAGAATTTGAGGTTGATCTTGGCATCGGCGGCCGCCGATTTGATCGATTCGGTATTTGCGGTGCGCCATGCACTCTCGGCGCCAACCTGCGCGAAACCGAGCGTGATGGGTTTCTCCTGAGCATATGCGCCGGGCGCCGCGAGCGTCAGCGCCCCGATGCTCGCAGCGAATGCGAGCGCGCCCAACGCACGACATACGGCACGTCGTGAATTCGCCATGACTGTCTCCTGATCGTTGTTGTGTTGGCGATCCCGTGGCCGCCTGCAGCAAGGCCTCGGCGAGGATCGTGATCAAGCGTAGTGGCTGGCGCCCTGAGCGTCCAATCAAATGATTCGCGCACCTAATACCAATTTTGATATAGCGGTACGAACCGGGCAGCGCAGTCGCGCATACCCGCGTGGCACGCTCGTCTTGTGCGTTGGCCCGCGTTTTGGGACGTTTTTTGATGCGATTTTTATGCGCCTGAGCGCACTCTTTAGATGTCCGGTACGTCGGTCCCGCTACGCTGTAATTGATCCTGCTGCTATCCCGCAGACAGATCCAACCGGTCATTTGATGGACAAGCGATCATGTTGAAACTGCTGGTTCCCGTAAGCCACTCCGCGCGCTCGCTGCAAGCGGTCCGGCACGCTGCGTTTCTTTATAACGAGCGATGTGCCTCCGAGGTCGTGTTGGTCAATGTGCAGCCGCCACTCGAAGCGACGCGGCTCGAAGCGTTCCACCCGCTCTCCCGGTTGCGCTCGCTCGAAGATGCCTATGCACAAGCCGCGCTGGGGCGCGCCAAACGCATTCTTGAGGACGCAGGCGTCAAGTATTCCGTGGAAGTCCGGGTCGGCCCGCTCGTGCCGACCATTGCCAGTTGTGCCGAACAGAACGACTGCGATGAAATCGTCGTGGCGGCGCCGCGCAGGGACCTGTTCCACGCGCTCGTGCGGCTCGTGCACCGCAGCGTGCTGGACCGGCTCGTGAGCGTTTCCCGGGTGCCGGTCACCGCAGTGAATTGAAGTTGAAGTGGCTGTCGGACGGCAACGCTTGTCGGCGTGGCATTTAGCTACGCGGCAAACCTTGCTGTCCAACGAGCCGGCCTTCGCGGTTACAGCGGTTGCCTGAAACCGGCGACGCGAAACACTACCCCCGCGGGACCACCCAGCGAAACGTCAGATTCACCCGCTCCCCGGTGACACGCGGCTCCTTCGGCACCCGGTGCCGCCACTGCGCCTGCGTGCTGCCCCGCATGACGAGCAGGCTGCCCCCTTTTAGCTGGAACGATTGCACCACGCCCGTCTTGTTGTGGCGCAGGTCGAAGGTCCGCGTCACGCCAAGACTCACAGACGCGATCACAGGCTGCGCCCCCAACTCCGGCTCGCGGTCGGCGTGCCAGCCCATGCTGTCCATGCCGCTGCGATAGCGGTTGATCAGCACACTATTGAACCGGCATCCGCAGATCGTTTCGACCGCAGCCTTCAGCTCGGCCACCGTAGGCGTCCACGCTTGCGGTACGTTGCGAATTCCGGAATAGACATAGACCGCATCCGCTTCGCCCTGCCATGCGGTAAGACGCGGCAGCGGGACGCGCCCCGCCGGCGTGCCCATCGTGTCCTGCTTCCACGCCACTTCGTCGATGAGCTGCGCCTGCGCGCGCGCCGCAGCTTCGGGCTCGAGCCAGTCGGGGTACCAGGCTACATCTGGCTTAGGAAGATCATCGAACAGATCGTGCATGAGATAGCATGTCGCGCTCGCGCAAGCGCGCGCTTCAATATCAATAACGTTGGCTATTATGGAGTCAGCCGAACTTGCCGGTCACGCTTCCGGCTTGCGCTCTCGTTCCGCTCTCTTTCCGTTAGCGCCGATTTTCCCTGTTCACCGGAACTATCATCATGACACTCTCCGACGACGCACTCGACCAGTTGTTTCGCAAAGCACGCACGCACAACGGCTGGCTAGCCAAACCGGTCGACGATGCCCTTCTCAAGCAGTTGGTCGAACTCGTTCTGCTGGGACCGACGTCAGCCAATTCGAGTCCCGGCCGATTCGTCTTTGTGAAATCGCCGCAAGCGAAGGAAAAGCTGCGCCCCGCCTTGTCGGCCGGCAACCTCGAAAAAACGATGGCGGCGCCGGTGACGGTGATCGTCGGCATGGATATGGCGTTTTACGAGCATTTGCCGAAGCTGTTCCCGCATGCCGATGCGCGCAGCTGGTTCGCCGGCAACGAGAAGGCCATCGCCGACACCGCCTTTCGCAACTCGACGCTGCAAGGCGGCTACCTGATCATGGCCGCACGCGCGCTCGGGCTCGATACCGGCGCGATGTCGGGCTTCGATGCTGCCATGGTCGACGCGGCGTTTTTCGCTGGCACCACCGTGAAGTCGAACTTCCTTATCAACCTCGGCTACGGCGACCCGTCGAAGCTGTTTGGGCGCAGCCCGCGCTTCACGTTCGACGCAGCCGCGCAGATCGTCTGAGGCTCTGGGGTCGGCTCAGCTGAATAGCGCCACGTAAAACACGACGGTGCCGATCAGCGCACCGACAAAGCAGAACCCCTCTTCGGCCTCGTCCCCGCGCGAGCGTAACCACGCGCCGACCACGCCGAAAAGCCCTGCAATCCCCAGCGCGACGAACACCATCACAACATAGAATAACGCGTCCCGACCCAGCTCCGAAATGTCGAGGCCCCGCACGCCGTAGTACAACGCGATGGCCATCAGCGATAGCACCACCATCGGCAACATGACGTGACTACCTTCATAACCGACGCGGTGCGGGTGATGAGCTCCCCTGGGCAGTTTCATGATGCGTCTCCTGCATCGCTCTCTAGACGGGCGATAAATCGAACCGTAGGACGCCACCGCTGTGCCGGTCAGGCCATTGTGGGGTTCAAACAGCGCAAGCTGCCAACAACGCGAGTTGCATCGGGTTCTCTTTGAGAATAGTCCACCCGCACGGACAATTCAAAACCTGTTTAATTAGATTTTTTCAGCCTGCTTACACGACGATCCAGGACGCGAGAAGCGATGCGGCGCGGCACAGGAAGTTGCGCGAAATCGTAACTTCATCCTCACGCCAGATGGGAATTCAGGACCTCCGGCAAGCCTGGGTACATGCCGGTAGAATGATCTGCCTTGCCGGCAAGTCGCACCGATGCTCCAACGCGTTTTCCGTGTGCGTGCGGCAACCCTTCCGCCTTCACCCCCTTTCTATGCGCCGCTCATCGTTTCTTGTCCGCTTTATCTGCATTGGCGTCCTTCTGCATGTTTACGTCGGCCTCCGGATCATCCCGGATTTGTCCGTCGACAGTACCGGCCGGTGGTTGTCAGCGCTGTGGCTCGTGTTGTCGTGCCTGTTGATTCCGCTTGGAATGCTGGCGCGGACCATCGAACAGCAGCCGCTGGCGGACCGGCTCGCCTGGGTCGGGCTGCTGGCGATGGGCTTTTTCTCCTCATTGCTGGTGCTGACCTTCGCGCGCGACCTCGGGCTGGCGTCACTGCTGACCGTCGATGCGATCTGGCCGCACGCCATCCCGCTGGCGCGCTGGCGCACCGATTCCGCTGCGGCTGTGCCGTTGCTTGCGCTGCTGTCGACGGCGATTGGCCTCATCAACGCACGGCGCCGGGCGCGCGTCGTCACGATCGATGTGCCGATCGACGATCTGCCGCAGGCGCTCGATGGCTTCACGATCGTCCAGATCAGCGATATCCACGTCGGACCGACCATCAAACGGCGTTATGTCGACGCAATCGTCGATGCCGTCAACCGGCTCAAGCCCGATGTGATTGCCGTGACAGGCGATGTAGTCGACGGCAGCGTGCCGCAACTGAGCGCCCATACGCAGCCCCTATCACGACTCAGCGCGCGGCATGGAGCTTATCTGGTCACGGGCAACCACGAGTACTACGCCGGGGCCGACGCGTGGATCGACGAATTTCGCCGGCTTGGCTTGCAGGTGCTCCTCAACGAACACGTGGTGGTTGAGCACGACGGCGCACGCGCTGTAATCGCAGGCGTCACCGACTATTCAGCCGCTCATTTCGATCCGGCACACCGCAGCGACCCTGCTGCGGCGCTGGTAGGCGCGCCGGGCGACGTGCTGATCAAGGTGCTGCTCGCGCATCAGCCCCGTTCGGCCGAAGCCGCGGCCGAGGCAGGTTTCACACTGCAACTGTCGGGGCACACGCACGGCGGCCAGTTCTTTCCGTGGAATTTCTTCGTGCGTTTCCAGCAGCCATTTACGGCGGGGCTGGCACGGTTGAACGGCCTTTGGGTTTATACGAGCCGCGGGACCGGCTATTGGGGACCGCCGAAGCGCCTGGGCGCGCCTTCGGAGATTACCCGGCTGCGATTGGTGCCGGGCGAAGAGAGCTGAAACGGTTGAATACGGCGCAAAGCGCCTGAAACGAAATGCGTGGAGCGCCCTTCCAGGCGGCGCCACGCACGAACCCACTACGACTCGACCTTTATTCAGCCCGCGTGACAGCAACGATCACTTGCGTGAGCGCGGGCCACATTGAACTGCGTACCCGCCTGCAGCCTGGCAAGCTTTGCCGGATCACGCCCCTGGGTCGGCCTGCAACACGCTGTTGCCTTCGAACGGTGCGGGCAAGGAGTCAGCTGCCGACGACACGAGCGGAGCCGCGGCAATCAGTGCACCGGCGACGACGCCGCCCAAGGTTTTCTTGTTCATGCAGTCCTCAATTGGGTCATAACGAAGAGAGAATCACGCCGCGGCGTGGACACATCAGACGCGTAACTCCGATCAGCGGAGGCGCTGATCCTGGGTGATGTGGGCAGGGCACCAGGATGCGGTCGCCCCATGTGAACGTGCGCTTGGGCTGTACGGCATGATTCAAGGCATCGCTCAGTCTGTTTTCCGGGATGGGTCCTGTCAAGCTTCGGAGTCCATATTTAAATTGAGATGAACCCGGATTAATTGGGATAGCGTCGCGGCTGACTGCCAACCGCAAGGACCAGCGAGTCGTACGGCACGCTGCGTGAAGGAGCAATTTCTTCGTCATGCTCAGAGGTCAACCCCCCACATTTCCACGGTACGAAAGGCCTTCTTTGTGGCCGGTGCGCTGTTGCATGGGCTCTCCCGATCGCTGGTTACGCGGGACATCCTGGCGACCCGGCATGGACAAGTACTACGGGAAAACCCCAGCCACTCAATATGCCCTGTGCGCCGCGGCGGGGATCCCGGCCTCTACGAGAGGCCCAATTGTTCGTTTCATGTTCAATCGAAACACTCCTGGCTTGACGGCGCTCGTTTACGAACATAGGATGCCACTAATGCTTTGACATCAGTCGTCAGACAATTAAAGACCGGGCTCGATTGCAGTGTCGCTAGCAATTACAGGAAAACGGCTCTGTAGACATGAATGACTGCCATCAAGTCATGTGATGACCTACCAGGTAATCCCTGGTGGCCCGGCATTGAGGTGAACGAATCGCGGGCGAGGCGAACACCGTATCGCGATGACAACAGACAGGACGGAGACAGGAGTGAAAACAATCAGAGGCTTACGTTGGTGGATCATCGTGCTCGTCTGTCTGGGCACGATCATGAACTACCTCGCGCGCAATTCATTGGCCGTGCTGGCGCCGGAACTGAAACATGTGTTCTCGCTCACTACCCAGCAATACTCGTATGTGGTCGGCGCATTCCAGATCGGCTATACGATCATGCAGCCGGTCTGCGGGCTCATTGTGGATCTGATCGGGCTGCGGCTCGGTTTCGCGCTGTTCGCCGCGCTGTGGTCCGCCACCGGTATGCTGCACGGCTTCGCCACCGGCTGGTTGTCGCTCGGCGCAATGCGCGGCGCGCTCGGACTATTCGAGGCCGCGGCAATTCCATCGGGTATGAAGGCCGTCGCCGAATGGTTTCCCGATAAGGAGAAATCCGTCGCCGTCGGCTATTTCAACGCCGGCACGTCGCTGGGCGCCCTGCTCGCACCGCCCGTCGTGATCTTCCTGTCGTTACGCTTCGGCTGGCAGGCGGCTTTTATGGCGACCGGCGCGTTCGGCTTCGTCTGGGCGGCACTCTGGTATGCCCTGTATCGCTCGCCTGCCGAACATCCGCGCGTCTCCGGAAAAGAACTGACACTGATCCAGAGCGGCCAGACCCAGTTCGAGCCGGCCAGCCAGCGCCCGGTGCGCGAGATCCTCGGCGCGCGCCGCTTCTGGGCCATTGCGTTGCCGCGTTTCTTTGCCGAGCCGGCCTGGCAGACCTTCAGTTTCTGGATCCCGCTCTATCTCGTGACCGTGCGTCACATGGATCTCAAACAGATCGCGATCTTTGCATGGCTGCCGTTTCTGGCCGCTGACCTCGGCGGCATCTGCGGCGGCTATCTGTCGCCGTTCCTGATCAAGTACTGCCGCGTTCCGCTGATATGGTCGCGGGTGGCGGGCGTCATCCTCGGTGCCTTCCTGATGATCGGTCCAGCCTGCATCGGACTCGTCGCATCGCCGTATATGGCGATTGCCCTCTTCTGCGTCGGCGGCTTCGCACATCAGATGATCTCCGCACTCGTCAACACGCTGAGCGCCGACGTTTTCGACTCGAACGAGGTCGGTACGGCTAGCGGTTTCGCCGGCATGGCCGCGTGGATCGGCGGTCTGAGTTTTTCGCTGGTGGTCGGCGCGCTGGCCGATACGGTCGGTTATGGGCCTTTGTTTGCCTGCCTGGGTGCCTTCGATCTGATCGGCGCGACGCTGCTGGTTGTGCTGATCCGCGGCCAGTCCAGACGTGAACGCGCGCTCGCTCATGCCTGAGGCGGCGCACCCGAATTCAACAAGAGGAAGTCCGATGACGTCGCTGTTGCATCCCCCTGTATTCGGCCCCGCCGCCCCCTCGGGCAATCTGGTGCGCTTGACGAGCGCGGCGGGACCGGTGATCGAAATCTTCGTGCTCGAAAACGACATCGTGCGCGTGCGCGTCCTGCCCGACGGCGAGGCTCATGGCCCACGCAGCTGGGCGATCGCGCCGGGGCTCGACGACGTCGCCATTGAAGGCCGTGACCGGCTCGAAATGTCGGGCTACAGCTTGCCGCCCTTCAGCCTGCACACTGACGCCGATCAGTTGCGCATCGAAACCGCTCAGATCTGGCTAAGCGTCGCGCTGCACGGCGGTCATTGCACGTGGCACCTGCGACGCGGCGACACCTGGCAGCAGGTGCTGCAGGACCGCGCGACGCAAGCGTATAACTTCGGCTGGTGGGACGAACGTGTGTACCACTACGTGCGCCGCGAACCGGGCGAAATGTACCTGGGTCTCGGCGAGCGCGCCGGTTCGCTCGATCGCGCCAATCAGCGCTATCAGATGGTCAACATCGACGCGATGGGCTACAGCGCCAAAAGCACCGATCCGCTTTACAAGCACATCCCGTTCCACCTGACGTGGCAACGCGAGACGGCACTCGGCTTCGGCCTCTTCTACGACACCCTCGCCGACTGCACGTTCGACATGGGCCGCGAGCTCGATAACTATCACGGCCGCTATCGCCACTTCATCGCGGAACATGGCGATCTCGACTACTACTTCATCGCCTCCCCCGCAACGCCGCTTGCCGCCGTGCGCCGCTTCACCTGGCTCACAGGCCGTCCCGCATTGATGCCGAAGTGGGGCCTCGGCTACTCCGGCTCGACGATGAGCTATACCGATGCGCCGGACGCGCAGCAACGCATGGGCGAGTTCATCGAACGTTGCCGCGAACACGACATCCTGTGCGACTCGTTCCATTTGTCATCGGGATATACGTCGATTGGGCCGAAGCGCTATGTATTCAACTGGAACTCCGACAAATTCCCGGATGTCGACGGCTTCGTGCAGAGCTACCTCGACCAGGGCGTGCGCCTGTGCGCGAACATCAAGCCGTGCCTGCTGCGCGATCATCCGGAATTCGAACAGGCCTCGCGCGACGGTCTCCTGATCCGCGCAAGCGATGGCGAACCCGCCTGGGTGCAGTTCTGGGACGAAGTGGGTGCGTATCTGGACTTCACCAACCCGGACACGATCGCCTGGTGGCGCTCACGTGTGACCGAAGCGCTGCTGCGTTACGGCATTGCGGCGACCTGGAACGACAACAACGAATTCGAAATCTGGACCCGGAACGCCATGGCACACGGCTTCGGCAAGCCCTACCCGGTGCGCGAAGCGAAGGTGCTGCAGACGATGTTGATGATGCGCGCCTCGCGCGACGCCCAGCGCGCGCATGCGCCGAACCAGCGGCCGTTCCTCGTCTCGCGCTCGGGCGGCGTCGGGATGCACCGCTACGTCCAGACCTGGTCGGGCGACAACTACACGTCATGGGAAACACTGCGCTACAACCTCAAGATGGGGCTTGGGCTCGCGCTGTCCGGCGTCTCGAACATCGGGCACGACATCGGCGGATTCTCCGGCCCGGCACCGGACGCAGAACTGTTTGTGCGCTGGGTACAGTTTGGAGTCCTGATGCCACGTTTTAGCATCCACTCCTGGAATGACGACGGCACGGTCAACGAGCCGTGGATGCATCCTGAAGCAACCCGATACGTCTCGGATCTGATCAAGCTGCGCTACCGTCTGCTGCCGTATCTTTATCACCTGCTTTGGGAATCGACGCAACACTACGACCCCGTACTGCGCCCGACCTTTGCTGAGTTCCCTCAAGATCCGCAATGCTACGTCGAAGGCGACGACATGATGCTCGGCGCATCTTTGCTGTTCGCACCGGTTGTCGAGCCGGCCCAGACTGGGCGCGAAGTGTGGCTGCCTGCGGGTGCCGGCTGGGTCTCGTACTGGAGCGGCGAAGCATTTGCCGGCGGCCAGCACGTCACGCTGCCCGCGCCGTGGGACCAACCCGTCATGCTGATTCGCGAGGGCAGCATGGTACCGTTGAATATCGCGCAGCAGCACTTCGCGCAGCCGGCCGACAGCCGGGGCTTCATGGTAGCACCGCACCTGGGCGTGGGGATCGCGCAAGGCGAGTGCTTCGAAGACGATGGCGAATCGGAAAGCTGGCGCGCAGGCGAATTCGGTTGCTGGAAAGTGAGTGTCGAAAGCGATGCGGTGCAGCTCGCTGTGTCGGTCGACTGGACGGGGCGTTGGCGTCGGCCGCACGATTCGGTCGATGTCTTCATGCCGGCGGCCGACGCACGCCGTGTCGTCGCGCTCAACACGACGATTCGCGGCGAGACGCGCAGCGCAGGCTGGATCCGGCTCACCCTCGAGCTCGCCGCATCCCCCGCCTGAGCGGGTTGCCGGAGCGGGTCGCCTGAGCGACCCATTGCCAGATACCGGTTGACTTCACGTTCTGCTACTGCCTAAAATCCGACCACACGTTCAACCGGAATCCCTATCTTGGACAGTAGCAGTTATCGATCTTCGATTGACCTGATCGCCTGATCGGCAAGCTCACCGCGCCAGTCTCATCCCTGCCGCCGTCTTGCCATCTGGGCAGACGGTGCGCGCCGCAGTTATTCCCGTGCACTGTTGTACTTCGTCGCCAAGGGGCAGCAAGTCTCGCTGACGCCGTCGCATTGGCGTCGCGAGCCGTTGCCCGCGCGCCCTGTCACGCGTCGCGCCTCGTGTATGGTTAGCGCTGCTGTCACGCGTTTGGTTCAAACTATGCGTCTGAGCACGCCTTTACTACTCATCTAATGACGCTTGAATTTGTCTGGCGGCTCCTCGCCGCTTTCGCTTGCGGTGTCGCAATTGGCATCGAACGGCAGATGCGGCAGCGCACGGCCGGTCTGCGCACCATCACGCTCGTCGCCAGCGGCGCGTGCCTGTTCGTCACGCTCGGTGTGCTAACCGGCAACGGCACGGCCGGTGTCACGCAGATCGCCGCTTACGTCGTGTCCGGGGTGGGCTTCCTCGGCGGCGGCGTCATCATGCGCGACAAGGGTTCCATTCAGGGGATCAACACGGCCGCCACCTTGTGGTGCTCGGCGGCCGTCGGCGTGTTGTGCGGTGCGGGACATTTCGGCCCGGCACTCGCCGGCACCGGCATCGTGCTGCTGACCAACACGGTGCTGCGCGAGGTCAGCCGCACCATCAACGCGACACCCGTCTCAAATGCCGATCTCGTGCGCGAGTATGTCTTGACGGTGGTCTGCCGCGACGAGGACGAGATTCACATCCGCACGGTAATGTCGAACTCGATGTATTCGACGCCCCTGTCGTTTCAAAGTCTTACCAGCGAGGACGTGGCGGATCAGCCAGGAAGCATACGCGTCACGGCTACCCTGAAACTGCATCCGAAGGATCAGTCCAAGCTCGAATTGATGGCAAGCCGCATCAGCATGGAAAAGAGTGTCTCGAGCGTCAGCTGGATCGCCAAAGAAGCGGAACCAACGCCGGAGTAGCGGCGAGCCTTGTGTGGCGGCGCTCCGAACGCGCCGCCCGCAAGCCTTCAAACGCCCAACAGCGCGGCATGCACCGCTTACCGGAGACTCCCTGCCTTGCGCCCGGCGGCAGCTTCATCTATAACAACCGTAGACGAAGCATCGACCGGCGTATCGCGTCAGCCACGGT
Organism: Paraburkholderia sp.; assembly: GCA_035948995.1. Lineage (GTDB taxonomy): Bacteria > Pseudomonadota > Gammaproteobacteria > Burkholderiales > Burkholderiaceae > Paraburkholderia. Next base: position 8,672 of record DASZIR010000071.1, on the reverse strand, counting down.
GGGAGTGCGTGCGGTGGGTCGGTGGTCCGTATGCCTGTGCAGCCCGAGACCGAGAACGAAATGAACCGAGCGACTGCGCGTTGTATGTCCCTGCCTATCTGCCATGGCCGTTACCGCCATGCATCCTGCCCCGCCCTGGCGCCGGCGTCATTCCCCGTTCTTCCGCCATACATTCAGACATTGTTAATTCCGCATCCTGAATATGGACTGCGCTAACCCCTTGGACTAAGCTCTGTCACCGTGAATTTTTCACGCTCAACCATGGAGTCTTGATTATGGAACACGGCATCATTGCATGGCTCATCATCGGCGCGATCGCTGGCTGGCTGGCGGGCGTGCTCGTCAAGGGCGGCGGTTTCGGGTTGATCGTCGATATCATCGTCGGTATTGTCGGCGCGTTTATCGGCGGTTGGCTCTCCGGTGTCCTGCACATCTCGCTCGGCGGCGGCTGGATCGGCTCGATCATCACGGCGGTAATCGGCGCGGTTATCCTGCTGTTCATCGTCCGGCTGTTCAAGCGAGGAGCCTAGCGCTTGCCGCGTCAGGCGACTCCGGTCGCCTGACCTGCGTTCTCCCCGCGCTCGCCCCTTACCTGTCGTGACACGAACGTTGCGCGGACAATCAGGCCAGCGCGGCGGCCTCTTCCAGCATCGAGCCGGTTTCTTTCAGGCGCGTATGCCAGGCGAAAGCCTGCTCCAGACAGTGAGGCGTTTGCCCGCCCTGTTTCAATGCATCCTTGTAGTAATCGCGCAGCATGTCGCGATAGAGCGGGTGCACACACTTCTCGATGATCAGCACGGCGCGTTCACGCGGAGCAAGCCCGCGCAGATCGGCCAAGCCCTGTTCCGTGACCACCACGTCCACGTCGTGCTCGTTGTGATCGCAATGTGGCACCATCGGCACCACGCTTGAAATACGCCCGTCCTTCGCAATCGACTTCGTCGCGAAAATGGCGCACGACGCATTGCGCGCAAAATCGCCCGAGCCACCGATCCCGTTCATCATGTGCGTCCCGCCCACATGCGTCGAATTGACGTTGCCGTAGAGATCGAATTCGAGCGCGGTATTCAGCGCAATCAATCCTAAGCGGCGGATGACTTCGGGGTGGTTGCTGACCTCTTGCGGACGCAACACGAGACGCTCGCGATATCGATCCAGGTTACCGAACACCCGCGCGTGCCGTGCGGCCGACAGCGTAATCGACGCGCCCGATGCAAAGGTGACCTTGCCTGCATCCATCAGGTCGAAGGTCGAGTCTTGCAGGACTTCCGAATAGATTTCAAACGCTTCGAACGGTGCTTTGACGAAACCGGCCAGCACTGCGTTGGCGATCGTCCCGATACCGGCCTGCAATGGCGGCAAGCGGGCCGGCATGCGTCCACGAGATACTTCGTGCCGCAGAAATTCGATCAGATGAGCCGCGATCTGTTCCGTTTCTTCGTCCGCGGGCAAAACAGTCGACGCGCTGTCGGGTATGTTCGTGATGACGATCGCGGCGATCTTCTCGGGTGGAATCTCGATGGCGGGCGTGCCGATCCGATCGCTCGGGCGAACAATCGGCAACGGTTCGCGGTTCGGCCGGCGGCCGGGAATCCAGATGTCGTGCAGACCTTCGAGCACCACCGGTTGAGCGAGGTTGATCTCGACAATGACCTTGTCGGCAAGAATCGCGAAGCTCGCCGAGTTGCCCACCGAGGTGGTTGGCACGATGCCGCCGGTTTCCGTGATCGCCACCGCCTCGATGATGGCAATGTCGAGTTTGCCGAGCTGGTTGGCGCGCAACATCTCGACAGTTTCGGACAGGTGCTGATCGACGAACATGACCTCGCCACGATTGATGGCGTCACGCAAGGTCTTGTCAACCTGAAACGGCAAGCGCCGGGCCAGCACGCCCGCCTCGGTCAACGTCCGGTCTACGTCATGACCGAGCGAGGCGCCGGTCATCAACGTGATACGCAACGGCCTGCCTTCCTGACGAGCCCGCTCGGCGAGCGCAACAGGCACGGCCTTCGCGTCGCCCGCGCGCGTGAAGCCGCTCGCGCCTACGCGCATACCATCATGAATCAACAATGCCGCTTCGGCGGCAGTGGTGATTTTGCCGCGCACCGCGGCACAACGAATCCGGTCTTCGTACATGCTACTCAGCCTCTCCATAATCAACCTTCAGTCTACCGATGCGCACGTCTTCTGCGAGTCCGAATCAGCAGTCAGGTTGTCGCACCCTGCAGTGGCGTCTCGCGATGGAAGGCACCGCTGCAAGGCATACATCGCACTACAGATCAACGACATCATCGACGGATGATTGTTTTTCCTAGCTGCCGAAGAACAGGTTGCAGAAGCTCACCGGACCGGCGCAGTCCTCGCCCTTTTTCGCAGGCGTAGCAACGCGGCCTTCCTGGACGGCGTCGCTCGCGCGTTGCTGCTGGGTTTGCGCAGATTGCTGCGCGTCGGCGGTGGGAGCGGCAGTTTGGGCGTGAGCCACTGCGGCAGCGGCGGACAAGGAACAGGCAATCAGGGCCATCGTTAACGCTTTCATTCGATTTTCTCCGGTACTTACGATTCCGCCCCGTAGGAAGTTCCCGTGGGGGACTGCGAGGCAGTGATCAAACTATATGACCGGCATGTACCCGGATAAATGGTCTCGCCCGGAAAGTACCTTTCCATCTGGCAGAAGGATTGAAATAGCGCGTCGATTAACGCGCGTAAAACGGCGCGTCTTTATCGAGCAAGGCGGTACGAATGAAATGCAGGCTGCCGAGCACGCGCTGCAGGTCGTGGCGCCGTTCGCGATCCGTGTGGACGGTTTCGAGAAGCACCTGCGCGATCCCAATGGTCTCGCCCACCGACGCCAGCACGCGCTCGAGACGGCGCGGTTCGGGATGTTCGAACAGCCCTGCGATATCGCCGTTCATCTGCTCAAGGCAGGCGCTCCAGCGTGGATGCAGTGCCTCTGCATAGGCCGCGTGGGCCGCTTCGTTGCGCAGATCGATAACGGCATGTCCGACTTCGAGCGTGACGAGCATCCATCGCAATGCGTCGCGATGCTGGCGCGAGCGCTTCGTCAGCAGCACGCGCAATTGCGCCATCAGATCGTGAGTGCTCGATTGAAAATATTGATTCAGCCCGCGTAATTCCCCCTGGCTGGCGAGTACGACCTGAGATCGCAAACTGCCTTTGATCTTGCCGATCAGCCATGGCATCTGCGCGGGGAAAATCACGGCAAACGCCAGCGCAGCAACCAGCATCGCCGCGACGATTGCAATGCCGTTGTTGATCAAAAGATCCGGCTGATAAGTCACTACATTGTCCGGTCCGGCCAGCAAACAGAAGAACACCGAAAAGCCCACGCCGTAGCCGGAGATCCCGGGGCGCATGGCGATGAACGCACCGAATGCCAGCACGGGCGCAAGCGTCGCGCAAAGCAGCGGGAAGCCGTCGATGTTCGGATACACGTAGCAGGTGAACAGGTAGCCCGTCATGGTGGCGAAGACGGTGCCAACTGCCATCTGCAGCGTCAGCTTCGACGCATTGGGTGCGGTCGAGGTCAATGCACACGCGATCGCTGCGCCGATGAAAGCGAGGCCGCCGCTCGGCCAGTCGGTCTCGATCCAGAAGCAAGCGACGATGGCCATGACGACCACCGAACGCAGGAACGTAAGCCCGACCACCAGGCCGTTCGTTTTGCTGACGTACCGGACGGCCTGCCGCACCTTCGCAGGCTGACGCTGTTCGAGCGATGCGTAGGTCTCCGTATAACGGATGAACTCGTCTACGAAGCGATAGAGCAGTTCTGCCGAGGTATCGAAATCGGCCAGCAGGTGGGGCACCGACGCTTCCATTGGCCCGCGCGTCTGCCGCACGCGGCGCGGCAGCGTGGCCTGAAAAATCCGCAGTTCGACGGCCGCGCGAGCCGCATGCGAAGCATCGGTGGTCTGCGCATTCTGACGGACCAACAGGGCGGAAAGCTCTTTGAAATACGGCGTCGTTGCCTCGATAACCGCGCTCAGGCCCCCCGCCTTCACCCGCTTGAGCAATTGATGCAACGCGTGCAGGCGAGCGCAAACATCCATGAACTCGCTGTTCAGGCGCGCCAGACGCTGGCTACGGGAGCGCATGCCCGGGTCTTCGAAAGCAGCGAAGGTACGGGTCGCCTCAAAGCCCACGATTCCATCCACGAGGTCGGCAAAGCGCCTTTCGAACACGCCCCGCTCGACCTCGCCGTCGAGCACCTGCGCAGCGAACGCAGTAAAATTGAGATATCTGTCGCGCAACGAGCGTTGGAGTGCGAGGCTCGACCTTTGGGGCACGATCAACGCACTAACAGCGCTCGAACAGACAATGCCGACCGCGACCTCCGCAGCGCGCGTGAGCGCAGCGAGAAACAGACTGTTCGGTTCTGTCACTGTCGGAATGCCGATCAGGGCGGCGGTGTAACCCGCCAGCACGAAGCCGTACCAGCGAAAATGCCGATACCGGACCGCCGCAGCAATGCAGCCACCTATCCAGCATGTCAGCCCGAGCATGTAGAGCTCGGGCTGCTGCACGAAGATTGCCCCCAGCACGAGCGCGGCGATCATCCCTGCCGCGGTCCCAATGATCCGATAAAAGCTTTTGGCCAGCACCATGCCGCTCAACGGCTGCATCAGCACGAACACGGTCGTCATGGCAGTGCGAGGTTGCTGCAGGTCCAGCAGCATGGCAATGCCCAGCGCCAGCAGCGCCGCGGTCACTGTCTTGAACAGATGCATCCAGACGAGGCCGTCGCTCGTCGCCCAGTCACGGCCGGCCGCGGCCGTCGCACGCAGCATCGGAGTCCATCGCCGACGAAGGTCAGACGTTTGCTGGATCAGATGCTGGCGTTTCATGAAAGCAAAACCGCGTCGTGGGTTGTCAATCGAACTGGAAAGAGCGCCGGAGGTGCCACTGCACGCGCCGGCTGGCTAGGGGCCGATTGTAGGAGCCTCGGAGACGCACATTAATGGCACAAGCCGGGAACGTCCGTTCCAGATCGAACAACAATAGCGTTGCGCGACGGGCGGACAATACGGGTTCTCTCTCGAAAATTTCGAACAAGAAGGACTGATGGATACGCTACAAAATATGCGGGTGTTCGTGCGTGTGGTGGAAGCGGGCAGCTTCACCGCCGCAGCGCAGTCGCTCAATTCGACGACGGGCGCCATGTCACGCGCGGTCTCTGAACTCGAAGCCCATCTGCGCACCCGCCTGATGAACCGCTCGACGCGGCGCCTCGCGCTCACGACCGCCGGCGAACGCTATCTGAAGCGTTGCCGGCAGATTCTCGCCGACATCGACACGGCGGAAGAGGAAGCGAGTTGCGCGCATGAGCGCCCCGCCGGCGCGCTGCGTATGCACAGCTACGCGAGCATCGGACAGCATTACGTGTTGCCGGCGATTTCGCGCTATCGCGCGCTCTATCCGGACGTCACCGTCGAATTGACGCTGTCGCAGCGCATGCCGGATCTGTTCGAAGGCAGCAGCGATGTGTCGGTGGTCGCGGCCTCGAGCTTGCCGAATTCGGATCTTGTGTCGCTGCTACTGGGCGCTACGTTCAGCATCCTGTGCGCATCGCCCGCCTATCTGCGCGCCCACGGGGCGCCGAAGCAGCCTCGCGATCTCGCGCATCACGAGTGTCTGATCCTGCAGACGCCGGCCTTTCCGGCCAACGATTGGCTGCTCGAAGGCCCCAACGGCAGCGAGCTGATGGAGGTCAGCGGGCCCGTGCAGGTGAATATCGCGGAGTCGCTGGTCGTGGCTATCCGCGAAGGCATGGGGATCGGCATGCTGCCGGTCTACGCAGCAATTGACGGGCTGCGCGACGGGTCCATGGTGCGGGTTCTGCCGGAACACACACTGCAGAAAATGAACATTTACGCGCTCTATCCTTCGCGCAAGTTCATCGACGCGAAGACTCGCACGTGGGTCGAATTCCTCCGCACGCATATGCCGAAGATCATTGCCAGAGACGAGGTGTTGCTGGCCGAAATGGGACAGATCGATCCGGTCGACGGCCTCGCGCCGGTGCATGCCGGACACATTGTGGACGCGGGTCAGCCTTTGGGGCATTGAGTCCAACCGCGCGGCAACTACAAGGCACGCGCCGATGAGCGTGCCTTGCCTCGCCTCCGAAATGTTGCAATGCAATCCGGCTCTATCTGTGCCCGCCTCGAATATGCTTATTCCGGAACGAACTTTGCATCCGACTTAAAACTACTACAGTTCATGATGGCTAGTTGTGCCGCGCCGATTCGCAATTCGCACCGATACGGAGGAGGAACACCATGGGCATCTGGAAACCGGATCCGAGCTTTTACCCGTCGCCTCGCCTCGCCGCGCAAGCGCCACCTGAAAAGCTCGCTTATGTGGCGGCGTTCGATCCCGACCGCAAGCGTCCGGATGCGATCGCCGTGGTCGACGTCGAACCAGCCTCTCCGGCTTATGCCAGCATCGTCGGCAATCTGACGATGCCTTATACCGGCGACGAACTGCATCACTTCGGCTGGAATGCGTGCTCCTCGTGCCTTTGTCCCAACGCGCCACATCCGCACACTGAGCGGCGCTACCTGGTCGTGCCAGGACTGCGTTCGTCGCGTATCTATATCCTCGATACGAAGCCCGATCCGTGGAATCCGACCATCACCAAAGTCATCGAGCCGGCGACGATTGCCAGCCGCACGGGCTACACGCGTCCGCACACCGTTCATTGCGGTCCAGGCGGAATTTATGTGACCGCGCTCGGCAATGCAGACGGTGGCGCTCCTGGTGGGATTTTCGTGCTGGATCCGGAGAGCTTCGAGCCGCTTGGGCGCTGGGAGGTAGACCGTGGACCGCAACAGCTCGCCTACGACGGCTGGTGGCATCTCGGTTACGACACCCTCGTGACGAGCGAATGGGGTACGCCTGACACCTTCGAAAATGGGCTGATTCCGGAAGTCCTGTTAGGCGCTCGATATGGCCGCCGTCTGCACTTCTGGGATTTCACGCGTCGCAAGCATCTGCAGGAAATCGACTTCGGGCCGGAATATCAGTTGGTCTTCGAACTGCGCCCCGCCCACGATCCGACCAAAGCGTATGGCTTCGTCAATTGCGTGATCAGCCTGAAGGATCTGTCGTCGTCCATCTGGACCTGGTATCGCGAAAAGGACACGTGGGCCGTGCGCAAGATCATCGACATCCCGGCCGAGCCGGCCGACCCTGAGCTCCTGCCTCCCGTGCTCAAATCGTTCGGCGCGGTGCCGCCGCTCGTGACCGACATCGACCTGTCGATGGATGACCGTTTTCTGTATGTGTCGTGCTGGGGAACAGGCGACCTGCTGCAGTACGACGTGTCCGATCCGTTCGCGCCGAAGCTCACAGGGAAAGTGAGAATCGGCGGTATCGTCTCGCGCGCGACGCATCCAGGCGCTGCGAACGGCGCGCTGAACGGCGGCCCGCAGATGGTCGAGATCAGCCGCGACGGCAAGCGCGTCTACTTCACGAACTCGCTTTACGGTGCCGTCGATCCGCAGTTTTACCCAGACGGCATCGACGGCTGGATGGTCAAACTGGACGCGGGGCCAGAGGGTGGATTGGCGTTCGACGAGAAGTTCTTCCTCGCCTGGCCCGAAGGCCATCGTCCGCATCAGATTCGCCTGCAAGGCGGCGACTGCTCATCCGATTCGTACTGCTATCCGTGACGTGAATGAATCCGCCGACCTCATCATGGTGGGCATGGCTTGCCGTCGCCGCACTCGGTACGTTCCACGGGATCAATCCGGCAATGGGCTGGCTATTTGCCGTGGCGCTTGGACTATATCGCCGCAGCCGACGGGTTGTGTTGCTCTCGCTTGTGCCGATTGCATTGGGTCACGCACTCGCCGCCGGCAGCATGCTGATGGCCGGACTGTCGCTAGGGATGGTCATTGACCATGCGCTGTTGAACCGGGTATGCGGCGGGTTACTGATTAGCTGGGCCGCGTGGCACACGTTGCGTGGACATCGGATGCGACCACGAGTTGGAATGCAAACCGGCTTTGCTGGGCTGACGGTTTGGTCTTTCGTGGTGGCGGGTTCGCACGGTGCGGGACTGATGCTCCTGCCGGCGTTGATGCCGATATGCAGCGCATTGACTCCCGCATCGGGCACGGCAGCCGCTGGCGCCGGATCTACTGCCACGATTGCAGCGATCGCGCTGTGCGTGCACAGCGGGGCGATGCTTCTGACGACCGGTGTAATCTCACTCGCCGTGTTCGACCGCTTCGGCGTATCGGGTCTGCGGACCAAGTGGTTGAATTTTGATCTGCTCTGGACAGGCACGCTGGCGGCGTGCGGGGCGATGCTGCTGGCGCTGTGAAGATGGGCAGGATCGCGGGGTTGATCCGGTCGCCAGTGGCGTGGGAGGTGGGCAGGACAGCGGCCTGGCCGGTGCGGCGGCGGTGTCTGGTCGCGGGTGGGGGGTTCGTGCCGGGTGGTCTGGTGCGGGCGCTGCCCTGCGGCACATTAACGGCCGTAAACGCAGAAACCCCACCTTTGCGGGGTGGGGTTTCTGGTCTTGCAGGGGAGCCTGACGATTACCTACTTTCACACGGGAATCCGCACTATCATCGGCGTGGAGTCGTTTCACGGTCCTGTTCGGGATGGGAAGGGGTGGTACCGACACGCTATGGTCATCAGGC
>DASZIR010000070.1:0-56340 GCA_035948995.1 Paraburkholderia sp. | reverse complement strand
TTTCTTGTTGCGCGCCTGGACGGCCCACCATAGCGAGGTGCCACCAACTTCCGGATACAGCTTGCGCCATTTGCGCAGCGGATCGCCGCCCTTGGGGTCTTCAATCTTGATCACTTCCGCGCCGAACTCGCCGAGAAAGCGCGCGGCGAACGGGCCGGCGATCAGCGTGCCGAGTTCGAGCACCTTGACGCCGGCGAGCGGGCCTTTCGGTGTGGCGGTGGCGTTGGCGCTGTGATCGGGATTGACGCTCATGTGTCTCCTCTGTGTTCTGTGCTTGCCTCGGCGCGGCGCGGCTGGACGTGTTGCGGAGCGGTCCTGCCCGGCGCGCTCGGGTATTGCAGGCGCCGCGACATGGCGCTGCCGGTTACGTCGCGCTACATCGAGCGCCGGTCGAGCATTGCGCGGGCGATCGTGCCGGCGTCGACATACTCGAGTTCGCCACCCACCGGTACGCCGCGCGCGAGGCGCGTCACGGCAAGACCGCGCGCCTTGAGCGTCTGCCCGAGGTAATGTGCGGTGGCCTCGCCTTCGTTCGTGAAATTGGTTGCGAGCACGACTTCCTTGACGATGCCATCCGACGCACGCTTGACCAGGCGGTCGAAATGGATCTCCTTCGGGCCGATGCCGTCGAGCGGACTCAGCCGCCCCATCAGCACGAAATAGAGGCCGCGATAGGTCATCGTCTGCTCGAGCATGATCTGGTCGGCGGGCGTCTCGACGACGCACAGGAGCGTCGGATCGCGCTCCGCGTCGCTGCACACCTCGCAGATCTGCGCCTCGGTGAAGGTATTGCACTTCTCGCAGTGCTGCAGATGCTCGGTCGCGAACAGCAACGAGTGACCCAGCTTCTCCGCGCCCTCGCGGTCGTGCTGCATCAGGTGATACGCCATGCGTTGCGCGGATTTCGGCCCGACACCGGGCAGCGCGCGCAGCGCTTCGACGAGCGCCGACAAGGCGGAAGGTTGTTTCATGCGGAATCGGCGGCGTCGAAGTGGGTGTTACGTGGCGGACGCAGGGGCGGTACGGCGCAGTAGCGCGTCGCGCGCCTGCCTGCCGCGAAGTCGCTGCGGCAGGGCAGGCCTGCACCCTTCCGGCCTGGTCAGCCTGGTTTCAGAACGGCAGCTTGAAGCCCGGCGGCAGCGGCAGGCCCGAGGTCATGCCGCCCATCTTTTCCTGGGCGGTGGCTTCGGCCTTGCGTACGGCGTCGTTGAATGCAGCGGCGACGAGGTCCTCCAGCATGTCCTTGTCGTCGGCGAGCAGGCTCGGATCGATCGAGACGCGGCGCACGTCGTTCTTGCAGGTCATCGTCACCTTGACGAGACCCGCGCCCGACTGCCCCTCGACTTCGATCTGCGCGAGCTGCTCCTGCATCTTCTTCATGTTTTCCTGCATCTGCTGGGCCTGCTTCATCAACCCGGCGAGTTGGCCTTTCATCATGGACATGCTCCTTCTCTAAAGCGTGGAATTCGGGACTATGGCGTTAGCCTGTAGCGCTATCTTGCGCCATGCATCAATGATCAATGAGCAGGCGGCGTGTTGCCTGCGGCGTCCTGCGCGATCGGCCGGATCGAGCCAGGCACGATGCTCGCGCCGAAATCGCGGATCAGCGATTGTACAAACGGGTCGGCGCCAATCTCGCGCTCGGCGTCCTTCTGGCGCTGCGCGCGGGCGGCGGCGTCGAACGCCGCGGCCGTACGGCGCGCCGGGCCGACTTCGACCAGCACCTCGACCGCTTGACCGAGCCGCTCGGCCAGCGCGGTTTTCAGCTTGGCGACCTGTGAGGCTTCCGCGTACTGCGGCACCGGGACGTTCAGTTTGAGCGTGGTGCCTTCAAGCGCCATCAGTTCGCTATTAAACGCGAGCTGATACGAAATACCTTTGAGCGACAACCCCACGGCGAGGGCGGGCCAGTCGCCGTTAAAACCAATGGCGTCGAGCGCAACGGCGGGCGGCAACGGACGGCTATCGACAGGAGCCGGTGTGGGCGCCGCCGGCGTGACGCGCACGTCGTCGGGGCCGCTGCCGAAGACGGGCATGTAGCCATCGTCGGGCGGGCCGAAATAATCGTCTTCCGCCGACAGCGGCACGTAGTCGTCAGGCGGCATGTCGTCCCATGGCGGCACTGACGAAGCACCCTGCTCCGCGCCGCGTTGCGCCGGCGCCGAGGGCCGGCCTGGAGCTGGCGATGCGTCCTGCGCACGGCGCGGGGCGCCGGGCGTCGGCACCGGCACATTCACACGCGGGGAGGCCGGCCTGGGTTGTGCGGCCGGAGCGGGTCTGGCCGTTGTCGCGGGGCTCGCGCGGCCGCGATCGGAGGACACTTTCAGGCCTGCGCTGCGCAGCACATCGAGCGCTGCACTGGCGCCGCCTGCGCGACGCGGCGCAGGGTCGGCGGCGGCAGACACCGCAGCCTCGACTACCGCGCCTGGCGGCGCTGAAGAAGCCGCTGCGCCGTCCGGCGCATTTTGCACTGGCGCGCCAGCTGCCTTCGCCGCGATCGGCTCCTGCTCTGTTACAGCCGCTTCACCTGGCGTACCCTGCTCTGCCGAGGAAGCCGCGGCACCGGTCGTCGCGCTTTGCAACGGCTCGCTGTCCGCCGGCGCGGCAATGCCTGATTGACCGTTTCCGGATGGAGTCGCCGGGTCGAGCTCCGCGTGGGCAGGTTCCGCGTGGGCTGACTGCACTGGCGGCGCATCTGTGACACCGCTTGCAGCAGCGTCTGGTAGCGCCGCGCTAACCACCTCGGGCGCTGTACTGCGCGCGACGGCTTCGCTTTCGAGCGTGTTGGCGCTGGGAGCATCGGACACTGCCTTAACTGGCACCGTCACCGTGGACCCGGCCCGCTCGCTCGTTTCTGGCGCGGCGTCGTTTTTTGGCGCCGCCTCGACCGCCGCCTCGACAGCACGCGGCGCTGCCGCTGGAACCCTCTCGGCCGCGCGCATAGGGGCCCTCGCCTGCGCCTGCGGCGCGGCGACTGCCGGCGTGCCCGTGCGCTTGCCCGCACCGTTCGCGCCGGCGGCCCCGGCCGAACGCGCCGTCGGCGCAGCCCCGCCACCACCGCCGGTCGGTGCCGGCTCGAACGCCAGCATCCGCAGCAGGGTCATCGTGAAGCCGGCGTATTCGTCCGGCGCGAGGCCGAGCTCGCTACGGCCGATCGTCGCAATCTGATAGAACAACTGCACCTGCTCGGCACTCAACGCCTGTGCAAAGCGGCGCAGGTCCGCCGCCTCCGGCCACTCGTCGAGCACCGACGAGGGCGCAAACTGCGCCCATGCGATCCGGTGCAGCAGGCTCGCCAGATCCTGCAGCGCAGTCGGGAACGACAGGCTGCGCAGCGACATTTCGTCAGCCACCGCCAGCACCGCCGGGCCGTCGCCGTCAGCAAGCGCATCGAGCAGACGGATCAGGTAGCTCTGGTCGAGCGCGCCGAGCATGCCGCACACCGCGTCCTCGGTGACCTGGTTCGCTGAATAGGCGATCGCCTGGTCGGTCAGCGACAGCGCATCGCGCATCGAGCCGTCCGCCGCGCGCGCCAGCAGCCGCAGCGCCTGGGCGTCGAACGGCACGTGTTCCTCGCCGAGAATGTGCTCCAGATGCGACACGATATGGCCGGCAGGCATCTGCTTCAGATTGAACTGCAGACAGCGCGACAGCACGGTGACCGGAATCTTTTGCGGGTCAGTGGTCGCGAGGATGAACTTGACGTGCGGCGGCGGCTCTTCCAGCGTCTTCAACATGGCGTTGAACGCGTGGTTCGTGAGCATGTGCACTTCGTCGATCATATAGACCTTGAAGCGCGCGTCGACTGGTGCGTACACCGCCCGCTCCAGCAACGCAGCCATCTCGTCGACGCCGCGATTACTCGCCGCGTCCATCTCCACGTAGTCGACAAAGCGCCCCTCGTCGATCTCCCGGCACGCGCGGCACACGCCGCACGGCGTCGAGGTCACGCCGGTTTCGCAATTGAGCGCCTTGGCGAAGATGCGCGAGAGCGTCGTCTTGCCGACACCGCGCGTTCCGGTGAACAGATAGGCGTGATGCAGACGCCCGCCGTCGAGCGCATGCGTGAGCGCGCGCACCACGTGCTCCTGTCCGACGAGCGAAGCGAAATCCTTCGGTCGCCATTTGCGTGCGAGAACTTGATAGGTCATCGGGAAATTGTATCAGTAACGATAGCGCACAAAGACGAATCGACCGCGCGCGGGAATGCGTCGCCGCCTCATTGAAAATGGCTAACGAACGGATAGAAAAAAATAGTGGGATGCGAAAACAGAGGCCGGCAACCGCAGGAATGCACGGCGAAAGCGCTGAAGAGAACTGCGCGGAAGCGACCAGAGAAACGACAGGGGGAAAACAACAGAAAAAGGAAGGTGACGAGCCCGACCCTCGGCACTGGTGGAAAACGGCTGTGGCTGCTTCGTTCCCGACCTGACCAGGTTGACCGCCCCTCCATGCGAGGAGGCCCGTCACGAAAGATTCTACCATCGGTCGGCATGCCGCGCGACTGTTAATGCTCACAAAGTTCGAACATCGGCCACTTGTGTTCGCCGTGGCGGCCTCCAGATACGGGACGTAGCAGCACACAGTGCTCGACCGGCAGGCCTTGGCCCTACTGCCTGTATGAGTACTATCACCACGGGCAACGCATAGCAATTTAGGCTAAACTGACGTACGAATGTCCCGTAAAGCCGAGCATTCTGCGCATTCCCGAGCGCTTCGAGAGGATCGCCCGCGAGTGTTTCAGCGCGGCTCCCTTTGCGGCAACGCGAACGGAAGTTTTCTTAGTTTGATGTATCGTGGCGAGCAATTCAGGCGGGCCTCGATCCGAAAGAGGTATTCATACATGAGCGAACAAATCAAGCATATCAGCGACGCATCGTTCGAACAGGACGTCGTTAAATCCGACAAACCCGTGCTGCTCGACTTCTGGGCCGAATGGTGCGGCCCGTGCAAGATGATTGCGCCGATCCTCGACGAAGTCGCCAAGGACTACGCTGACCGCCTGCAGATCGCCAAGATCAATGTGGACGAGCATCAGTCCACGCCGGTGAAATTCGGCGTGCGCGGTATTCCGACGCTGATCCTCTTCAAGAACGGCGCGGTCGCGGCGCAGAAGGTCGGCGCCCTGTCGAAGTCGCAACTCACCGCGTTCCTCGACGGTAATCTGTAATTTGCGTTAACCGGAGCGCCGGCTGTGCGCTCACTGTGCGTGTTGTCAGCCGACAACACGCACACTCAGAAGATGCCGTAACGCCACGCTGGCTGAAATTGGCGTGTGCTATGCTAGAATCCGCAAAACGTCGAAAAGACGCTTAAGTCCCTGAGCGGTTCCGCTCACTCTCCTCCCAGATTTCATTTCAGGTCGCACCTTCTCCTGCGGGTTCTCCGTATGCATTTATCCGAGCTTAAGACTCTGCACGTGTCCGAATTGATCGAGATGGCCAATGGCCTCGAGATCGAAAGTGCGAACCGCCTGCGCAAGCAGGAGTTGATGTTCGCCATTCTTAAAAAACGCGCCAAGACTGGCGAAACGATCTTCGGTGACGGCACGCTCGAGGTGCTGCCTGACGGCTTCGGCTTCCTGCGTTCGCCGGAAACCTCCTATCTGGCGAGCACGGACGATATTTACATCAGCCCGTCGCAGATCCGCCGCTTCAACCTGCATACCGGCGACACGATCGAAGGCGAGGTCCGCACGCCGAAAGACGGCGAGCGTTATTTCGCGCTGGTGAAGGTGGACAAGGTCAACGGCCAGCCGCCTGAGGCCTCGAAGCACAAGATCATGTTCGAGAACTTGACGCCGCTGCACCCGAACAAGGTGCTGCTGCTCGAGCGTGAAATGCGCGGTGAAGAAAACGTGACTGGCCGCATCATCGACATGATCGCGCCGATCGGCAAGGGCCAGCGCGGCCTGCTGGTCGCCTCGCCGAAGTCCGGCAAGACCGTGATGCTTCAGCACATCGCCCACGCGATCAAGCAGAACCATCCGGACGTGATCCTGTTCGTGCTGCTGATCGACGAACGGCCGGAAGAAGTGACCGAAATGCAGCGTTCGGTGGCCGGCGAAGTGATCGCCTCCACGTTCGACGAACCGGCTGCGCGTCACGTCCAGGTCGCCGAAATGGTGATCGAAAAGGCCAAGCGCCTCGTCGAAATGAAGAACGACGTGGTGATTCTGCTGGACTCGATCACGCGTCTCGCACGCGCCTACAACACGGTGGTTCCGGCCTCGGGCAAGGTGCTGACCGGCGGTGTCGACGCCAATGCGCTGCAACGTCCGAAGCGCTTCTTCGGCGCGGCGCGTAACATCGAAGAAGGTGGCTCGCTCACCATCATCGGTACGGCGCTGATCGAAACCGGCAGCCGCATGGACGACGTGATCTACGAAGAGTTCAAGGGCACCGGCAACATGGAAGTGCACCTCGAGCGCCGCCTGGCTGAAAAGCGCGTCTATCCGTCGATCAACCTGAACAAGTCCGGCACGCGCCGTGAAGAACTGCTGATCAAGCCCGAGATCCTGCAAAAGATCTGGGTGCTGCGCAAGTTCATCCACGACATGGACGAAGTCGAGGCCATGGAATTCCTGCTCGACAAGATCCGCCAGACGAAGAGCAATTCCGAGTTCTTCGACATGATGCGTCGCGGCGGCGGCAGCTAGGCTCCGCCCTGCGCATCACCGGCATCCGGCACGCGTTGCCTGTGCCTCACAACCGCCCGCCACCGCCCGCCCTTGCGCGGGCGGTTTTTTTTGCCTTTGAAAAGCGCATCTGCACGGTATGCCCGCGCAAGATCGCGCCACGTGCCAACATGTACGTGAACGTACACGTTGTACTATAATGCCGGCAACCTCACCCTGTTACCGCTTTGCGTCACCATGTCGAAAGACCGGCCCACCCTGCTCACCGTGCGCGATGCTGCTGAGCGGCTGAACGTCACGCCGCGCACGCTGAAATACTACGAGGAACGCGGCCTCGTCTCGCCGACGCGCAGCGAAGGCCGCTACCGGCTCTACGACGAAAACGACCTCGAGCGGTTCTCGCGCATCCTGCGTCTGCGTTCGCTGGGTTTTTCGCTGCAAGGCATCACCGAGATGCTCAAGCGTCCGCTCGAGCCGGTCGCAGGCGGCCGCAATCGCTTTTCGACGGAATCGCTGCAGGAGATTCGGGACGCGCTCGCACAACAGGTCGACGCGCTCGACGCACGCATCGATGCCGTGCGCCGTGAACTGAAGGAAGCGCAGACGCTCAAGGCCGAACTCAGCCACGATCTCGACTACGTCGAACGGCGCCTCGCCGGCGAAAATGCCGATACGCTCCTCCAGCAACGCCGCGAAGCCCACGCGAAGCGCGCGTCGAAAAAGCCCAAAGCGCAGGACGAATCCGCATGAGCGCCACCTCGCCTCGCGTGCCGCTCTTTAGCGTGGAAAAACTGCGCGGCGACTTTTTCCCATGGGTGCTGGCCGTCGTCACCGGCCTCGACTATTTCGACAACGCGATCTTCTCGTTTTTCGCCAGTTACATCGCCGGCGGCGTCAATGCGTCGCCCGATGAACTGGTGTGGTCCTCGAGCGCATACGCCGTGGCGGCCGTGCTCGGCATCCTGCAACAGCAGTGGTGGGTCGAGCGCTTCGGTTACCGGCGCTACGTGGCAGGCTGCATGCTGCTTTACTCCGCGGGCGCCGTCGGCGCGGCGCTTTGCGAAACCTCGTTCGGACTGGCCTTCGCGCGGGGCTTTCAGGGTTACTTCATCGGCCCCATGATGGGCACCTGCCGCATCCTGATCCAGATCAGCTTCTCGACGCAGCAGCGCCCCATCGCGACGCGCGCCTTTCTCATCCTGATCGTGCTCAGCAGCGCGCTCGCGCCGCTTATCGGCGCTCAGCTGGTCGCGCATTTCGACTGGCGCGCCCTGTTCGCCTGCACCGCGCCGGTGGGCGTCTTGTTCGCCGTGCTGGCCCTGCTCGCGTTGCCGAATTCCGGCGACCGCCAGCCGGAAGAGCGCGGCTCGGCGCACTTCTGGCCTTACCTGATCTTTGCGTTCGCGCAGGGCGCGCTGCAGATCGTGATGCAACAACTGCGCTTTCAGTTGTTCACCGCGTCGCCCGGGCTCATGCTGCTGAGCGTCGCGGGAATTGGCGCGCTCGCCTGGTTTGCGTACCATCAATGGCACCATCCAACGCCGCTGGTGCGTCTTACCGCGCTGCGCGAGAAGACGTTTCAGGTGGGCCTCGTGCTCTACATGTTCTATTACTATGAGTCGACCGCCTTCAGCTATCTGATTTCACGCTTCCTTGAAAACGGGCTAGGCTATCCGGTTGAGAACACGGGCCGGCTCGTCGGCGTCACTTCGCTCATCTCCGCGAGCGCGCTGTTCATTTACCTCCGGTATTCGAAGCTGCTGCCACGCAAGAAGTGGATCATCGTGCCGGGCTTCGCGGTCGCCGCGTTCGCCGCCGCGTGGATGACGCGCATGGAGCCCGGCGTCGGCCAGGACGCCCTGATCGTGCCGTTGTTGCTGCGCGGCCTGCTGTTGCTGTTCATCGTGCTGCCGGTGGCCAATCTGACGTTTAAAATCTTTGCTATCGAAGAGTTCACGCACGGCTACCGGCTGAAGAATATCGTCCGGCAATTGACGATCTCGTTTGCCACCGCCTCCGTGATCATCGTCGAGCAGCACCGTGAGGCGCTGCATCAGGCGCGGCTGGCCGAGTCCGTGAACCCGTTCAACCCGGTGTTCCAGAACACGTTCGCGGCGCTGACCAACGGCTTTGCAGCCAGCGGCCGCTCGCTTGCGGAAGCACACGCGCTGGCGATCGGGCAGATCAGCCGGATGGTCGCGCAGCAGGCGAGCTTCCTGACGTCGCTCGACGGCTTCTATTACCTGATTGGCGTAGCGGTATGCGGCGCAATCTTCGCCGCGTGGCAAAAACAGATCGACTGAGCAATGCTATCGAAACTCACCCACTGGTTCGGCTCACGCCGCCGCGAGCGCGCGCTGCGCAACCATCCGATCGACGACTCGCTCTGGCAGGCGACGCTCGCCGGCCTGCCGTTCCTTGGCCATCTCGAAGCCGCCGACCTCGTGCGGCTGCGCGAACTGACCAGCCTGTTCCTCGCCCAGAAGGAGTTTTCGACCGCGCACGAGCTCGAGCTGACCGATGCAATGACGGTCGCGATTGCCGCCCAGGCCTGTCTGCCGGTGCTGAACCTGGGGCTGGACCTGTATCGGGGCTGGGTCGGCGTGATCGTGTATCCGGGCGAATTCGTGATCCGCAAGACGGTCGAGGACGAAGACGGGGTCGTCCATGAGGTCGAGCACGACGCCAGCGGCGAGGCCTGGGAAGGCGGCCCGGTGGTGCTGTCGTGGGAAGACGCGCAGATGACCGACGGCACGGACGCCTACAACGTCGTCATCCACGAATTCGCGCACAAGATCGATATGCTGACCGGCGAAGCGGACGGCCACCCGCCGCTCTTTCGCCGCTGGCACGCGCCGCTCGATGCGCGCGCCTGGGGCGACGTGTTCGATCATGCCTACGACCACTTCTGCGCCAAGGTCGATGCGGTGTCCGAGCGCCGCTGGGCGCGTTTCGAGCGCGAATCGCTGATCGATCCGTACGCGGCGGACCATCCATCGGAATTTTTTGCCGTTTGCAGCGAAGCGCTGTTCGTTCAGCCGCACGCGTTCGAGGCGGAATATCCCGAACTGTACCGGCTGCTCGCCCGCTATTACAGGCAGGATCCGGCACGGGTGGGCGCGCTGCCGGGGCAACCGGCCTAGCCGCCGTCCAGCAAGAAAAAACCGCCACGAAAGTCGTCAACCGACTGATTTTCTGGCATAATCGCCGTTTTTCGACCTTAGGCAAGTGGCTCGCGCCAAAATGCTTCCGCGAATAATGTAATTTTTGCGGCTGCACGCGGGTTGGCTACCGCCAGATTACAGGAAAGATCATGAAAGAAGGCATTCACCCGAATTACCGCGAAGTCCTGTTCGTCGATATGTCGAACGACTTCAAGTTTGTGACCCGCTCGACCATCCAGACGCGCGAAACCGCCGAATTCAACGGCAAGACCTACCCGCTCGCGAAGATCGAAGTGTCGTCGGAATCGCATCCGTTCTACACCGGTCAGCAAAAGATCATGGACACGGCAGGCCGCGTCGAGAAGTTCAACAAGAAGTTCGGCTCGCGCGCTACCGGCAAGGCAGCGAAGTAATACGCCTCGTCACCGGCTGCAGGCCGGATCGAAGCACAAAAGGGCAGCGCAAGCTGCCCTTTTTTGTCTCCAGGCGCTATCACCGGCTGCCGCATACAGCGCGCCTCGCTCCGGGCGAGCCGCTCGTGACGGCAGGCCTGCCGCCAACGTTGCGGCCTCGTTGCGGCCTGTTGCAGCCTGTTACTTGACCGTGACGCGCGCCGCACGCCCCGTCTACAATGCCGGATGCTGCAAATCGGCCATCTTGCCGGGCACCCTGCCCGGCGCCGGCCGAACCGCTTATCCGAGATCCACATATCCGCATGAGATCTGTCGTTCGCCTCACTGCCTCCGCCACTAGCGCCCTGCCGCGCTGGCTGCTGCTCACCATCAGTATTGTCTACGCGTCGTTCGGGCTGTTCGGCCGCGATCCGTGGAAGAACGAGGATGCAGCCGGCTTTGGCGTCATGTGGACGATGGCCAACGGCAACTTGCACGACTGGCTGTTTCCCAACCTGGTGGGCAAATACCTCACCGACAGCGGGCCGCTCGGCTACTGGCTCGGCGCCAGTTCGATCCGTGGGCTGGCGCCGTGGGTCGACGCCAGCGATGCGTCGCGCGTCTTCACCGGCCTGCTGTTTTGCGGCGCCTGCGCGTTCGTCTGGTACGCCGCGTACCTGCTCGGCCGGCGCGCCGAAGTCCAGCCCTTCAAATATGCCTTCGGTGGTGAGCCGGAACCGCGCGACTACGGCCGCACGCTGGCCGACGGCGCGCTGCTGATCCTGCTCGCCTGCTTCGGCCTCGCCGAGCGCGGCCACGAAACCACCCCGCAACTGGCGCAGTTCGTCTGCATCGCGATGCTCGTCTATGGGCTGGTGCGGATCATCGACAAGCCGCTGCAAGGCGCACTGGTGTGGGGTCTCGCGCTCGGCCTCGTCGCCCTGGCGAGCAACCCGGTGCTGGTGGGCGCGCTGCTGGTGGGCACCCTGGCCATGACGATCATCGTCCCCGAGGCCCGTTCGCGCTGGCTGCTGCTCGCAGGTTTGCCGATGGCACTCGTGCTGTCGCTGGCATGGCCGATCGCGGCGCTCGCCGTCTTCCCCAACGATGCCGTCTGGTACCTCAATCAATGGGTGCGCAGCAGCCTCAACGCGTTCGCCGGGCCTCCCGGGTCGGTCGCGCGCTATGCGCTGAAAAACCTGCCGCTCTTCACCTGGCCGGCATGGCCGCTGGCGATCTGGGCGTGGGTCAGTTGGGCCGGTCTGCGACGCGCGCCGCACGTCGCGATTCCGCTGTCGGTGATCGCCCCGTTGCTGGTCCTCGTGGTATTGCAGAGCCATCAGACGAACCTGCTGTTCATGCTGTTGCTGCCGGCACTCGCAGTCCTCGCGACGTTCGCGCTGCCCACGCTGAATCGAGGCACCATCAACGCGATCGACTGGTTTGCTCTCCTGAGCTTTACGATACTCGGCAGTACAGTCTGGCTATTCTGGATAGCGGGTCTCACCGGCTTCCCAGCCCCGCTCGCCCGTAACATGGCCCGGTACGCGCCAGGATTTGTCCCCCAGTTCAAGCTGTTGTCGTTCGTCTGTGCGGTCGCGGTGACGGTGTGCTGGTTCGTGCTGGTCCGCTGGCGCCTCGCGCGTCATCCGAAGGTGCTGTGGCGCAGCGTGGTGCTCTCCAGCGCCGGCACGACGCTGATGTGGGTGCTCGTCATGACGCTGTGGCTGCCGATCATCAACTACAGCCGTACGTACAAGGACGTGGCCGAGCAGATTGCGAGCCACCTGCCGGACGACTATAGCTGCATTTCGCCGGTGCGCCTCGGTAACGCGCAGATCGCGACGTTCGCCTACTTCGGCCACATGCATTTCGCGTTCGATCAAGACTGCGACGTGATCCTGCGCCAGGACACGCAGGACTACGGCGAGCCCAGTTCGATGTCCAACTTCGTCTGGAAGCTGGTCTGGGAAGGCCGCCGCGTCGCCGACCGCGACGAGCGCTTCCGCCTGTACGTGCGGATCGACCGTCCGAAGCCGCCCGCGACGCATCGCGCCTGGCGTCCTAAACAGGCTGCCCCGGCCAACGCGGACTGATCATGTTCGCCGACGTGCGGAAAATCGCCGCGCTTGCGTGGCCGGTACTGATTGGCCAGCTGGCGATCATTGCGTTCGGCGTGATCGACACGGCGATGGTCGGCCGCTATTCCGCCGTCGATCTCGCCGCGCTCGGTCTTGGCTCGTCGATCTACATCTCGGTCTATATCGGCCTGACCGGCATCCTCACCGCACTGCAACCGATTGCCGGGCAACTCCACGGCGCGCGCCGCTATAACGAGATCGGCGAGGAAGTGCGCCAGTCGCTGTGGCTCGCGCTGGCGCTGATGACGATCGGCTTCCTGATCCTGTATTTTCCGGGTCCGGTGCTGCATATGGCGCGGGTTCCCGCCGCGCTGCACGAACGCACGCTCGCGTATCTGCAGATCCTGGCATTCGGCTTGCCGGCGGGCCTCGCCTTTCGAGTCTACAGTTCGTTGACCAACGCGGTCGGCCAGCCGCGGCTCGTGATGATCCTGCAGATCGGCGCCCTGCTGCTGAAGTTTCCGCTCAACCGCTGGTTTATCTTCGGCGGTCTCGGCGTGCCGGCGCTCGGCGGTCCGGGTTGCGCGCTTGCCAGCACGACGATCAACTGGATGCTGGCCGTGGTTGGCATGCTGCTGTTGACGAAGCTCGACGTGTTCCGGCCGTTCGCGATCTTTTCGCACTTCTGCTGGCCGGTATGGCGGCGCCAGGTTGCGCAGTTGCGGCTCGGCATTCCGATGGGACTCTCATACCTGATCGAGGTCACGTCATACACGTTCATGGCGCTCTTCATCGCGCGCTTCGGCACCACTACGCTCGCGGGGCATCAGATCGCCGGGAACGTCGGCGCGGTGCTTTATATGACGCCTCTGTCGATTGGCATCGCCACCTCCACACTTGTTGCACAAGCACTCGGCGCGCATCGCCACGAAGCGGCGCGCACGCTGTCGAGGCACGGCATCCTGATGGCAGTGATGATCGCCTGCGGCTACGGCGTGATCGTGCTTGCGCTGCGGCCGTTCATCATTGAAGGCTACACGCCAGATGCGCAAGTCGCGGCGGCTGCGATGCCGCTCGTGCTGATCGTGGCGTTCTATCACCTGTTCGACTCGCTGCAGGTGACGACGGCCTTCGTGTTGCGGGCCTATAAAGTGGCGGTGGTGCCCACCGTGATCTATGCGGTCGCGCTGTGGGGCGTGGGGCTTGGCGGCGGCTATCTGCTCGGCTTCGATATCAGTGGTTCGACGCCGGCGTGGCTAACCGGGGCGCGCGGTTTCTGGTCCGCCAACATGGCCAGTCTTGCGATTGCCGGGTTTGGGCTGCTGCTTTACTGGCGCACGGTGAGCAAACGTTATCTGCGTGTGGGTGCGACGGCGCGGGTCGATAAGGCGGTTTAGCCAGTTTGCTTCTCCGGCTGCACGCGGTTGCAGGCGATTGCAGGCGGTTCAACTCCCAATGGCCCCAAGCGACTCCACATGGCGCCCGGCCCCGTGGCAAGCCCAAGCCCAAGCCTCCCCGTGCAAGCCCCCTTTCCTGAAGGCAACACCTTGCAAGTGGTCCAATGGCCCGCCGTTCAAGGCGCCTGAAATTGTAGACCGTTAGTTGCGTCTCATACGAGGCAAAGCGGCCACTGCTTCACCCCGCGCCGCTACCGCTGCCCCGCCGCCGCCTCGCCAACACCTCGCCAGGCGGCCTTGCCCGCCCGCTGCATCAAGCCGCTTCGCGCAACTCCGCCTCACGCCGCTCGAACACCTCGCGCGCCGCAAACAGCGCATTCAGCGCCGCCGGGAAGCCCGCGTAGAGCGCCATCTGCATGAACACCTCGACAATCTCGTCGCGTGTGCAGCCGACATTCAGCGCGGCTTCGATATGCACTTTCAACTGCGGCTGCGCGCAACCGAGTGTCGCCAACGAAGCAATCGTCGCAATCTCGCGTGAACGCAGATCGAGCTGCGGCCGGCTATAGATATCGCCGAAGCCAAACTCGATCAACAGCCGCCCGAAGTCCGGCGCGATCGGCGCGAGCGCGGCGATCACCTGTTCGCCGACCAGGCCGTCGATCTCCTTCAGCTTGTTCCAGCCCCGGGTGTAGCGGTCGTTCTGTGCGTGTTCCATGGTGAGTCCTTATCGGGTTGAGAGTTGTCGACCTGTCGTGCCACCGTGCGCTCAGCCGCCTCGTAGTACGCGATCTTGTCGATGATCGCGTCGAGGTTGGTCTGCAGTTCCGCGATATGCGCGAGCACCGCATCGCGATGCGCCGCCAGCATTTCGCGCCGCGCGCCGACCGTGGCCTCGCCTTGCGCCCGCAATGCGGCGAACGCCTGCATCCCGGCGATCGGCATGCCGGTCGCCTTCAGACGCATCACGAACTGCAGCCAGTCAAGGTCGGCGGGCGAATAGAGGCGATGCCCTGCCTCTGTGCGACCGACAGCCCGGATCAGGCCGGCCTGCTCGTAGTAGCGCAGCGTGTGCGTGGAGACGCCGCTGGTCGCGGCGACCTGGCCAATGGTGAGTGCTTTGGACATGACGGAACTCAGGTTAGGACTTCAAGTGCACTCTAAGTCAAGCGGCTGTTGCTGTCATTTCACCTCGAGGCTTTTCCGGCCCTCGGCAAGGTTGGGGATACTGATGATCGTCCGGTAGAATCGCCAGCATTCTGTAAGCAATCAGGAGCGCGGCCGATGCGAAGCAGCACCTTCGGGCAGAAGTGGATGTGGGCAGCGGTAACGGCGCTCGGATTGCTGGCGGCGTCCACGTGGCGAGCCGATGCAGCGCGCATCACCAGCGTCTCGCCGCAGGGCAAGGTGACGCAGGTCCGGCAAGTGGTCGTCAAGTTCGACGAAGCCATGATCGCCCTCGGCACGGCGGCGGCGCCCGCTCCTGCTCAGGTGCATTGCAACGACGCGACGGCGAGCCGCGGCCAGGCTCGCTGGATCGACGAAAAGACCTGGGCATGGGATTTCGCGACAGACCTGCCACCCGGCGTGCGCTGCACGGTCGACCTCAACGACGCTCTGAAGTCTTATGGCGGGCATGCGATTGCCGGTCCGCACCGCTACGCGTTCGAAACCGGCGGTCCGTTCGTGCAGGAGGTCAATCCTGACGGCGGCGAAATCGAAGAAAGCCAGGCGTTCATCCTGACGCTGAACGGACCGGCCACGGACGCATCGGTACGCGAGCATATCTGGTGCGAGTCCGCCGGTCTCGGCAACCGCATTCCCGTCAAGAACCTCGACGATGCCTCACGCGCAGCCCTCCTCAAGCGCTTCCACCTGAAGAAGGATGCGGCGCGCATCTTGATGCTGCAATGCCAGCAGACCTTGCCGTCGGCCACCAAGATGCAACTGGTGTATGGCGTGGGTGTCGCAAGCCCGAGCGGACTTGCGAACGACGTGGAACGGCGTTTCGACTACACGGTGCGCGAGCCGTTCGCCGCCAGCTTTTCCTGCGAGCGCGAAAATGCCAAGGCGCCGTGTACGCCGCTGCGCCCGGTGCAGGTGCGCTTCAACGCGCCGATCGCGCGCGCCGATGCCGAGAAGTTCAGGCTCAAAGGTCCCGGCGGCACCATCGCGCCGACCTTCAAGCCCGACGACAAGGATCTGGAAACGTCCACGGTGGAGTTCGCGGCACCGCTGCCCGAGCACGCCGAACTGACCATCGACATTCCGTCGAACCTCAAGGACGTGAGCGGCCGCGCGCTCACCAACGCCGATCTGTTCCCGCTCAAGACCACGACCGCGCCGATGCCGCCGCTCGCGAAATTCCCGTCGGGTACGTTCGGCATCGTCGAGCGTTTTGCGGAGCCGGACATGCCGGCGCTCGTGCCGGTCACGCTGCGCAATGTCGAAGCCGATCTGCACGTGGCCGGCCTGAACGCCGGCAACGCGCAGTTCAGCAAACTGCGCGTCGACGCGGACACCGATATCCGCAACTGGATGCGTCTCATCGACCGTTTCGACGGCTATTCGATGAGCACCTCGGACATCGCTTCGTCGATGCCCGGCTTGCTGCAGCGCTCGAAGAATCCGGTGTACGTGCCACGCTCGCCGGACGAAGCCTCGGACGACGACAACAAGAAAAACCCGCTCGTCGACATACGCTCGCTGTCATTGCTGGCCGGGCAACGCGGCGTCGAAACGCTGGCCTTGCCGAAGGAAGACCCGAAGGCGCTGCGGCCGTTCGAAGTGGTTGGCGTGCCGGTGACGAAACCCGGCTTCTACGTGATCGAACTCGCGTCGCCGGCACTCGGCGCATCGCTACTCGGCAAGAAAGCACCCATGTATGTGCGCACCGCGGTGCTCGTCACCAACCTGGGCGTGCATTTCAAGCAGGGGCGCGAAAACAGCGTGGTGTGGGTCACCACGCTCGACAAGGGCCAGCCGGTGCCGAACGCCGCGATCCAGGTGAGCGACTGCAACGGCGACGCAGTCGCTGCGGGCAAAACCGACGCACACGGCGTGCTGGCGATCGACAAGGCACTGGCGCCGGTGAAGCAATGCGGCGACACCAGTTTCGAAGGCTTCTTCGTCTCCGCGCGTATCGACGACCCCAAGACCGGCGCCGATATGGCCTTCGTGCGCTCGGACTGGAATCGCGGTATCGAGGCCTGGCGTTTCAACGTGCCGACGGACACGAGCCTCGAGCAGACGGTGCGCGCCCATACCGTATTCGACCGCACGCTGTTGCGCGCCGGCGAGACGGTATCGATGAAGCATCTGATCCGCGTCGAAACGCTGCACGGGTTCGCTTTTCCGAAGCAGTATCCGACACGCGTGACGATCCGCCATCTTGGCAGTGGCCAGACCTATCACCTGCCGCTCAAATGGGCCGCTGACCACAGCGCCGATTCGACCTTCGTGATCCCTGTGGCGGCGAAACTCGGCGAATACAGCGTGTCGCTCGACGGTG
This sequence comes from Paraburkholderia sp., assembly GCA_035948995.1. Taxonomy (GTDB): domain Bacteria; phylum Pseudomonadota; class Gammaproteobacteria; order Burkholderiales; family Burkholderiaceae; genus Paraburkholderia. Next base: position 39,158 of record DASZIR010000070.1, on the reverse strand, counting down.
GCGACGCCAGCGCAACCGCAAGCGACGCCTCGGGCAACGGCGACGATGGTGACAATAGCGACACTAGCGACGACAGCGCTGCGTCGCCGCGTATGAGCTATGACTCGGGCAGCTTCCGTGTCGAGGAATTCCGCTTGCCGGTATTCAAGGGCTCGATTGCCGTACGCGACGAAAAGACCCATCCGCTGGTCGCCGCGAAGGAAGCGCCGCTTGCGGTGCAGATCGACTACGTGTCGGGCGGCGCGGCGTCGAATCTGCCGGTCCAGGTGTCCGCTTTGCTCAAGAGCACGACCCCCGACTTCACCGGCAGTTTTCCGGACTTCAGCTTCACGCCGTACACGCCGCACACCGGCGATGACACGTCTGCCTCGGACGATGAGGACAGCGACACGCAAGCCAACGACGACGGCGCCAAACTGATCGCCGACAAGGAAGCGGTCACGCTCGATCGCAATGGTTCAGGTGGCCTGACGCTGAAGAATCTGCCGCACATCGATGCGCCGAAACGCCTCGCGCTGGAAGCGACCTTCGCCGATCCGAACGGCGAAGTGCAGACCATCAGCGGCGGCGCAACGCTGTGGCCGGCCGCGGTCGTGGCGGGCGTGAAGTCGGGGCAATGGGTCTCGGTCGGCAATACGGTGCCGGTCAAGGCACTCGCCCTCGACCTGCAAGGCAGGCCGCGCGCCGGCGTGGCGCTCGACGTGCACGGCATCGAGCGAATCACCACGACCTCGCGCAAGCGCATGGTCGGCGGCTTCTATGCCTACGACAACCATACCGAAACGAAAGATCTCGGTTCGCTCTGCAGCGGCAAGAGCGACGATCACGGGCTGCTGGCATGCGATGCGAAGCTGCGCGAGGCGGGCAACATCGACCTCGTCGTCACGGCCAAAGACGGCGACGTCAATGTGTCGACCGCGAGCACATCGGTTTGGGTCACGCGTGAAGACGAGCTGTGGTTCGGCGGCGAAAACACCGACCGCATCGACGTGCTGCCGGAGAAGACCGCCTATGAGCCCGGCGAGACCGCGCGCTTCCAGGTGCGCATGCCGTTCCGCTTCGCCACCGCGCTGGTCACGATCGAACGCGAGGGCATCATCGAGACGCATGTCGTCCAGCTGGATGGCAAGGATCCGACCGTTGAGCTGAAAGTGAACGAGGCATGGGGGCCGAATGTGTACGTGTCGGTGCTGGCGTTGCGCGGCCGGATTCACGAAGTGCCGTGGTACTCGTTCTTCACCTGGGGCTGGAAGGCGCCGCTCGAATGGGCCCGGGCGTTCTGGTACGAAGGCCGTCAATATGAAGCGCCGACGCCGCTCGTCGATCTGTCGAAACCCGCGTTTCGCTACGGGCTCGCCGAAATCAAGGTCGGCACCGCCGCGCATAAGCTCGCCGTGACAGTCACGCCGGATGCGAAGTCCTACACCGTGCGAGGCAAGGCGCACGTCAAGCTCCACGTGCAGATGCCCGGCGGCAAGCCCGCGCCGGCCGGTACGCAAATCGCCGTGGCTGCCGTCGATGAGGCACTGCTCGAACTGATGCCGAACCAGAGCTGGGACGTGCTCGATGCCATGCTGGAGCGACGCGCCTACGGCGTCGAAACCTCGACCGCGCAGATGGAGATCGTCGGGCGCCGTCACTTCGGGCGCAAGGCTGTGCCGGCGGGCGGTGGCGGCGGACACAGCGCCACGCGCGAACTGTTCGACACACTGCTCGTCTGGAATCCGCGCGTGACGCTCGATGCGAACGGCGAGGCGTCGCTCGACGTGCCGCTCAACGATGCGCTGACCCGCTTCCGGATAGTCGCGATCGCGGCGGTGGGCTCTGGCACATTTGGCACCGGCAGCGCGTCGATCCGCAGCACGCAGGATCTGCAACTGATCTCGGGCTTGCCGCCGCTGGTGCGCGAGGGCGACGCCTTCCGCGCCCAGTTCACCGTACGCAATACGACAACCCGTGCGATGAAGGTGATCGTCACACCGAACGTGCCAGGCCTGACGCTCGCCGCGCAAACGGTCGATCTTGCGGCGGACTCGTCGCGCGAGATTGCGTGGACTGTGACGATGCCCGACGGCCTCGCCGATGCGCCGCTTGCGGCGCTGACGTGGAACGTAGCCGCAGCCGAGCAAGGCGCTCCGCACGCAAGCGACGCCGTGAAAATCGCCCAGCGTGTCACGGCTGCCCTGCCCGTCACGGTGCAGCAGGCAACGCTCGCGCAAATCGACGGCACGCTGTCGCTGCCGGTGGCCGCGCCGCCCGATGCGAGCACGACCCAGGCGGGTGTGCTGCGCGGTGGGATCGCGGTGTCGCTGCAATCGAAGCTCTCGGATGGCATGCCGGGCGTGCGCCGCTGGTTCGAACGCTATCCATACAGCTGCCTCGAACAGCAAACCTCGCGCGCGATCGGTCTGCGCGATCCCGCGCGATGGCAGGCAGTGGTCGCGAAGATGCCGGTCTATCTCGACCGTGACGGCCTCGCGAACTACTTCCCGCCAAGCGACGACAGCGGCAGCCACGGCAGCCCGACGCTGACGGCCTACCTGCTCGCCATCAGCGACGAAGCGTCGAAGCTCGATGCGCGTTTCGCACTGCCCGACGACCTGCGCGGCAAACTCGAAGCCGGTCTCGTGAGCTTTGTCGAAGGCCGGATCGAACGCAAGTTCTGGGCGCCGCGCAAGGATCTCGACCTGCGCAAGCTCGAGGCACTCGAAGCGCTGTCGCGCTACGGCATGGCGCAGCCGCGCATGCTCGGGTCCATTGAAATTGCGCCGAACCAGTGGCCGACCTCGGCGGTGCTCGACTACTACGCGATCCTCGCGCGCGTGCCGGCCATCGCGCAGCGTGACGACAAGCGCGCGCAGCTCGAACAGATCCTGCGCACCCGGCTCACGTATCAGGGCACCCGCCTCACGTTCTCGACCGAGGCCGACGACGACCTCTGGTGGCTGATGACCGGCACCGAAGACAACGCCGCACGCACCGCACTCACCTTTGTCGATGCGCCTGAATGGAAGGACGAGATGCCGCGCCTCGTGAGCGGGCTGCTCGCGCTGCAACGCAACGGCGCATGGCAGACCACGACCGCCAACGTGTGGGGATCGCTCGCCATCGAGCGCTTCTCGAAGGCGTTCGAGAGCACGCCCGTTACCGGACAGACGAAGCTGCAGCTTGGCGCGATCAACAAGACGATTTCGTGGAGTCAGGCCGCGGCTGGCGCTACGGCTTCGGCGAGCGCGGGCACCCCGGCTAACCCGGCCACACCGGCCACGCCGGCCACGAAAACCGCCAACACCCGCAGCCGGTTCCTGCCATGGCCGCCTGCGAACCAAGGCGCAGCGACGCCATTGACGCTGACCCAGGAGGGCACCGGCAAACCGTGGGCGACCATCGAAAGCCTTGCCGCCGTCGCCCTGAAGGCGCCGTTCGCTGCGGGCTATCAGATCACCAAAACGGTCACACCGCTCGACCCGGCTGTCAAAGGTGTCTACACACGCGGCGATGTGGTGCGTGTGCATCTCGACATCGACGCGCAGACCGACATGACGTGGGTCGTGGTCAACGATCCGGTCCCGGCCGGCGCGACGATTCTCGGCTCCGGTCTTGGACGGGACTCGCAGGCGGCCACGCAAGGCGAAAAGTCCGACCGCGACGTGTGGCCGGCGTTTGTGGAGCGCGGCTTCGACGGTTATCGGGCGTACTACGACTATCTGCCGAAGGGAAAATTCTCGGTCGAGTACACGGTGCGGCTCAACAACGTCGGCACGTTCGGTCTGCCGCCGACGCGCGTCGAAGCGCTCTACGCGCCATCGACGTTCGGCGCGTTGCCGAATGCGCCGCTCGTGGTTCAGCCCGCGGCGCAGGCGGCCGCCGCCCCTGCGAAATGATCGGCAGCGTCAACTGAAGCGATGAGCTCGAGCTACGACATGTCATCCGCCGTTCGCCACATGGCACAAAGCCTGTGGCGCGCTGGCGTGTCTGGCATATCCGGCGCGTTCGGCCCGTTTGGCGCAAGGATGTGTGCGTGGCTTGCGTTCCCTGGCGAGACGTTCTTGCGCTTACCCGTTGCCCATGCAGCGGTCTGCCTGGGCCTGTTCGCCACCTCGCTCAGCGCCAGCGCGCTTCCCTCGTTCGACGAGGTCCATGCGCGCTGGCACAGCTCGGACTGGGTATTGCTATCGCGCGACGGCGAGCCGCTGCAGCGCACGCGGATCGACCGCACCCAGCGGCGCGGAGAATGGGTCGCGCTTGCGGATGTCTCGCCGGCCCTGCGGCAAGCCATCGTCGTCTCGGAAGACAAGCGCTTCTATGAACACAGCGGCGTCGACTGGCGCGGCGCAGCAGGGGCCGCCTGGGCCGACCTGTGGAATACGCGCACACGCGGCGCCTCAACCGTGACCATGCAGCTCACGGGCCTGCTCGACGACGACCCGCAACATTCAGGACAACGCTCGATCGCACAGAAGGCCGGCCAGGCCGTCAACGCGCTGTGGCTCGAGCGCACGTGGCGCAAGGACCAGATCCTCGAGGCCTATCTGAATCTGGTGCCGTTTCGCGGTGAAACGATCGGCCTGTCGGCGCTGTCGATGACGCTGTTCGGCAAGGCGCCTTCCGGTCTCGACGAACGCGAAGCTGCAGTGGCCACCGCGTTGATCCGCGCGCCGAACGCCTCCTATGCGAAGGTCAGCGATCGCGCCTGCCGCATCCTGCGCGATATGCAGGCGGCCAGCCAATGCGCGAACCTCAGCAGTTTCGTGCAACTGGCATTTGCACGCCCTGCTCCCGCGACGCTCTCGACTGCGCCGGATGACGAAGCACTCGCGCCACATTTCGCGCGGCGTGTGGCAAGCGAGCTCCATCCGGTCGCGGGCGCCCGTGTGAGGTCCACGCTCGACGCGAACCTGCAACGCTTTGCGCGCGACACGCTCACGCGCACGCTGCTTGAACTGAACGCACGCGCGCATCCACGCAACGTGCAGGACGGCGCAGCGGTCGTGCTCGACAACGCAACGGGCGAGGTGCTCGCCTGGGTCGGCTCGTCGGGTGCGCTGTCCGGCGCGCGCGACGTCGACGCAGTGCTCGCGCTTCGCCAGGCCGGCTCGACGCTCAAGCCGTTCCTGTATGCCCAGGCAATCGACGAGCGTCGGCTCACCACTGCATCCCTGCTCGACGACGCGCCGCTCGATCTGGCCGCCGGCGGCGGCCTGTATATCCCGCAGAATTACGACAAGGACTTCAAGGGCTGGGTCAGCGTACGCACGGCACTCGGCTCATCGCTGAACGTGCCAGCGGTGCGCACGCTGGTCATGGTGACGCCGCATCGCTTCGCGAAGACGCTCACCGCGCTCGGCTTGCCCCTCTCGCAAAGCGGCGATTACTACGGCTACAGCCTCGCGCTCGGCAGCGCCGACGTCACGCTGCTCGCGCTGACGAACGCGTACCGGGCGCTCGCCGACGGCGGCGTCGCGGGGCCCACGCCCGATCTGCCACGCCGTACCACCGCGATGCCTCATGGCATCGAAGCGAAGGCAACGCAACGCGTATTCAGCGCCGACGCAAGTTTCATCATCACCAGCGTGCTGTCGGACAACAACGCACGCACCCGCACCTTCGGCTTCGACAGTCCACTCGCGACGCGTTTCTTTTCCGCCGTCAAAACCGGCACCAGCAAGGATATGCGCGACAACTGGACGGTCGGCTTCACGTCGCGCTATACGGTTGGCGTGTGGGTCGGCAATGCGGACGGCACGCCGATGTGGGACGTCTCCGGCGTCACTGGCGCGGCGCCGGTATGGGCCGCGATCGCCGGCTACCTGCATCGGCGTTTGCCGAGCACGCCGCCCGCCCCGCCGCCCGGTGTGATTCAAACCCGGGTCACGTTTGAAAATGACGTGGAACCCGCGCGCGACGACTGGTTCGTGCAAGGCACGCAAACCCCGGTGGTCGGACTCGCAGCGAACGCGGGCGCCGCCGCGCGCCGCGTCTCGACGCGCGGCGCCGTGCACATCGGCACGCCCACCGACGGCACCATCTTCGCGCTGGACCCGGACATTCCTGCGTCACGCCAGCGCATCTCGTTCGAGCGTGCGAGCGGCAGCTCGACGCAAAGCACGTGGCGCCTTGACGGCAAGACGCTCGGCCACGCACCGCGCCTGGCCTGGCTGCCGTGGCCCGGACATCATGTACTCGAACTCGTGGACGCCGACGGCAGCGTCGCCGATTCGGTGCGCTTCGAAGTGCGCGGCGCCGTTGCGCGCGTGCCAGGCACGGGCAATGACACGCTGCACGTACCTGTCGCGCCACAACGGCCCGGACAATAGGCAAAAGGTTTAAATATTGTTCATCGTGATTTACTTGTCACGAATCGATCGGTATAAATCGTCGGCTTTCATAAAAAGGGCGCGCAATTTATCCTATGCTTAAGCGCAGCGCCTGCAGACTGAATGCGTCATCCGTTCCCGGCTAACTTTTTTTGCCCTCAATGGAGTGCTTGCCATGCTGAAGAAGCTGCTCATGCTTTGCGTTGTCCTGGCCCTGTCGCTGTCAGCCGGATTCGCAGCCGCCGTCGAAGTCAATTCCGCCGATCAGGCTACGCTTGAAACGGTCAAGGGAATCGGCCCCGTGCATGCGAAAGCGATCATCGACGAACGGACCAAGAACGGCCCCTTCAAGAACGCGGACGACCTCGCCGCACGTGTGAAGGGACTCGGCACCAAGTCGGTGACCAACCTCGAAGCAGCGGGCCTCACGATTAACGGTGCAGCGACGCCGCCGAGCGGCACGAAAGCCGCCGCGAAGTCCGCCACCCCCGCTGCACCTGCAGCCAGGACCGCGGCAACCACGACCACGGCGGCCCCCCCCGCCGCGCCCGCTGCCGCGGCGGCCAGCGCACCGGCCGATGCTTCGGGCACCAAGGCTTCGAAATCGAAGAAAGCGAAGAAGAGCAAGGCAGCATCGGCTGCCGCAGCATCGGGCGCGTGATATTCGGCAGGGCGAACGGCCTGACGCTGTTCGCCTGAACGACACACGGATATCGCCAGCGCCCCGCCTCCCATCCAACCGGTGCCGCGCAACCGCGCGGCGTTTTCACCCGCCGGCGTCTCTACCGCGCGCCGGCATTCAAGAGAGACCGTCATGAGCCTACTCGACACACTCGGTTCCCTGCTCGGCCAGTCGCCCGAAGGCGGCGGCGGCCAGCAGGCCCTTATCAGCACTGCGCTCGAATTCGTCAACAACCAGCCGGGCGGCCTGAACGGCCTGATCCAGCAGTTCAAGGACAAAGGCGCCGGCGACATCATCAGCTCCTGGGTCGGCAACGGCGAGAACCAGCCGATCTCGGCAGACACGCTGCATAGCGTGCTGGGCTCGGACGCCGTCACCAGTCTCGCTGCCAAGGCCGGCGTACAGCCCGACCAGGTAACGGGACTGCTGTCGCAGATCCTGCCGCACGTCGTCAACGCAGCCACACCCAATGGTGAAGTACCCGCCGAAGGCCAGCTGAACGCAACGAGCGTGCTCGGCGCACTGGGCGGTCTGTCGTCGCTGTTCGGCAAGGGCAACGCGTAACGCTCGTTGCGCTTCAGGCATACAAGACGCGCCCAACAAAAAGGGCAACGAACCGCTTCGTTGCCCTTCCTTAAACCGCCCGTCAGGCGCGGCTCGACCACCGCCGCGCTGCCGGGCGTGCTGCCTCGTCCCGTACGTGCCGCTTAGTGCACGACGCGGTCGAACACCAGCTTGCCGTCCTCCACCTCGACCGGAATCACGTCCTTCGGACCGAACTTGCCGGCCAGAATCAGCTTCGCGACCGGATTCTCGATCTCCTGCTGGATCGCGCGCTTCAACGGCCGGGCACCGAACAGCGGGTCGTAACCGACCTTGCCGATCAGTTCCAGTGCCGCATCCGACACGACCAGTTGCATGTCGAGCTTCGCCAGCCGTTCATGCAGCCGTTGCAACTGGATCTTCGCAATCGACTGGATGTTCGAGCGGTCGAGCGCATGGAACACGACGACATCGTCGATCCGGTTCAGGAACTCGGGGCGGAAATGCAGCTTCACCTCTTCCCACACCGCGTCCTTCACGGCTTCCTGCGGCTCGCCGACCATCGATTGAATCACCTGCGAACCGAGATTCGACGTCATCACGATCACCGTGTTCTTGAAGTCCACGGTACGTCCCTGTCCGTCGGTCAGGCGGCCGTCGTCGAGCACCTGCAGCAGCACGTTGAACACGTCCGGGTGGGCCTTCTCGATCTCGTCGAGCAGGATCACGCTGTACGGCTTGCGACGCACCGCTTCGGTCAGATAACCGCCTTCCTCATAGCCGACATATCCGGGCGGCGCGCCAATCAACCGCGCGACGCTGTGCTTCTCCATGAATTCGCTCATGTCGATGCGGATCAGATGATCCTCGGAATCGAACAGGAACGCCGCCAGCGCCTTGCACAGCTCGGTCTTGCCGACACCGGTCGGGCCGAGGAACAGGAACGAGCCATACGGACGGTTCGGATCCGACAACCCCGCACGCGAGCGGCGGATCGCATCAGCCACCGCTGCGATGGCTTCGTCCTGACCGACCACCCGGTCGTGCAGCTTTTCTTCGATCTGCAGCAGCTTTTCACGCTCGCCCTGCATCATGCGCGAGACCGGAATACCCGTGGAACGCGACACCACCTCGGCAATTTCCTCCGCACCGACCTGCGTGCGAAGCAAACGCCGCCGCGCCGGATTGTTCTGCTCCCGCGCTTCGGCCTGCGTCACTTCCTTCAACTGCGCTTCGAGCCCCGGCAGCTTGCCGTATTGCAGCTCGGCGACCTTCTCCAGCTTGCCTTCGCGTTGCAGCCGCGTGATTTCCGCACGCGTCTTCTCGATCTCTTCCTTCAGTTGCGCGCTGCCCTGCACCGCGGCCTTCTCGGCGGTCCAGATTTCTTCGAGGTCCGAATATTCGCGGTTCAGCCGCTCAATCTCTTCCTCGATCAGTTGCAGGCGCTTCTGCGACGCTTCGTCCTTTTCCTTCTTGACGGCTTCGCGTTCGATCTTCAGCTGGATCAGGCGGCGGTCGAGCCGGTCCATCTCTTCCGGTTTCGAATCGATTTCCATCTTGATCTTCGAAGCCGCTTCGTCGATCAGGTCGATTGCCTTGTCCGGCAGGAAACGATCGGTAATGTAGCGATGCGACAGTTCCGCCGCCGCGACGATCGCCGGGTCGGTGATATCGACGCCATGGTGCAGCTCATACTTTTCCTGCAAGCCGCGCAGGATGGCGATAGTCGCCTCGACCGACGGTTCGTCGACCAGCACCTTCTGGAACCGGCGCTCCAGCGCCGCGTCCTTTTCGATGTACTTGCGATATTCGTCGAGCGTGGTCGCGCCGACGCAATGCAACTCGCCGCGCGAGAGCGCCGGCTTGAGCATATTGCCCGCGTCCATCGCCCCTTCGGCCTTGCCCGCGCCGACCATCGTGTGGATTTCGTCGATGAAGACGATGGTCTGGCCCTCGTCCTTGGCGATATCGTTCAGCACGGCTTTCAGCCGCTCTTCGAATTCGCCGCGGTACTTGGCGCCGGCCAGCAAGGCCGCCATATCGAGCGAGAGCACGCGCTTGCCCTTGAGCGTTTCCGGCACTTCGCCGTTGACGATGCGCTGCGCCAGCCCTTCGACGATCGCCGTCTTGCCCACGCCCGGTTCGCCGATCAGCACCGGGTTGTTCTTGGTGCGGCGCTGCAGGATCTGGATCGCACGGCGGATCTCGTCGTCGCGGCCGATCACCGGGTCGAGCTTGCCCGAACGCGCGCGCTCGGTCAGGTCGACGGTGTATTTCTTCAAGGCTTCGCGCTGGCTCTCGGCGTCCTGACTGTGGACCTGCGAGCCGCCGCGCACCGCGGCGATGGCCGCTTCGAGCGACTTGCGCGACAGGCCATGCTGGCGCGCGAGACGCCCGGCCTCGCCCTTGTCGTCGGCGATGGCGAGCAGGAACATTTCGCTCGCGATGTAGGTGTCGTTGAGCTTCTGCGCTTCCTTGTCGGCCTGATTGAGCAGTCCCGTCAGGTCGCGGCCCATCTGCACGTTGCCGTCGGTGCCCTGCACCTGCGGCAGACGCGTGATGGCGTCGTTCAGTGCCGTTTGCAGCGCCTGAACGTGAACCCCAGCGCGCGACAGCAGCGAGCGGGCCGACCCGTCCTGTTGTGCGACCAGCGCCGCGAGCAGGTGGAGGGGCTCGATGTATTGATTGTCGTGGCCGACGGCCAGACTCTGCGCATCCGCTAATGCTTCCTGGAATTTAGTGGTGAGTTTGTCGATTCTCACAAGAGACCTCCAATTTCGAATACCACCAAAATGAGGCGTTTTATGCGGGTTTCAAGCGCTTTTTTGCACGCGACAGCAAGTATTTAACAATTGACACGCAGAACCGGTTCGTTGCAGTCAATCGGGGGGCGCCGCGCCCCCGTTGGTGGGTGCGGCCAGCGAGATCGGGATGATCTGCCCCATACCGAGTAGCGCCGCCAACGGGCCGTGCGGCTTCGCGAGTTCGCCAATGGTATGGCGATCCAGCTCCGACAGGAATGCGTGGCGCGCCACCTCCAGCACGCCCTTCAGGCGGCATTGCGACTGGATCACGCAGTGCCGGTGGTCGCCGCGTTCGTCGGAGAAACAGCCGACCAGCGCAAAATCGCTTTCGGTCGCCCGCACCACCTCGCCGACCGTCAGTGATCCCGAATGCTCGAAGAGCCTCAGGCCGCCATTGCGGCCACGCACCGTCTCCACCCAGCCGAGTTCGCCGAGCCGCTGCACCACCTTCATCAGATGATTTTTCGATATGCCATATGCATCGGAAATATCCTGTATGGTCGACAAGCCTTCGCTGCGTACCGCGAGATACAGCATGACGCGTAACGCATAGTCCGTGTAATCCGTCAGTCTCATAGTTGCAAAGTCACGGTGAGCGACGACGGCGATCCGCTAAGAGACCGTGTCGGCGCGAGGGTTGTCGATCCAGCGGCTTCGCAATAACATGCAGGGTTGGCGCATGTTAATTCGATGACTGGCCATGAATATCTGGTAGTTTGAATGGTACCGTTTGCTGCCAGCGTTGTTTTTCTGAATAGCGAGATTGTGAAGCACTCTTTCCCGCAGCACCCATTACATCCCGTTCATTACATCCCAGTTTCTGTCCGGTGTCCTGACATCCGAATGAACCCTATCTTTCCCGCTGCCGCTGCTGCACCGCGACAAGCGGAACCGACCGAAGCCAACATCCGCGACCTGGTGTACGCGTTCTATGAGCGCGTGCGCGCCGATTCGTTGCTCGGGCCGGTCTTCGACGCGACGCTCGCCGGGCGCTGGGACGAGCATTTGCCGAAGATGTGCACATTCTGGGCGAGCCTCGTGCTCGGCGCGAAGCAGTATCGCGGCAATGTGCAGCAGGCTCACCAGCCGCTGCCCGGCATCGAGCCCCAGCATTTCAGCCGCTGGCTCTATCTGTTTCTGGACACGGTGGAGTCGCGCTACGAGCCCGCCGCTGCAGTTCGTTTTATGGAACCTGCATTGCGCATCGCGCAAAGCCTGCAATTGAACCGTTTCGGTTGGGACTACACCATTCCGGCGGAACAGCAGGCGTTGCTGGAGCGTGTCGCACCCCGTCGACGTGAGCACGACGAACTGCCTGACGCCGCGGCAACACCGCGGGGCGAGCCGTTTCCGGCGAAGATTATCGGCCGTCCGTCGGATGAGCACTGAAAGAAATGCGCGGCGTCATCGTACGCCGCGTGGCTTGCGAGGCGGCCCGACGTGCTAGCGTGAGTGCTTGTGCAAGGCGGCTTCTCTCACCGCCCCGTGGCCATCATTCGGACTTCGTATTAATCGAATCGACGCCCCAGCGCGCAAGCGCGGCGTCATCGGTTACGCGCGCGTCGACCCAGCGCTCGCCCTGTTCGGTCTTTTCCTTCTTCCAGAACGGCGCCTGTGTTTTCAGGTAGTCCATCACGAACTCGCACGAAGCGAACGCATCGCCACGATGCGCCGAGGTGGTCGCCACCAGCACGATCTGGTCGAGCGGATACAGCTTGCCCACCCGGTGGATGATCAGCACGTCGGTACCTGTCCAGCGCCCGCGCGCGGCTTCGACGATCGCCTCGAGCGACTTCTCCGTCATCCCCGGATAGTGCTCGAGTTCCATGGTTTCGACCGTGCTGCCGTCGTTCAGGTCGCGCACGGTACCGACAAAGCAGGCCACGGCGCCGATCTTCGGATTCTGCGCGCGCAGTGCGGCCACCTCGGTGGTCAGGTCGAAGTCTTCGGTCTGGACGCGAACCGTCATTCCATGCCCCCTCAGCCGCCGGTAACCGGCGGGAAGAATGCGACCTCGCAGCCGTCGGTGAGCCGCGTGCCGGCGTCGGTCATCACATGGTTGCAGGCCATGCGCAACGCACGGCCCTCGGCGAGCGTGTCCGCCCAGTTGCCGCCGCGCACGCGCAACCACGCCCGCACATCGCCTACCGTGGCGACGCTCTCAGGTACGTCCACCGCTTCGTCCGCGGTACCGAGTGCTTCACGTACGCTTGCAAAATATTTCAGCTGGATCTTCATCTGGAGGTCGCCGGACGCCGCCGGCGTCAGTTCAACAATTCGGAAAAGGGAATGAAGCGCACGGTCTCGCCCGCGCTGATCGCATGATTGGGCGGATTATCGATCAACCCGTCGCCCCACACCGTCGAGGTCAGCACCGCCGAACTCTGGTTCGGGAACAGATCGAGGCCACCTGCGGGATTGACCCGCGCGCGCAGGAATTCGTTGCGCCGGTCGGCTTTGGACTGCGTGAAATCGGCGCGCAACGAGAGTGCGCGCGGCGTCACGGTCCGCACGCCGGAGAGCCGCAGCACGAACGGACGCACGAACAGCAGGAAGGTCACGAAACTCGACACCGGGTTGCCCGGCAGGCCGATGAAGAAGGTTTCGGCGGGCGCATCAGCGGCTGAGGCCGCCACGGCTCCTTCGGCACCTGCTACCGCCCTGGTTGCAGCAGCACGCCGTACCGCGCCGAACGCAAGCGGCTTGCCGGGCTTCATGGCGATCTGCCACATGGACAGGCGCCCCTCCGCCTCGACTGCCGGCTTGACGTGATCCTCTTCGCCCACCGACACGCCTCCGCACGTCAGGATCAGGTCGTGCGCGTGCGCCGCTTCGCGCAAGGTAGTACGCGTGGCCTCGAGCTGGTCCTGCACGATGCCGTAATCCGTCACGTCGCAGCCGAGCTTCTCGAGCAGTCCGCGCAGGGTGAAGCGGTTCGAGTTGTAGATGGCGCCGGGTTTGAGCGGCTCACCGGGCATGGTCAACTCGTCGCCGGTGAAGAAGACCGCCACCTTGACGCGCCGCACCACCGGCAACGCCGCACAGCCGACCGACGCGGCGAGCCCCAGGGCCTGCGGGGTCAGGCGCGTACCCGCGGGCAGAATGACCGAGCCGTTGCGGATGTCCGCGCCCTGCGCCGTGATCCATTCGCCCGCCTTCGGCAGGTGCAGGATGGTTACCGCGTCGCCGGCGGCTTCAGTCTGCTCCTGCATGACGATTGCGTCGGCGCCGGGTGGCACCGTCGCGCCGGTGAAAATGCGCGCCGCCGTGCCGGCCGCCAGCGGCTGCGGCGCGTGGCCCGCCGGGATGCGCTGCGAGACCGGCAAGCGGCGCTCGCCCTGCATGAGATCGGCGATCCGCACCGCGTAGCCGTCCATCGCGCTGGTGTTCATCGGCGGCACGTCGAGCGGCGAGACGACGTCGGCGGCCAGCACCCGGTTCAGCGCGTCGAGCGTGGGTAGCGTTTCTGTGCCGCGAACCGCGCCGGCGGCGCCGAGCAGCGTCGCGAGAGCGTCGGCTGTCGAAAGCATCGGGGCGCGAGGTGCGGGAGAGGTGGGCGTGGACATCGATCGGAACGCGCAGAACTGAAAGGAATATTGTAGCGGTCCGCGGCGATAGCCGGGGCGATGTAGCCATATGGACAGGTTTTGCGCGCGGGTCAGGCGGCGCCCGTTGAGGCAGCGTCTCCCCGTACCCTGTCGCGATCGCGCCGCGGACAAAGCGCGCCGCCTGGGGGGGGGCGCGACGCCGCAACCACCGCAACCGCGCGCCGCAAGGCGAGGCTGCGGAGGCGTCCAGATACCAAAACGGTCATGGCGCTCGTCCCTGCCAGCACGGTTTGCACCATGACCGTTCAAACCGGACGCACCAGGCGCGCTACGGCGCGACCCGCGCGCCGCTCACACAACCTGAGGCCAAATTGGCCTCAGCAGCCGCTCAGCGACCCCTCACGCGCCCGTATGCGCCACGACAAAGTCCTTGACGCGCTGCACGTCCGCCGGCAGCACCTCGAAGCGCTGCGGCAGCGACTCGATACCGGAGAACGCCGCCGGCCGCTCAGGCTCGCGCAACAACGCCTCGCGGATCGTCTCGCCGAACTTGATCGGCTGGGCGGTTTCCAGCACGATCATCGGGATACCCGGTTGCAAATGCTCGCGCGCCACCTTCAGGCCATCGGCCGTATGGGTGTCGATCATCGTGTCGTAACGTTCGAACACGTCGCGAATCGCCTCGACGCGGTCCGTGTGGCTGCTGCGCCCCGACACGAAGCCGAATTCCTGCACCCGTGCGAAATCGCCGCTTGCCGCCAGGTCGAAACCGCCCTTCTCCTCGACGTCGCGGAACAGTTGCAGCACGCGCGACGGATCGCGCCCCAGCAGATCGAACACGAAGCGCTCGAAGTTCGACGCCTTCGAAATGTCCATGCTCGGGCTGCTGGTGTGATACGTTTCGGCCGCCTTGCGCACACGGTAAATGCCGGTGCGGAAGAATTCGTCGAGCACGTCGTTCTCGTTGGTGGCAACCACCAGCTTCTCGATCGGCAGACCCATCATCCGCGCAATGTGGCCCGCGCAGACGTTGCCGAAATTGCCCGACGGCACCGTGAACGACACGCGCTCGTCGTTGGACTTCGTTGCGGCGAAATAGCCCTTGAAGTAGTACACGACCTGCGCCACGACGCGCGCCCAGTTAATCGAATTGACCGTGCCGATCTTGTACTTCGCCTTGAACGCGTGATCGTTCGAGACCGCCTTCACGATGTCCTGGCAGTCGTCGAACACGCCCTCGACCGCGAGGTTGAAAATGTTCGGGTCCTGCAGGCTGTACATCTGCGCCGTCTGGAACGCGCTCATCTTCCTGTGCGGCGACAGCATGAAGACTCGGATACCCGTCTTGCCGCGCATCGCGTATTCGGCGGCGCTGCCGGTGTCGCCCGAGGTCGCGCCGAGAATGTTCAGCGTCTCGCCGTGCCTGGCCAGTGCGTACTCGAACAGGTTGCCGATCAGCTGCATCGCCATGTCCTTGAACGCGAGCGTCGGGCCGTTCGACAACTCGAGCAGCGACAGCGGCGCGCCGTTCTCGATGCCCAGCGTTTTCAGCGGCGTGATCTGCTCGGCGCTTTCGTCGTCGCGCACATTGCAATAGGTCTGCGCCGTGTAGGTGCGGCGGGTGAGCATGCGCAGGTCTTCAGCAGGAATGTCGTCGCTGAATTTCGACAGGATCTCGAACGCCAGATCCGCATACGGCAGCGTGCGCCAGCGTGCGAGCTCGTCGGCCGAGACCGGCGGATATTCCGCGGGCAGGTACAGGCCGCCATCCTTGGCGAGACCGCCGAGCAGGATGTCGGAAAACGTGTGGCGCTCGCCGGCTCCGGCGCCGCGCGTGGAAAGGTAGTTCATATCGGTCTCTGGCCTAGTTCAGCGCTTCCATGCGCAGCTTGGTCACTTGCGAAACAACCGTCTCGAGTGCCTCGATGTTCCTGATCGCCGCGTTCACGTGCTTTTCCACCGTTTCGTGCGTGATCAGGATGATGTCGGTTTCGCCCTTGCCGTTGGCGTCGACCTGCTCCGATTCCTTCTGCAACAGCGCGTCAATCGAGATGCCCGTGTCCGCCAGGATGCGCGTGATGTCGGCGAGCACGCCGGTCACGTCGGCCACACGCAGACGCAGGTAGTAGCCGCTCGTGACTTCCTCGATCGGCAGGATCGGCGTGTTCGACAGGCTGTCCGGCTGGAACGCCAGATGCGGCACGCGATGCTCCGGATCGGCGGTATGCAGGCGCGTCACGTCCACCAGATCCGCCACCACGGCGGATGCCGTCGGCTCCGCACCGGCGCCCTTGCCGTAGTACAGGGTCGCGCCGACCGCGTCGCCATGCACGACGACCGCGTTCATCGCGCCTTCCACGTTCGCCAGCAGGCGCTTTTCCGGGATCAGCGTCGGATGGACACGCAACTCGATGCCCTTGTCGGTGCGGCGCGCAATGCCCAGCAGCTTGATACGGTAGCCGAGTTCTTCCGCATATTTGATGTCAATCGCCGCCAGCTTGCTGATGCCTTCGATGTACGCCTTGTCGAATTGCACCGGCACGCCGAACGCGATGGCGCTCATGATGGTCGCCTTGTGCGCGGCGTCGACGCCTTCGATGTCGAAAGTGGGATCGGCTTCGGCGTAACCCAGCTCCTGGGCGGCCTTCAGCGCGGTGGCGAAATCGAGACCACGGTCGCGCATCTCCGAGAGGATGTAATTCGTCGTGCCGTTGATGATGCCGGCAATGTACTGGATCCGGTTGGCGGTCAGCCCTTCGCGCAGCGCCTTGATGATCGGGATGCCGCCCGCCACCGCCGCTTCGAACGCCACCATCACGCCGTTGGCGCGCGCCGCTTCGAAAATCTCCGTGCCGTGCACTGCGAGCAACGCCTTGTTGGCCGTCACCACATGCTTGCGGTTGGCGATGGCGCGCAGCACCAGTTCCCGCGCAATGCCGGTGCCGCCGATCATTTCCGCGACAATGTCGATGGACGGATCGTCGACGACCGCGGAAAAGTTATCGGTGATCTCCACCGTGCCCGCTTCGGTGCCGAGCGCCGCCGTGGCCTTGGCCGGATTGCGCACGGCAATGCGCGCAATCTCGATGCCGCGCCCGGCGCGTCGTTTGATTTCTTCCTGGTTGCGGCGCAGTACCGTGAAGGTGCCGCTGCCCACCGTGCCGAAGCCCAGCAGTCCAACTTTGATCGGTTCCATGCAGCGTGTGTTTTCGAGTAAGGATTAAGGGAAACGGTTGTCCGGGTCGGATGCGCCAGTCGTATCCGCGGCGTCAGACCGCGTGACGTTTGCGGTAGCCGTCGAGAAAGCGTGCGATGCGGTTGATCGAATCCGCCAGGTCGTCGACATTCGGCAGGAACACGACCCGGAAGTGGTCGGGCGACTTCCAGTTAAAGCCGCTGCCTTGCACGAGCAGCACCCGTTCGGCCAGCAGCAGCTCGAGAATGAACTGCTGGTCGTCTTCGATCGGATACATCTTCGGGTCGAGGCGCGGGAACATGTACAGCGCCGCTTCCGGCTTCACGCAGGTCACACCAGGGATCGCCGTCAGCATGTCATACGCGAGTTGACGCTGTTTGTACAGGCGGCCGGTCGGCACGATCAGGTCGTTGATGCTCTGGTAGCCGCCGAGCGCGGTCTGGATCGCATACTGGCCGGGCACGTTCGGGCACAGGCGCATGGAGGCGAGGATGCCGAGCCCCTCGAAATAATCTTTCGCGCGGCGGCGGTTGTCACCCGTCAGCCCCGAGATGAACATCCAGCCGGCGCGGTAGCCGCACGAGCGGTAGCTCTTCGACAGGCTGTTGAAGGTCACCGTGAGCACGTCTTCGGAAAGCGCCGCCACCGAGGTGTGCTGCTTGCCGTCGTAGACGATCTTGTCGTACACCTCATCCGCGAAGATCACGAGGCCGTGCTGGCGCGCGATCTCGATCAGGCCGAGCAGCAGTTCGTCCGAGTACAGCGCGCCGGTCGGGTTGTTCGGGTTGATGACGACGAGCGCGCGCGTATTCGGTGTGATTTTCGCGCGGATATCGTCCAGATCGGGCATCCAGCCGTTCGACTCGTCGCAGATGTAATGCACCGGCGTGCCGCCCGAGAGGCTCACGCCGGCCGTCCACAGCGGATAGTCCGGCGCGGGCAGCAGCACTTCGTCGCCGTCGTTGAGCAGCCCCTGCATCGCCATCACGATCAGTTCCGACGCGCCGTTGCCGATGTAGATATCGTCCAGCTCGACGCCGTGCACGCCCTTTTGCTGCGTGTAATGCATGATCGCCTTGCGTGCGGCGAACACACCCTTCGAGTCAGAATAGCCTGACGAGCCCGGCAGATTCAGGATCATGTCCTGGATGATCTCGTCGGGCGCATCGAAGCCAAACGGCGCGAGATTGCCGATATTCAGCTTGATGATGCGATGGCCCTCTTCTTCGAGCCGCTTCGCATGTTCGAGGACGGGCCCGCGGATGTCATAGCAGACGTTCAACAGCTTGTTGGATTTGAGAATCGGTTTCACGGCGGGCACTTCATCCTGGGTAAAAAAGCTGGGCAGGCCCGCAACACACGGGGCGTGGGGCATCTGAATGCGGAGCGGCCGGTCCATGCGCGCTCGCGCGGATTTGTCCGATTCGCGCTCGCCGCGGGTTGCGCCGGCGCGATCGCAAAAAGTGCCACCAGGGCGCTGACGGCGGGCGGACCCACGGGTGCCTCAGAACCGCTTGCCACTTCAGTGGTCGAACCGGATCAACCGGCAGCAGAACGGGCGAAACAGCCGCCGCCCGCGCCGGGGCCTGGAACCCGGGGAGCCCCCCTTCAGGGAACCTAGGGGAACCTCCGGGAACCTTAAGGGCGCCTTCAGGGAGCGCCTGATAACCTGTCTGGCGACGCCTGATCTGGCGCCTATTGGCCGGTGTCCGGCAGCAGCTTCCGGGTGCGGCTTGTGGCGGCACGCGAAGCAAGGGCGCCGCCGGGCGGCTAAAAAGTTATAATTTAGCGGATTTTGGCCGACTTCCGCAATGCACCAAGTGCATGCAGAAGCGCTTTCGGCTCCTTCGTGTGCATTGCGCGAAGCCGTTTTTGCATGTTTTTTCATATCAGACGGCAAGAAACGCATGATGCCTCACAAGAAAACGCCGGGCCGCCCTACGTTTTCCTGACCCCTTCGGGGGACCTGGCGCGCAGCGACAGGTTTGAGGGCACTCAAGACGACTTCGGAAAACCAATTTGAAATTACACCAGGATTCCAGCGGCGCCCTGAACACCGTAACCGGCTATGGCGCCGACTTTGTCGAAATCAATCTCCAGCGTCATGCCGGCAGCATTCTGGTGCTCCCGGACGCGCCCGTCATTCCCTGGCCGGTGTCTTCCTTCGAAGCGCTGACCCCGGAGCATTTCGCGTTGCTGATCGCGCCGGCGCCGGAAGTGGTCGTGTTCGGCAGCGGCGCGCGGCTGCGTTTCCCGCATCCGCGGCTGACCGCCGCGCTCGCCGCCCATCGGATCGGCGTCGAGACGATGGACTTCAAGGCCGCCTGCCGCACCTACAACATTCTGATGGCCGAGGGCCGCAAGGTCGCGGCCGCTTTGCTGATCGAGGCCTAACCGGCACGGCGCGCCACCAGCTGTGTCGCGTCGATATCGTACACTGCGCGACAGCCGGCTGAGCGGCTTTGTCGCCAGCCGGTGGTCTGTTGCCGCTGGCTGCCTGCCGTTCCTAACAACATCGATACGCCGCGCACGCGGCGTCGCAAAAACAGGCTTACAACCTATGAACGATACGCCTTCCCGGCTACCGCTCAATCGCACCACCCTCCTGCTGCTGGTGCTCGCCCTTGCTGTTATCTGGTTCGTGCCGCTCGGCTGGCGCCACCTGCTGCCCAGCGATGAAGGCCGCTACGCCGAAATGGCCCGCGAAATGTTCGTCACGGGCGACTGGATCACGCCGCGCTACAACGGCTACAAGTACTTTGAGAAGCCGCCGCTGCAAACCTGGGCGAACGCGCTGACCTTCGCGTGGTTCGGCATCGGCGAATGGCAGGCGCGGCTCTATACGGCCCTGACCGGCTTCGCCGGGGTCCTGCTGATCGGCTACACGGGCGCGCGCGTGTTCAACGCGGCGACCGGCGTGTTCACCGCGATCGTGCTGGCGACCTCGCCGTACTGGAACCTGATGGGCCACTTCAACACGCTTGACATGGGCCTGTCGTTCTGGATGGAGCTGACGCTGTGCTCGCTGCTGCTCGCGCAGCGCCCCGATCTGCCGACCGGCCAGGTGCGGCTGTGGATGTGGCTATGCTGGGCGTCGATGGCGTTCGCTGTGCTCTCCAAAGGCCTGGTCGGCGTGATTCTGCCGGGCGCCGTGCTGGTGCTCTACACGCTGATCGCCCGCGACTGGGCGATCTGGAAGCGCCTGCACCTGATCGGCGGACTGATCCTGTTCTTCGCGATCACCACCCCGTGGTTCGTGCTGGTCCAGCAGCGCAATCCGGAATTCCTGAACTTCTTCTTCATCGTCCAGCAGTTCCAGCGCTATCTGACGCCGGAGCAGAATCGCCCCGGCCCGTTCTACTACTTCGTGCCAGTGATCCTGGTGGGCTTCCTGCCATGGTTGTCAGTCAGCGTGCAGAGCATCCGCCACGCGCTGCGACTGCCGCGTCAGCCGAATGGCGTCGCGCCGGTGATCATGCTGCTGGTATGGGCGGTGTTCATTTTCCTGTTCTTCAGCGCGTCGCATTCGAAGCTGCTGTCCTACACGTTGCCGATCGCGCCGGCGCTGGCGCTCCTGATCGGCATGTACCTGCCGCTTGTCACGCCGCAAATGCTGCGCCGCCATCTGGCCGGCTACGCCGTGTTTCTGATCGTCGCAGCCTTCGCCGGCCTGTTCATGGGCCGCTTCGGCGACGCCCGCAATCCGACCGAGCTGTACGTCGCCTACCGCACCTGGGTGCTGGCCGCAATCGGTGTCGCCTTTGTCCTGACGCTTGCCGCGATGTGGCTGAACCGCCATAGCCGCACCGGCATCGCCGGGGCCGTCGCCATGTTTGGCGCGGCCTGGCTGCTCCTCGGCAACATCGCCGGCACCGGCCACGACGTATTTGGCCGCCTCAGTTCCGGCGCGCCGCTTGCCCCGGCCATCAGGGCCGAGCTCGCCAGGCTGCCGCCCGATACGCCGTTCTACTCGGTTGGGGTGCTCGATCACACCCTGCCGTTCTACGTCGGCCACACCATGATCATGGTCGAACACGCGGACGAACTGGCCTTCGGCGTGTCCGTCGAACCGCAGAAGTGGGTCCCGACGGTCGCCGAATGGCTCCAACGCTGGAACGCCGACCGCACTGCGCTCGCGCTGATGTCGCCCGGGCGTTACAACGAACTGCTGGCGCAGCACGTGCCGATGCAGGTCGTCGCCCGCGACTCGCGGCGCGTGGTCGTAGAGAAACCCAGCGTAGAAAAACCGCAGCAATGACCCCATATCAGGACCCGAACCCTTGATGAATCCGATTTCGCTCTTTTGTATCCTGGCCGGCGTGGCGCTGAACGCCACCGCGCAGTTGTTGCTGAAGGCCGGCACGAATGCCGTTGGACACTTCGAATTCACCCGTGCGAACATCCTGCCCATCGGTGTCAAACTGGCGACACAATTGCCGATTATCGGCGGCCTGGGTTGCTATGTGGTGAGCGTCGCGGTGTGGGTGATCGGGCTGTCGCGGGTGGACGTGTCGATCGCCTATCCGATGCTCTCGCTCGGTTACGTCGTCAACGCGATCGCCGCGTGGTATCTGTTCGGCGAGGTGCTGTCGGTCCAGCGGCTCGTCGGCATCGGCATCATCCTGATTGGCGTAGTGATTCTGGCGCGCAGCTAGGCGCCGCAACACCGGCTCAAGCCGGTTGCCGGACGTTGTTTGTTACCGTTTATTGCTGGCGCGGCAAGCCAGGGGGTAAGGGGTTGTAAGCACCTCTAGCGGGCGACTTCATACTCGTCGACGGGCCCCCGTCTTGCCGAAGTATCCTTCTGGCTGCCGTCCTGTCGGGTTGGCGCCCTTTTTTGGTTGCTGCCCTTTTCTTTCGAGCGAAGCATTCATGAGCCAGTCATCAGTCCCGTTTTTGCCGTTTGTCCGTCCGGAAATCGATGAGGAGACCATCGAGGGTGTCGCAGAGGTGCTCCGCTCCGGCTGGATCACGACCGGGCCGCAGAATCAGAAGTTCGAAGCCGCGCTGTCGGAATTCTGTGGCGGGCGTCCCGTGCGCACCTTCAACTCCGGCACGGCGACGCTCGAGATCGGCCTGCGCATTGCCGGGGTGGGCGAAGGCGACGAAGTCGTTACCACGCCCGCGTCATGGGTCGCCACCAGCAATGTGGTCTACGAAACGGGCGCGACGCCGGTGTTCGTCGATATCGACCCGAAGACCCGCAACATGGACCTCGACCTGCTCGAGAAGGCCATCACGCCGCGCACCAGGGCGATCATCCCGGTTTATCTGTCCGGCCTGCCGGTCGACATGGACCGCCTGTATGACATCGCCCGCGCCCACAAGCTGCGTGTGGTCGAAGACGCCGCGCAGGCGTTCGGCGCGACCTGGAAAGGCGAGCGCATCGGCAAGCTCGGCGACATGGTGTCGTTCAGCTTCCACGCCAACAAGAACCTCACCTCGATCGAAGGCGGCGCGCTGGTGCTGAACAACGAGGAAGAAGCCATACTCGCCCAGAAATACCGGCTGCAGGGCATCACCCGCACGGGCTTTGACGGTATGGACTGCGACGTGCTCGGCGGCAAATACAATCTGACGGATGTCGCCGCGCGGGTGGGCCTTGGCCAGTTGCCGCATCTGGAGCGCTTTATTGCGCAGCGCAAGAAGCTCGTGCGTGCGTATTTCGCGGGCCTTGAAGGCGGCGCGGCGGTCGGGCTGGGCGTTGGCCTGCCGCTTGCTGATTTTGAAAACAGCAACTGGCACATGTTCCAGATCACGCTGCCGCTCGAAAAACTCACCATCGACCGCGCCGGTTTCATGGGCCAGTTGAAGGAACGCGGCATCGGCTCGGGGGTTCACTACCCGGCGATCCACCTGTTCTCGCTGTACCGGGCGCGCGGCTTCAGGGAAGGGATGTTCCCGCACGCGGAGCGCTTCGGCGCAACCACCGTCACGCTGCCGCTCTTCACGCTGATGAATGAAGGCGACGTGGCGCGCGTGTGCCACGCGGTCAATGAAATTTGCGAACAATACGGAAAATAAGCGGAAATGAGTCAAACGGAACATCGCTCCCCGATGTCGGATACGCCGGAAGTGTCGATCATCATCCCGGTGTACAACGAGGAAGCCGGCCTGGCCGCGCTGTTCGCGCGCCTTTATCCGGCGCTCGATGCGCTCGGCACCGGCTATGAAGTGATCTTCATCAACGACGGCAGCCGCGACAAATCCCCCGCGTTGCTGGCCGAACAGTTCCGCGACCGGCCCGATACGACGCGCGTGATCCTGCTCAACGGGAACTACGGCCAGCACATGGCGATCCTCGCCGGGTTCGAGCAGTCGCGCGGCGACATCGTCATCACGCTCGATGCCGATTTGCAGAACCCGCCCGAAGAGATCGGCAAGCTGGTCACAAAGATGCGCGAAGGCTACGACTATGTGGGCACGATCCGCCTGCAGCGTCAGGACAGCCTGTGGCGCCGCAAGGCCTCGCGGGCGATGAACCGTCTGCGCGAGCGCATCACCCGCATCAAGATGACCGATCAGGGCTGCATGCTGCGCGCGTACAGCCGCCACATCATCGATACGATCAACCGCTGCGGCGAAATCAACACGTTCATTCCGGCGCTGGCGTATACGTTCGCGCAGAATCCGGTCGAAATCGAGGTGGCGCACGAAGAACGCTTTGCCGGCGAATCGAAGTATTCGCTGTACTCGCTGATCCGCCTGAACTTCGACCTGGTGACAGGCTTCTCGGTCGTGCCGCTGCAGTGGCTGTCGTTCATCGGCGTGATTCTCTCGCTCGGCTCCGCGGCGCTGTTCGTGCTGCTGCTGATTCGCCGCTTCATCATCGGCGCGGAAGTGCAAGGTGTGTTCACGCTGTTCGCCATCACGTTCTTCCTGCTCGGCGTGATCATCTTCGCGCTCGGCTTGCTTGGCGAGTACATTGGCCGGATCTACCAGCAGGTGCGCGCGCGCCCCCGCTATCTGGTGCAGACGATTCTCGAACAGCGCAACGGCACCGCGGTTGCCGAGGCGCCGCGCCAGGCGCTGGTGCAGGCCGTCCAGGCGGCGCCGCTCGTCAATCAGGGACCAAACTCATGAAGCCACGCGCGGTGGTATTCGCGTATCACAACGTCGGCGTGCGCTGCCTGCAGGTGCTGCTCGCGCGCGGCGTCGACGTGGCGCTCGTCGTCACCCACGAAGACAGCCCGAGCGAGAATATCTGGTTCGGCAGCGTGGCATCGGTTGCGGCCAGCTACGGCATTCCGACCGTGACGCCGGCCGATCCGCGCAGCGCGGAACTGCGCGCCGCGGTCAGCGCGGCACGTCCGGATTTCATCTTCTCGTTCTACTACCGCCACATGTTGCCGGTCGACCTGCTCGCGCTGGCCGCGCGCGGCGCCTACAACATGCACGGGTCGCTGCTGCCCAAGTACCGCGGCCGGGTGCCGACCAACTGGGCGGTGCTGAAGGGCGAAGCGGAAACCGGCGCGACCCTGCACGAAATGGCCGCCAGGCCCGACGCGGGCGCGATCATCGCCCAGACGCCGGTGCCGATCCTGCCCGACGACACGGCCGCGCAGGTGTTCGACAAGGTGACGGTGGCCGCCGAACAGACGCTGTGGCGCGTGCTGCCAGCACTGCTCGCCGGCGAGGCACCCCATCTGCCGAACGATCTGGCGCACGGCAGCTACTTCGGGGGCCGCAAGCCGGAAGACGGCCGGATCGACTGGAGCCAGCCGGCGCAGCAGGTCTACAACCTGATTCGCGCGGTCGCGCCGCCCTATCCCGGCGCGTTCACCGAGATCGACGGCCAGCGCTTTATCGTCGCGCAGGCGCGCCTCGCGCGGCCCGGCGCACTAAGCTCGGATTTGCCCCTCGGCCTCCACGTAAGCGATAATGCCATTTTTGCGGTGTGCGGCGATGGCCGCGCCATCGCGATCCACGAATTGCGGCACCAGCACGATGGCAGCGAATCCGTCGTCACCCCCGCCGAATTCACCCAGCTCATTCAATCTTCCCGTCATTCATGAAAAAAGTCCTGATTCTGGGTGTCAACGGCTTCATTGGCCATCACCTGTCCAAGCGCATTCTCGAAACGACCGACTGGGAAGTGTTCGGGATGGACATGCAGACCGAGCGCCTTGGCGACCTCATCAATCACGAGCGGATGCATTTCTTCGAAGGCGACATCACGATCAACAAGGAGTGGGTTGAGTATCACGTGAAGAAGTGCGACGTGATCCTGCCGCTCGTCGCGATCGCCACGCCGGCTACGTATGTGAAGCAACCGCTGCGCGTGTTCGAGCTGGACTTCGAAGCGAACCTGCCGATCGTGCGTTCGGCCGTCAAGTACGGCAAGCACCTCGTGTTCCCGTCGACCTCCGAGGTCTACGGCATGTGCACGGACGAACAGTTCGACCCGGAAGAATCGCAACTGACGTACGGCCCGATCAACAAGCCGCGCTGGATCTATGCGTGCTCGAAGCAGTTGATGGACCGCGTGATCTGGGGCTACGGCATGGAGGGCCTCAACTTCACGCTGTTCCGTCCGTTCAACTGGATCGGCCCGGGCCTCGACTCGATCTATACGCCGAAGGAAGGCAGCTCGCGCGTGGTCACGCAGTTCCTCGGCCATATCGTGCGCGGCGAGAACATCAGCCTCGTCGACGGCGGCGCGCAAAAGCGTGCCTTCACGGATATCGACGACGGCATCGGCGCGCTAATGAAGATCATCGATAACAAGGACGGCGTCGCCACGGGCAAGATCTATAACATCGGCAACCCGACCAACAACTTCTCGGTGCGTGAGCTCGCGCACAAGATGCTAACGCTCGCCGCGGAATTCCCGGAGTACGCCGGGACGGCGAAGAAGGTGCAACTGGTCGAAACCTCGTCGGGTGCGTACTACGGCGCGGGCTATCAGGACGTGCAGAACCGCGTGCCGAAGATCGACAACACGATGCAGGAACTCGGCTGGGCGCCGAAGTCGAGCTTCGACGAAGCGCTGCGCAAGATTTTCGAAGCGTACCGCGGTCACGTTGCGGAAGCGCGCGCCCTCGTCGAACAGCAATAAGGGCACGCTCTTGCCTCGTATCGTTCTGAAGATCGACGTCGACACGCTGCGGGGCACCCGCGAAGGCGTGCCGAACCTCGCCCGCATCTTCGACCGCTTCAAGGCCCGCGCCACTTTCCTCTTCAGCCTCGGGCCCGACCACACCGGTTGGGCGATGCGCCGCGTGTTGCGCCCGGGCTTTCTGCAGAAGGTGTCGCGTACCTCGGTGGTCGAGCATTACGGCGTCAAGCAGTTGATGTACGGCGTGCTGCTGCCGGGGCCGGACATCGGCGCGCGCGCGTCGTCGGACATGCGTGCGATCCACGAAGCCGGCTTCGAATGCGGCATCCATACGTGGGACCACGTCTACTGGCAGGACAACGTACGCACGCGTGCGCGCGACTGGACCGTCGCGCAGATGCAGAAGAGCCACGCGCGTTTCATCGACATCTTCGGCACGCCGCCGGTCACGCACGGCGCGGCAGGCTGGCAGATGAACGGCCACGCGTTCGAACAGATCGACGCGTGGGGCATGCGCTACGCGTCGGATGGCCGCGGTCATTCGCCGTACTTCCCGGTGGTGAACGGCAAAACGCTGTCGCACGTGCAGATGCCGACCACGCTGCCCACGCTCGACGAGGTGCTGGGCGTCGACGGCGTCGATCTCGACAATGTCGCCGCGTGGATGTTGAAGCGTACCGAGAACAATCCGCACGATCAGGTGTTCACGCTGCACGCCGAACTCGAAGGACAAAAGCTCGCGCCGGTCTTCGAGCAACTGCTGGAGGGCTGGCGGGCACAAGGGCACACGTTTGCGACCATGGGCGACTATCACGCCGCGCTGGACCGCAGCACGCTGCCATCGTACCCTGTCACGTGGGGTGAAATTCCTGGCAGGTCCGGCGAATTGATCGTACAGCCGTAGTGGGCCGGTCCCGCCAGGTCGGTCTGCGGGTCGGCCTGATGTGCGGCCTGCGGTTTGGCCAGACAGGTCCGCCCGGCAGGGTGGCCCGAATGGGCCGGCCTGTGGGTCATCTGTCGGCCACCTGCGGGCTAGCTGCAAATGGTTGGCGGCAACTGGCCCAGCCCCAATGGGCCGCCCCCTGATCCCGACCGGCCCGCGTGTCCCGCGTACCGGTCACCTCCCCTAGCCTCGATGCCAGGCCCGACGATACCGCCGCAAGCGGGTGTCGCCGGCCATAACAACCGGAGAACCTCGTGCCCATCGCAGTCGACCAACCCGTCGCCGACTTTACCGCCCCCGCAACCGGTGGCGAGATTACGCTGTCCAGTCTTCGGGGCAAGAAGGTGGTGCTGTATTTCTATCCGAAGGACAACACGCCGGGTTGCACAACCGAAGGTCTGCAGTTTCGTGACCTGTATCCAAAGTTCAGGAAGGCCGGCGCCGAAATCCTGGGCGTGTCGCGCGACAGCCTGCGCTCGCATGAAAACTTCAAGGCCAAGCTCGAACTGCCCTTCCCGCTGATCTCCGATCCGGAAGAAAAACTCTGCGCGCTCTTTAACGTCATCAAAATGAAGAAAATGTATGGCAAAGAAGTACGGGGAATCGAACGCTCAACCTTTGTCATCGACACTGAGGGCGTCCTGCGCCAGGAGTGGCGTGGCGTGAAAGTACCAGGTCATGTCGATGAAATTCTGGAGGCTGTACAAGCGCTGTGAGGCGCGTTATATTGGGCTGCAATGAGTGCCTGTCCACCCCATTCTTTCCGCGGCTGCGCCGCAGGTCATGCCTCGCTTGTTGAGGTCATGAGGCGCAACGCGATGACCGAAGTCGAGCCGCTTGCCCCGTTTGCCGGGGCGGCGGCTTTTTTAATTGCGCGAAGCCGTTCATTTCTTCAGCCACGCGCCCTCGTCAAGGAGCCGATCGAAAACCAGGCGAACCGGCATTTCTAGACCGAAAGCGCGCCTCCGGGCGCAAACTGCGGGCGCCGTCCAGCGCACCAGCAGGATGCGACAGGCGGCGCACGATATGTGACCCGATTTTTTCGAGGGAAACCATGCCTTTGCCTACCCCACCCAGCAAGCTCGGCAATCTCTTACCGCCTGACGAATACAAGGCCAAAGCCACGCCGGCCCGGTCTGCGAAAAAACAGGCGAACGAGGGGGAGCAAGCAGAGTCGGCCGAGTACGGCCGCGCCAGCGTCGCCACGCCCATGGCGCACGCCGCCAACGCCGCCACTACGTTGCGGCCGGTTCCTGCCTCCACTGTTGCCAACGCCAGCGCTGATCAGGCCGCCCCGGCACGCGGCCGAAAAACCAATCAGACCGCTGCCTTGCTGCAACCGGTGCCCACTCCGGCCGCCCGTCAGGAACCTGCACGTGCCGAACCGGCGCAACCGCCGGTGGTAGCACGCGCCGGCAAACAGCCTGCAACGAGCGACGCAGCGACACCCGCGGCCACCGCGCGCGGCGCCGCGAAAAAACGCAGCGGTCCGGCCGACCAGGTCGAAGCCCGCAAGCTGTTCGTGCTCGACACCAACGTGCTGATGCACGATCCGACCTGCCTCTTCCGTTTCGAGGAACACGACGTCTATCTGCCCATGATGACGCTGGAAGAACTCGACAACCATAAAAAGGGGATGTCGGAAGTCGCACGCAATGCGCGCCAGGTCAGCCGCACGCTGGACGCGCTGGTCGCCAACGGCGGCAATATGGCCGAAGGCATTTCGCTCTCGCGTCTGGGCAGCCGCGAAGCCGCCGGCCGCCTGTATTTCCAGACCAAGCTGACGGATATCGAGCCGGTTGAAGGCCTGCCGCAAGGCAAGGCGGACAACCAGATCCTCGGCGTGGTGCGTGCCTTGCAGCGCGACCGCATGGACCGTCAGGTCGTGCTGGTGTCGAAAGACATCAACATGCGCATCAAGGCGCACGCGCTGGGGCTGCCCGCTGAGGACTACTTCAACGACCAGGTTCTGGAAGACAAGGACCTGCTGTACTCGGGCATTCGCGCGCTGCCGCAGGACTTCTGGACCAAGCACGCGAAGGGCATGGAAAGCTGGCAGGACACCAAGACGGGCACCACGTACTACCGTGTGACCGGTCCGCTGTGCGCCTCGATGCTGGTCAACGAGTTCGTCTATCTCGAGCCGCAGAACGGTGAGCCGGCGTTCCACGCGCTGGTGCGCGAACTGAACGGCAAGACGGCGTTGCTGCAGACCTTGCGCGACTATGGCCACCACAAGAACAACGTGTGGGGCATTACGGCGCGCAATCGCGAGCAGAACTTTGCGCTCAACCTGCTGATGAATCCGGAGATCGATTTCGTCACGCTGCTTGGCCAGGCCGGTACCGGCAAGACCCTCGTCGCGCTGGCGGCAGGTCTCGCGCAGGTGCTCGACGACAAGCGCTACAACGAGATCATCGTCACGCGGGCGACGGTGCCCGTCGGCGAAGACATCGGCTTTCTGCCGGGTACGGAAGAGGAAAAGATGCAGCCGTGGATGGGTGCATTCGACGACAACCTCGAAGTGCTGCAGAAAACCGACGATGCCGCCGGCGAATGGGGCCGCGCAGCTACTCAGGAACTGATCCGCTCGCGCCTGAAGATCAAGAGCATGAACTTCATGCGCGGCCGGACCTTCGTCGACAAGTACCTGATCATCGACGAGGCGCAGAACCTCACGCCGAAGCAGATGAAAACACTGGTCACGCGTGCGGGTCCGGGGACGAAGATCATCTGTCTCGGCAATATCGCGCAGATCGATACGCCGTACCTGACGGAAGGCAGCTCGGGCCTCACCTACGTGGTCGATCGCTTCAAGGGCTGGGCGCACAGCGGGCATGTGACGCTGGCGCGCGGCGAGCGCTCGCGGCTGGCGGATTACGCGTCCGATATTCTGTAGGCTTGCCTTTACCGGCTTTATCGTCTTTACCACCTTTACTGCCTGAGTTGTCCAAAAGCCGCGCCCGGGTCATACCGGACGCGGCTTTTTTTCATCTGCGCCGGCCTGGCGCGCAACCGGAAAGGACCATTTTGCGTCCCGGTCACGCAATACTTAGCGCGTAAACTTCAAGTAATTTATCAACATTTCTTGCCCACGCCATGGTGGACGGGCTACCATCGCGACATCGCCCGCTTCAAGCGAGTGTTTACGCTCGCCTCGACTTCATGCGCCGACTTGGGTTTTCGCTGCTGATCCTTCTGCTGCTTGCCGCGTGCTCAAGCGCGCCGCAGCAGATTTCACGCAGCCCAGGCGGTTCCTCTACGGCGTCGAACGACGCCTATCGCACCACTCCACCTGGCTTCCCGAACTTCGTCGATCACAGCGTCGGACGCGAGGAAATCTCGATTCAGGCGATGAGTCTTGTCGGCATTCCATACCGCTGGGGCGGCAATACACCGGATAGCGGCTTCGATTGCAGCGGCCTGGTTCGCTATGTGGTGGCGCGCGCAGCCTCGGTGAATCTGCCCCGCACGACCGCGGATATGAGCGACCGGGGCGAGTCGATCGAACCCGACGGGGTCGCCCCCGGCGACCTGATTTTCTTCAACACGACGGGACGCCCGCATTCGCACGTCGGCATTTATGTCGGCAAGCTGCGCTTCGTCAATGCGCCATCGACGGGCGGTACCGTTCGGATCGACTATCTGACCAATCCGTATTGGGCCAGACGCTTCGACGGAATCCGCCGCGTGGCCGCACCGACCCACGCGCCGGCACCGTTCGAGACCCCGACGTATCAGGTGTCGAGTCCGCCGGAGAAGGCGGCACCCGCAGCCTCACAAGCCGCTTATGCCGGCGCGGCAACCCTCCCGCCCGAAACGGCGGCGGCGCAACAGCCGGCGTACGCGGCTGCCGCGCCGGCGACCACGCCGATCGAGCAACAGCCACAGCGCGTCGCGACAACCCTGCGCGCCCCGCTCACTGCTGCGACTCAACCCGCTGCGACTCAACCCGCTGCGGCCCCGGCCGATGCGTTCGAGCCACCGCCCCCCGCGATGAGCGCCGCGCAAATGCAGGCGCGTGAGGCGGGAGCGGTGATGCCCGCGACGGTGCCAGCACAGGCACAGACAGGCACAGGCGCAATGGTCTCCGCCACCGGGGACGCGCCCGCGCGAGCCGCCGCGCCTGCGAACATCTCCCGCGCACCGGACCCCATTGACGCCGCTGCCGACGCCTTCGAACCGCCGCCGCCCGCTTCGGTCGCGGTTCGCCAGGAGCAACAAGAGGGCTCGACCGGCGGCGTCCAGATCATGCGTGCGTCCACCGCCTCGCGAGGCGTCCCGGCCCCTACCCAGTCCAGCGACGACCCGATCGCGCATTTCGCGAACGGCAACTTCTGAGGCGCCGGCGGCGCGTCGGGCGGAGCGCACGGCAGCCGCCGGTCCGCTCAAAGCGGCACACCACCCTGGCCTCCTGTCACAAGCCACCAACCGCGGTACATTCCATGTGCCACCGCCCTCAGCGATCTTCGACAGCCGGCCACCCGCTGCCCGCTCGCAAACTTTAAATGGCGCCTCCCGATCGATTGGCGCCCTCGACCACGCGCGACTAAGCTATCTGCTATCGTCTCCGATATTCTTCTGAGGGCGGGGTGAGAACAATGGATCTCGGGCTGAAAGACAAGGTGGTTCTGGTGACGGGTGGCAGCAAAGGCATCGGCCTTGCCTGCGCCCGCGCTTTCGCGGCGGAAGGCGCGAAGGTCGCGATCGTCTCGCGCGATCCGGCGAATCTCGCCCGCGCCCGTGAGCAACTGGCGAGCGAGGGCCTGCATGTGCACCTGACCCGCGCTGATCTGCACGAACCGCACGGCGCGGCCGATATCGTCGAGGAAGTCACCTCAGCCGTCGGCCCGATCGACGTGCTGATCAACAGCGCGGGCGACGCGCGCCGCTACGACCCGGAAACGCTCGATGCGGCCGCCTTCCGGGCCACCATGGAAGCCAAATACTTTCCGTATATCTATCCTCAGCAGGAGGTGCTGCGGCGCATGGCCGAACGGGTCAAATCGGGGGAGACAGCCGAGCCGGGGACGATCGTCAACATCATCGGCATGGGTGGCAAGATGGCGAGCGACATCCACATCGCCGGCGGCGCGGCCAACGCCGCGCTGATGCTGGCAACCGTCGGCCTCGCGCACTACTACGCACGCTACGGCATCCGCATCAACGCCATCAATCCGGGGGCGACGTTGACGGAACGCGTCGAGGAAGCGCTGAAACTCGAAGCCGGCCAGCAAGGCGTGGATACCGCGGAGGCGCTGGCGCGCGGCCAGGCGAAGGTGCCGCTTGGGCGCTACGCCAAACCGGAGGAAATTGCCGACGTGGCACTCTTCCTGGCAAGCCGCCGCGCGAGCTACGTGACGGGTGCGATCGTCCCGATGGACGGAGGCAGCACGCCGCTGATCTGAACGCGGCGCGCCACCCCGGGAAGCACGAAGGTCAACTCAAAGGAAGCGGTGGCCCAGCCACCAGCCTGCCGCCGACAGCATCGCGGAGGCCGGGATCGTCAGAACCCACGCCCACACGATATTGCCGGCCACGCCCCAGCGCACTGCACTGAGCTTCTGCGTGGCGCCGACCCCGACGATGGCACCGGTGATCGTATGGGTGGTGGACACGGGAATGCCGAGAAAGGAGGCGATAAAGAGCGTGATCGCCCCGCCCGACTCCGCACAAAAACCGCCGACCGGTTTAAGTCTGGTGATCTTCTGCCCCATCGTGCGCACGATGCGCCAGCCGCCGAACAGCGTGCCCAGCCCCATCGAAAGATAGCAGCCGCCGATCACCCACAGTGGCGGCGCGTCGGCCAGTGAAGACGCATAGCCGGTTGCGATCAGCAACATCCAGATGATGCCGATGGTTTTCTGCGCGTCGTTGCCGCCGTGCCCAAGACTATACAAGCCCGCGGAGATCAGTTGCAGACGCCGGAAGCGCCGGTCGACCTTGCTAGGCGGGGTACGGAAATAGAGCCACGAAACCGCCAGCATAAAGAACGAACCGAGCACGAAGCCGAGTAGCGGCGAGAGGAAGATGAACGCGACCGTCTTCATCAGCCCGTCGAAGTTGAGCGAGTGCCAGCCGGACTTGGCGAGCGCCGCGCCCACCAGGCCGCCGATCAGCGCATGCGACGAGCTCGACGGAATGCCGTATTGCCACGTGACGATGTTCCAGCCGATCGCCCCAACCAGTGCCCCGAAAATCACGTAGTGGTCGACGATGGCCGGATCGATCGTGCCCTTGCCGACCGTCTGCGCGACTTTCAGGTGGAAGACGAAATAGGCGATGACGTTGAATGCCGCCGCAAAGGCTACCGCCTGCTGCGGCTTGAGGACGCCGGTCGACACGACGGTCGCGATCGAATTCGCCGCGTCGTGAAAGCCATTCATGAAGTCGAACACCAGCGACACGGCGACCAGGGTGGCGACCACCCAGATGGCAAGTTGTATCGATTGCATTATGCGTTTTCCAGCACGATGCCTTCGATGATGTTCGCCACGTCCTCACATTTGTCGGTGATGGTCTCGAGCAGCTCGTAGATCGCCTTCAGCTTGATCAGCGTCTTGACGTTGTCTTCCTCGCGGAAGAGCTTCGACATGGCCGAGCGCAGCACGCGGTCGGCTTCCGATTCGAGGCGGTCGATGTCCTCGCACGCCTTCAGGATCTGGCTTGCCTGCTTCATGTCGGACAGCAGGCTGACTGCGAACTGCACGCGCCCGGTGGCCGCCGTGCAGATATGCGCCAACTGGCTCGCCTCGGAGGTCACGGCCTGCACGTCATACAGCGAAATGGCGGTAGCGACGTCCTCCATCAGGTCGAGGATGTCGTCCATCGTGGTGATCAGCTTGTGGATTTCGTCGCGGTCGAGCGGCGTGATGAAGGTCTTGTGCAGCAGGTCGATTGCTTCGTGCGTGAGCTTGTCGGCGGCCTTTTCGGCTATCTGCACGTTCTGCTTATGAACCTCGGCGTCCTGCAGATTGTCGATCAGCAGCTCGAGTTCGTGGCTGGCCGAGAGGATGCACTTTGCGTGCTCGTTAAATATTTCAAAGAACTTGCCCTCGGTGGGCATGAATCGACCGAACATTAGAATCCCGGAAATTGGTCACGTCATGACTGACATAAAACTGCAATATTGTACCGTTCCCGGGATACCGTCGCACTTCTCAAAGCGTCGTTACAACAGCGCTGCCCATTATTTCTTTACTCTGCGTAGAAATTTTGCGCGCCCGCAAAATTATCGAACTTCGTGTATTGGCCGTGGAATGTGAGACGAACAGGGCCGATCGGGCCGTTACGCTGTTTGCCGATAATGATTTCCGCGGTGCCCTTGTCGGGACTGTCCGGGTTATAGACCTCGTCGCGGTAGATGAACAGGATCACGTCGGCATCCTGCTCGATAGCGCCGGATTCGCGCAGGTCCGACATGATCGGACGCTTGTTCGGACGCTGCTCCAGCCCCCGGTTCAGCTGCGACAACGCGATC
The DNA here is from genome assembly GCA_035948995.1 of Paraburkholderia sp. Taxonomy (GTDB): domain Bacteria; phylum Pseudomonadota; class Gammaproteobacteria; order Burkholderiales; family Burkholderiaceae; genus Paraburkholderia. Next base: position 4,587 of record DASZIR010000070.1, on the reverse strand, counting down.
ACCGGCACGTCGAGTTCCTTGGCAAGGCTCTTGAGCGAACGCGAGATTTCCGAAATTTCGGTTGCGCGGTTTTCGCCCGAGGACGAGCCGCTCATCAGCTGCAAGTAATCGATGATGATCAGCCCCAGCTTGCCGCACTGGCGCGAGAGCCGCCGCGCGCGCGAGCGCAGTTCCATCGGGTTCAGGCCGCCGGTTTCGTCGATGAAGATTTGCGCTTCGCTCATCTTCTGCACCGCGTGGGTCAGCTTCGGCCAATCTTCGTCGGTCAGGCGCCCGGTACGCATACGGTGCTGATCCAGCCGGCCGACCGAGCCGAGCATACGCATGGTCAGCTGCGTGCCCGGCATTTCCATTGAGAACACCGCGACCGGCAGGCCGTACTCGACCGCCACGTACTCGCCGATATTCATCGAAAACGCCGTCTTACCCATCGACGGACGGCCTGCGACGATGATCAGCTCGCCGCCGTGCATGCCGGAGGTCATCCGGTCGAGGTCGGCGAAGCCGGTCGGTGTGCCGGTCACGTCGCTCGGGTTGGCCGTGTGATACAGCGTGTCGATCCGCTCGACCACTTGCGTAAGCAAAGGCCCGATCTCGAGAAAGCCCTGGGTGCCGCGCGCGCCGTCCTCGGCAATCGAAAACACCTTCGATTCGGCCTCGTCCAGCAGCTGGCGGACTTCCTTGCCCTGCGGATTGAAGGCGTCAGCAGAGATTTCGTCGGCGACCGAGACGAGGCGGCGCAACACGGCGCGATCGCGCACGATTTCCGCGTAACGGCGAATATTGGCCGCGCTCGGCGTGTTCTGCGCCAGCGCGTTCAGGTACGCGAGACCGCCGACCTCTTCGGCCTTGCCCGAGGTGCCGAGTGCTTCGTAGACCGTGATCACGTCGGCCGGGCGCGTCGCCGCGATCAGCTTGCCGATGTGTTCGAAGATGATCCGGTGGTCATACCGGTAGAAGTCGCTCTGCGACAGGAAGTCGGCGATGCGGTCCCACGCGGCGTTGTCGAGCAGCAAGCCGCCCAGCACCGACTGCTCGGCCTCGATCGAATGCGGCGGGACTTTCAGCGACTCGAGCTGGGGATCTTTGGACGGTGCGTTCATGGGATGGAATTATCGGGCAAATGCGGGCGGAGGGAAATCTAAAAACTAGAGCATTTGCAGGCCAGAACCGGCCAACAAAAAAGGCAGGGGCCGGTCACCCGGCCCCTGCCTTTCGCCAGCAAAACACCCTGGCAAAGACTGCTTTGGTACTTAGACGTGTTCGCCCAGCACCGACACCGTCACATCGACGAGAATGTCGGTGTGCAGCGAGATTTGCACTGCGTGGTCGCCGACCATCTTCAGCGGGCCTTCCGGCAGGCGCACTTGCGCCTTTTCCACTGCGAAGCCTTGCTTGACCAGTGCGTCAGCGATGTCAGCGTTCGTCACCGAGCCGAACAGACGGCCGTCGACGCCAGCCTTCTGGCCGATCTGAACCGTCGAGCCTGCCAGCTTTTCGCCTTGAGCTTGAGCGGCTGCCAGCTTTTCAGCAGCGACCTTTTCCAGTTCTGCGCGGCGGACTTCGAATTCAGCGATCGCTTCCTTCGTTGCGCGGCGTGCGTGCTTGTTCGGGATCAGGAAGTTACGTGCGTAACCGTCCTTCACCTTGACGATATCGCCCAGGTTACCCAGGTTGACGACTTTTTCCAGAAGAATAATTTGCATTCTGATGCTCCTTGTCGCGTCGTCGGGTTAGGCCTTGTGCTGGTCGGTGTACGGCACCAGCGCGAGGAAACGTGCGCGCTTGATAGCCGTGTCCAGCTGGCGTTGATAGTGCGACTTCGTACCCGTGAGACGCGCCGGCGTGATCTTGCCGTTTTCGCCGATGAAGTCTTTCAGCGTTTCGATGTCTTTGTAGTCGATCTGATCGACGCCAGCTGCCGTGAAGCGGCAGAACTTCTTGCGCTTGAAGAGCGGGTTTTGTTGCTGACGACGCTTGTCGAATTTCTTACCAGTCGGGCGGGGCATGTTCAGTCCTTTCCAATGTCCTGCAATGCTGTGATGTGAAATACCAGAGTTCTTGCGTTGCGGCTTTTCTTTGCCAGGAAACCTGTGAAGAGCGTTTCGACGCCCATTGCACAGCTTTCCAGCTTGCCGCTCGCCTCGCCTGCCGCCACCGCCGGCATCGTCAGTTCAACTTGCCGGGCAATGCCGGCTTCGACGACTTCGGTACGGTGCTGCAACGTGCAGCTTGCGATCGGAACGCCGGCGGGGGTATACCGCACCGGTTCGCGTTCAACGACGCTGGCTGTGAGTTGCAGCCGGTTCACGAGAGCGACGCTTTTGCCTGGTAGCTTAATTGGTGTGTCTTAAGCCTGCGCTTCGGACGGTTGCGTAGCAGCCGCCTTCTTGGCTTCTTCGCGCTGCACTTCCTTCATCATCGGCGACGGGCCCGTTTCGGCCTTCTTCTGCTTGACGATCAGGTGACGCAGAACGGCGTCGTTGAACTTGAACGCGTGTTCCAGCTCGTCGAGCGTGGTCTGGTCGCATTCGATGTTCATGCAGACGTAGTGAGCCTTCGCGAGTTTCTCGATCATGTAGGCCAGTTGGCGACGGCCCCAGTCTTCGATACGGTGGATCTGGCCACCGTGCGACGTGATCGTGCTCTTGTAACGCTCGATCATGGCGGGCACTTGCTCGCTCTGATCGGGGTGCACAATAAAGACGATTTCATAATGACGCATACACACTCCTTGTGGACTTGTGGATTAAAGCCACCCGGGCGTCGGAACCGGTGTGGCAAGTGAGAAGCCGAAGATTGTAGCCCGAACAGGGCCGGGGTGCAAGGCATCTCGTTAATTGCCTGCCTGATTCGGTTGTGTTTTCAAGGGCTTAGGATGGGCATGGCGGCGCCGAGAGGCGCTGCGCGATCCTGAAGGCCACACTGAGCCTTCCATTGGGCCCCATTCGAGCGGCTTCCGGCACGGTTTCCCGCGGCGTCTCCAGCTTCGTCTGCGGCCCGCTCCACACGCGGTGACAGCCGGAACAATACCGCTGGCGCAGCGGTCTGCCCATGCACAGCACTACGCCCCGCCGCTCCAGTAATCCGGCCGCGCATACACCGCTTTCAGATAATCGATGAAATACCGCACCTTGGCCGGCACGTAACGCTGCTGCGGGTAGACCGCAAGAATGTCGTAATCCGGCAGCGCGAACTCGTCGAGCACGGTCTCGAGTTCGCCGCGCACGAGCTGCTGCTGGATTTCCCACGTCGAGCGCCAGCCGAGCCCGAGTCCCTCCGACACCCAGCGGTGCAGCAATTCGCCATCGTTGCAATCGAGCGTACCACCGACCCGCACCGTCGCCAGCTTGCCGTTGCGCCGGAAATACCAGCCGCGGTTCTGGCCGCCCTGCAGGTTGAACGCAAGGCAATTGTGTTGCGGCAGATCCTCGAGCGTCTTCGGCTTGCCGTGCTTGCGGAAATATTCCGGCGTGCCGCACACCACGCGCCGGTTCGTAGCCAGCTTCACCGCCACAAAGTTCGGATCGACCGCGCCGCCGATCCGAATCGACAGGTCATATCCCTCGCGCACCAGATCGACGACCCGGTCGGTCAGATTGAACGACAACTGCAACTCCGGCTTGTCGGCAAGAAACGCTGGGGCTAGCGGCGCGACATGCTTGCGCCCGAACGCCGCCGGCGCCGACACGATCAAGTGCCCGCTGACTGCGCGCCGCCCGGCTGCGAGTTCGTTTTCCGCCTGATCCCACTCCGCCAGCAAGCCCCGGCAGCGCTCCAGAAACGCCGCGCCTTCCTCGCTGACCACGAGGCGCCGCGTCGAGCGGTACATCAGCTTCACGCCGAGGCGCTTTTCCAGCGCGTCGATACGCCGGCCCAGGATGACCGGCGACACGCCCTCCTCCAGCGCCGCAGCCGCAAGACTGCCCGCGTCAGCCACCCGCACGAAGGTTTCGATCTGTTTGAAGCGGTCCATCGTCGTCTCCTGCCTGTCTTGCGCCGCTGCGGCTGCGCCAGCACCTGTGAGTGCCGCCGGGGTCGAGGCGCCCACGCATATTCCATACTTTTTGTTTCGAAATAAGCGACCCGGACTGATCTTATCAAACCTTTGGGTGAGGCCTAAAGTCTGCCTTAACCCCTTCGATCCGCATTCAAAGACATTCAGGAGACATTCATGGCCAAGATGAGAGCCGTCGACGCAGCCGTGCTGGTGCTCGAAAAGGAAGGCATCGACACTGCCTTCGGTGTGCCGGGCGCCGCCATCAACCCGTTCTACTCGGCCATGCGCAAGGCCGGCAATATCAGCCACGTGCTGGCACGCCACGTCGAAGGCGCCTCGCACATGGCCGAGGGCTATACGCGTGCGCAACCGGGCAACATCGGCGTGTGTATCGGCACCTCGGGTCCCGCCGGCACCGACATGATCACCGGTTTGTACTCCGCTCAGGCTGACTCGATTCCTATTCTGGCTATCACGGGCCAGGCGCCGCGCGCGCGTCTCTACAAGGAAGACTTCCAGGCTGTCGATATCGAATCGATCGCCAAGCCTGTCACCAAGTGGGCCGTCACCGTGCGCGAACCGGCGCT
>DASZIR010000069.1:0-73346 GCA_035948995.1 Paraburkholderia sp. | reverse complement strand
CAAGCGGGACGGATACAAGCGGGGGCTGAGCCCCTCTTTTTTCGGCATTATATGTAATCAACGTAGTTACATATAAGTGAATCACAGGAGCATTCAGATGAGTAATGCATTGAAGATCGCACTTTTTGGCGCAACCGGCATGATTGGTTCGCGGATCGCCGCAGAGGCAGCAAGCCGTGGCCACCAGGTGACGGCGCTCGCGCGCGACGCGGCGCGCGTGCCGGCGGGCGTAGCCAATCTGAAGGCTGCGCAAACCGACCTGCTGGACGCCGCCAACGTCGCTGCAGCGGCGCGCGGACATGACGTGGTGGCGAGCGCCTATGCGCCGCCGCACGACAATCCTCGCGTTGTCGCCACGGCGACACGAGCGCTCGTCGAAGGCGTGCGCGCGGCTGGTCTCAAGCGCCTCGTGGTGGTGGGCGGCGCGGGCTCGCTGGAAGTGGCGCCCGGCAAGCAACTGGTGGACACGGAGGGCTTTCCGGACGTCTATAAGGCGGTTGCGCTGGCGCATCGCGATGCGCTGGCCTTCTACCGTACGGTGAGCGACCTCGACTGGACGTTCTTCTCGCCCGCTGCACTGATCGCACCGGGCGAGCGCACCGGCACTTTCCGTACCGGCACCGACACGCTGCTGGTCGACGCCGAGGGCAATAGCCGCATCTCGGCCGAGGACTACGCCGTCGCGTTCGTGGATGAGCTGGAACAGGGGCGTTTTATCCGCAAGATTGCGACGGTCGCGTATTGATCCGAGCGGAACGGCGCGGCCGGGCGGGTAGCGTTGCATCCACGCAGGCGCTGCAACCGGGTCCGCGTCCGATCTTCACATCCCATCTGGACGCGCAAGCGTCCTAACATTCGGTTACGCATGCAAATGCGCTGCCGCGGCAACTGCGGCTACACTTGGCGTCTCCCGTTTTGTTACGGATTGCCATGAAGTCATGCCCAGTGCGGTGTGAATCCGGGGCTGCGCCGTGTACCGGCGGGCAACGGGCTTTTCACACCGTATTCCCATTTCTCCGCCGTCGCGCTGGCGGTCTCTCGCGTAACGGCTCCGTGCGCGTGCAGCAGTGGCTGCTCGCCTGGCCGCTATGCCTGTGGCTGGCCGTGGCTGCGTGCTTCGCGTGGACACCGGGTGCCGCACAGGCGGCGGGCGCGCCGGTGATTCCGGCGCTGCAGAGTCTGATCAACAGCGCGACGGCAACCGCGACGCCTGCTTCGGGGGCGTCGGCGGCCGACGCCGCGTCCGCACCGTCACCGGCGAGCCAGGCCGAACTGGCCAGGTCGCTCGACAGTGTGATCTCCACGCTCGACAACGACCGGCAACGCGCCGCGCTCGTCGCACAACTGAAGAAGTTGCGCGACGTCACCCGCAATGTCGCGCCCGCAGCGCCTGCGCAGCCGAGTCCCGGTTTGCTGGGTGCCATCGCGTCGGGGATTGCGTCGTTCGAATCCGGCGTCCATCAGGGCCACACGCCGTTGCGTTATTGGGCGGGGCGTTTCAACGCGGCTGGCAACGAGTTCTACACGATCGTCACGAGCCAGGGGCACGAGAGCCTCGGCAAGATCCTGCTCGACATGGTTGCGATGCTGGCAGGCTGGGGCGCGTGCGCCTGGGCGTTGATCTATGTGCAGCGGCGCCTGTACGTGCGCTACGGGGTCGTGTATGAGCTCAAGCCGAATCCGTCCACCGGTGAACTGCTGATCTTCGCGCTGCGGCGTGTCGGCCCATGGATCGTCGCGTTCCTCGCCGCGCTGCTCTTCGCGCGGGCGATGCCCGACGCGCTCGGCCGCACGCTCGGGATGGTGGTGGCGTATGCGATCGTCGCCGGCGCAGTGTTTTCCGCGATCTGTCTGATCATGTTCTCGCTGTTCGGTTCGGGTCACCGGCGCGTGGCGGTGCGCGTGCTGCTCGAGCACGCACGCCGGCTGCTGTTTGCGATCGGCGTGTGCGGCGCATTGGGCGATGCGGCGGTGAACTACGATGTGTCGCATCAACTCGGGACGAATCTCGCCGAACTGATATCGACGGTGGCGAACATGACCGCTGCGGTGCTGACCGCCTATTTCGCGATTGCGTTTCGCCGCCCGGTTGCGCACCTGATTCGCAATCGGGCCTACCAGCCGCGACACGACCACAAGGCCGCCACCGATGCGTTCGACATTCTCGCGTCGCTCTGGCACGTGCCGGTCCTGCTGCTGGCGAGCGCATCGGTCATGGCCACGATCGGCGGTTCGGGCTCGAACGAGAACGTGCTGCAGATCTCCGTGGTGACGGCGCTGTTACTGGTGCTGGCCTTTTTCCTGTCGGCCATCGTGTTGCGCATGACGCGGCCGCGCGATGCCCATAAGCGCCGCCGTTCGCCGTATCTGACGAGACTGCTGCGCTTCGTGGGGACGCTGCTGACGCTTTTCATCTGGCTGGCCTTCCTCGAAATGGCGGCGCGTCTTTGGGATGTATCGCTGGCGAGCGTCGTCGAGGAAAACGTCGCGGCACGCGGCATCGCTCATGCGGTCATGGCGATTTTTGCGACGCTCTTTCTCTCCTGGCTGCTGTGGATCCTGATCGACACCGCGATTACCGAGGCGCTGAGCCCGGGCGGTCCACGCAACAAGTCGCGCAACGCGAGCACGCGAGCCCGCACGATGTTGCCGCTGGTGCGCAACGCGCTGTTCGTGTCGATCGTGACGATTGCCGGCATCGTCACCGCGGCGAACCTCGGCATCAATGTGACGCCGCTGCTCGCCGGCGCGGGCGTGATCGGGCTGGCCATCGGCTTCGGCGCGCAGTCGCTTGTGACTGACCTGATCACGGGCCTGTTCATCATCATCGAGGACACCATCTCGGTCGGTGACTGGATCGACGTCGATGGCGGTCATGCGGGCACGGTCGAGCATCTGTCGATTCGTACCGTGCGTCTGCGCGACGGGCAAGGGGCGATCCACGCGATTCCGTTTTCGCAGATCAAGATCGTGAAGAACCTGTCGCGCGATTTTGCGTATGCAGTGTTCGAAGTGCGAATGGGTTTTTCCGCCGACGTCGATCAGGTGACGCAACTGATTCGCGAGGTGGGCGCGGACCTGATGGCCGACTTCCGCTACCGGCGCGAGATGCTGGGTCCGATCGAGGTGTGGGGTCTCGACCGCTTCGACCCAAACTGGATGGTCGTGAAGGGGCAGATCAAGACGCGGCCGCTGCAGCAGTGGAGCGTGGCGCGTGCCTTCAATCTGCGCCTGAAGCGCAAGATGGATGAAGCCGGCATCGAGATTCCGGTGCCGCAAATGCGGGTGTACACCTCGTCGAAAGATGCCGAGGGGCAGCCGATGCCGGATGACGAGGTGCCGCCCGTGCATGGTCACCCGGAGCATCTTCGATCGTCGCAAGCAGGCTCCTCGGGTCCGACGGGTTCCGCTGGCGTAAGGGCGGCGGGTAAGGCCATGGCGGCGCGCGACGTTTCGCATGAACCGCGGCCGGCGCCGCCGTCAACCGGGCAGACCGCGCCGATTCCGCCGCAAATTCCGACGGCGGGCGAGGCAGGCAAGAGCTAGGGGACGGGGAGAGACAGGGGCAGATGGGCGAACGGGGCGCGACGGCCGCGCGCCTGTTGCCAGCCTAGGCGAGCGCCTGCTGCGCGGCGGGTCGCACCGAATCGGCGGTTTGCAGCAGATCGTTCACGTGGGTGCCGATCTGCGAGCCTTCGACGCCGTAGATATGGAGCGAGACAGCAGGTTTGCCGCTCGCATTGCCAAGCCGATGAATGCCGCTGCGTCCCGCGCGCACGAAGGACACGGCGCCCTCTGTACGCGGATGCATGCGCGTCTCGCTGGCGCACTGCTGCGTGTCGTTCCAGTCGTACACCGTTTCCGTCAACGTACCGTCCAGCACCGCATAGCCGCACCACGTCTGGTGCCCGTGGACGGGGCTCACCTGGCCCGGCATCCAGACGAGTGCAGCGATTGCATAGCGCCCGTATGGATCGGCTGCGAGCAGATGGCGCCGGTAGCAGTCGACTGCACCTTCGCGCTGTGCGGGGGCGAGCAAGGCCGGATCGGCAGCCGCCTCGGCGAGCGCTGCGCGCACGCCGCGCGCAAAGGATGCGTGCTGTGACGGGTCGGCGGCGTCAGCGGACTGCTCGAAAGCGTTATCCAGTGCGTCACACAGCCGCGCGAGCGGGTGATTGGCGCGCGTGGGCGCCGTTACCGAAGCTACGTCCGGCGCGCAGTCATACGCCCCGGAAAAACGCGCGGGCGGGGGCGTGGAGCGGTCGGCTGGCGACAGGTAGGTATCGTGGCTCATGAGGGCGGCGCAGGCTCGATGCATCGGTTATCGGACAGGGTTATTTATACCGGTTTGCACGGAGAAAGAGTTTTCATATAATTTCCTCTCGTCGCACAAAAGTAGAATAATTTTCTATTCGGGGGTGCCCGTGGGAATGGATGTCATCGATCGCAAGCTGCTCGAGCTGCTTCAGGAAGACGCAACCATGCCGGTCGCCGAGCTGGCGCAGCGCGTGAACCTGTCGCAGACGCCATGCTGGAAGCGTCTGCAACGGCTCAAGGAAGCGGGTGTGATCCGCGCTCAGGTGGCGCTGTGCGATGCGCGCAAGCTTGGGGTGGGGACGACCGTGTTCGTCGCGGTGCGCACCAACCAGCACACCGAGGCGTGGGCCGCGACGTTCACGCGGGCTGTGCAGCAGATTCCCGAGGTGGTTGAGGTGTACCGGATGAGCGGCGAGACCGATTATCTGTTGCGGGTGGTGGCTTCAGATATCTACGACTATGACCGCGTGTACAAGCTGTTGATCGCTGCTGTGCCGCTTTCGGACGTGAGTTCGAGTTTCGCCATGGAGCAGATCAAGTATTCGACGGCGTTGCCGGTGCGCGATCTCGGCTAGCGGTACAGATCATGGTCGTCGCAACGTCGGAGATGGATCGGCCGGCGCAGACCATGAAACTGAACAGACGCGCGGCTCCAGTAACGGTACGCCCGCAAATTTCTGTCCGCCCGCTGTCGACCCGTGATTCGGGCACTCAGGACGATTCTTCGTCCGTCCGGTTTCGGATTGATCTGAGACGGCCGCCAACGATGCTCTCGCCAGCGTACACAATTGAATCCAGAAGGCACCCTCAATAGTGGGTGCGCCGCGAGACCGGCGAAGGGCAGAAGGCGTAGGTCCTCTGCAATGAAGGTCTGGCAAACCGCACCCGTCAACCGGGCGGCCGACGAGGCTTTCCGTTGACCAGCAACGTACGGCTGTCCGGCGTGACAACGTATTGCACTGTCGCGGGTGTTTGCACGGGGCCATAGGACTTGCCGTTAATGAAAACGGTACTGTTCCTGAACTCGACCGTATCCCCTGCAATGTAGGCCGAGCCGCTCATCCCGGCAAACGTGACCTCCTTTCTTGCGAGCTTGCTGGACCCCGTGGCCGACGTCGACGGCCCTGTTTGCAGCGGACCATCGCCACTGCACGGGCCCTTGCATCCGGAAAAGGCTCCCGCCGCACAGGCATGCCCGACGGGCTCATAGTAGGCGAGCCGATCCAGCCATTCGCGCGGGGTGAACTCATAGGAATGCGATTCGGCCTGTCTGTCGATCACGATGTTGTAGCCATAGCTAGTGTTCACCGCGATGGAGCCGGCCGAACACGAGGCCGGGTACCGCGTGAGAATCTGTGCGGCGATATGGTAGGCGAACAGCTCGTAATACGGCAGACGCCTTGTGGGTCTGGCCGTTGCCGTAACAGACCACATGGATGGTGCATCGGGCGCGACCATCGAGCGATGCAGGATGAGCTTCGCGCGGACCGATGCTGCTGCAACGTCTTGTTGCTCCCCGATCGTCGTCGCGAGCGCCCCCAGATTTACGTATTGCCGATTGTCGTCCGATCGTGGGATCAACACCCAGGCGACGACCAGCGCAGTGAACATCGCAGTGAACATCGCGCCCATGATCGGCCAGTGCCCGCGCCAGAAGGTCCGGGTAATCGGCACAGCCTGCCGTGAAGCTGGCACTACGTAGGTCGCGGTTGCGAGATCGTGCGGCAGTTGCTGCGTGCGAGTATTGACGAGATAGCAAACCGCAATCAGACCCGCGACCATTGTGAATGTCATGATTGCATACAGGGGCTCGATCGCCCTGAGATCGGGGGCTGACTCATATGCGACATAAATGACGCTGGCAATAGCGGCCCGCACAATCGTTCGGCACAGTCCAGGCGGCTTACCGTCACGTCGAACGACCCGGATTCGCAAGAGCCATTTGCCGACCGTCTGTCCCGAGCAGAGCCGACTGTCGGCCACGCCGAAGTACGCAACGAGCACGCCTGCACCGAGCGGAATACCCCAGAGGCCGAGCCGCGCGAGATCAGCCTCGAACCATCGAAGCAAAAGGACCTGGGCCACCAGCTGCAGCGCGAACAGATCGAGCATGAACGCAATTGCCCGCCGTGCTCCCAGCGCGAAAATATCCCGCCGTGCGGCCGGCAACGACTCCGGCGCGTGGGCGTCCGGGGAGGTCGATGTCATCATCGCTATCGCGCGAGGCCGAAAACGGCATCTCTTAAGTCTGAAGATAGGCACATCGCACACCTCCCGGAGTCTCGAGAGTCTTCGCCGGAGATACCGAACCGCGCGCTAACCCGTGCGGTTCATGCGCCGCTGCTGCGAGCGCGAAGGCGCCTCCCGCCATGCCACAACTTCGCTACTGATTCATGTGACAAATGATAGCGTTGGACGAGCCGAGGGCAAACCTTCCCCGTAGGGAAAATGTTTGAAGATGTAACGCAAAGCCTCCATTGGCGCGCCCCAGCCTCACATTGCCCCGTTCCAGTCACACGGCAACCGCTTTGCGCGTTCGTGACGGCCGTATTCCCTTGACTGCCGATAGTAGGTTGATATGGCTAAAGTGTGCGACGACGAATCGATAACTTGTCCGATTCTTAAACTGACGCGCTGGAACCGTTGCCCCCGCAGCGAACCTGGCGGTAATCCATCCAGTTCTCCAACGCTAACTCAAATGCGGGCATCACTGCCTAATGGTCTCGCGCGTCGCCATTGCGCGTCCGCTCATACCTTGTACCTTGAGTGCAGACGTGCGTATCAAAGGGGCGATGGTCCGTCTTTGGCCGATTGCCGTCGAATGGGTCATTAAGATTCGCGGCAGGGAGCTGCGGTGCCATGGAAGTGCCACGCGTGCATCGCTTGATCCCTGGCGATTGATCTGAAAGCACATTTTCATCGAATCGGGCACATCAAGTGTTCGACGGCGTTGCCGGTGCGGCCTGCGGCGGTGACTGAAGGGCGGTGAGCAGCGATGAAGGGGCGGTGAGCGGCAATAAGCCGCAGTGAGGCGGCCCTGAGCGGCGCGTCGGTCAGGAACGCGCCTCGGCACCATCGCGCGAACGCTTCAGGCCGTTCCCGCTTGCCCACCCGCAAGCCATGTGCAAGCCGGGTGGGCGTAGAATGCCAGCCTTCCTGGACATTACCCGAGAGTCGAGCTGCCTCATGAACGAACCACGCAAGAAGAACCCGACCTTCGGCATCGCTGTGTTTATTGTGGTGGCGGTGCTGCTGGTGATTGCGACGCTTCTCTACAACGCCATCAGCGGAAAGCGCGAGTTCGACCGCGAGAATGCCGACGCACCGACGGCCGTGCCGGCGGCCGCGGCTACCGCTGCGGCAACTGCCAGCGGCGCCTCACAATAATGCACTGGGCGAGGCGCGCTCCCGAAGCGCGCGCGGCAGCAGGGTTTTACTTGCCGGCCTTACTCATCGGGTAGGCGGATCACGCTAGCATCCTTGCGGATCAGATTGGCCGCGGTGAGCATCTGCTTGCATTGATGCGCGAGCAGTTTCAGTTCGTGCACGGCATCCGCCGGATAGTCAGCCGATTTCTCCGCTTCGACCACCATCGCATCCAGTTCGCGTGCGAGCTGCTTCGTGACCTCGGCCTGATCGGCCGGCGGCGCGGTGCCGGCCTCGGCTTCCATGAGATTGTCCCGCACCACGTTCAGCACGCGTTGCAGCGGCTGCAACGACACCGTCTCAGGCTGTTGCGCCGAGGTGCGCAGCAATGGCGCTGCCGCCGTAATCTGCGATGCCAGCACGTGACTGCGTACCAGCAGATCATTGAGTTCGGGGACGAACTTCTGTGCCGCCTTCGGCTCCAGCATCATGCGCTGGAACGCCTGGCCGAGGTTGGCGAACGCCACATGCACGTTCTTGCGGGCGAGCCGGTAGCGGTAGTCGCGCTCCAGCGCAATGGCGGCGGCTGAAGCGGCCGGCGTCGCCGCGGCGGTCGCTGCGGGTTTGGCGCTTGCGCTGGTAACAGTCGTGCCTGTCGCGTTCGTGCCGGCCGCGGCAAGCGTTGCCGCACCGAAGCCAGCCGCACTGGCACCGGTCGCACCCAATCCCCCGAAGGGATCCGCCATCGCGGCGGCCGGCGCGCGCGCCCCGGCCTCGGTCACCACTGCCGTGGCGACCGCGACCGGCTTGCCGCCCCACCACCAGCTGGCCTCCAGGTATTGCCGTGTGGCCGCGATCATGCTGTTGACGAGCTTGCCCATCAGCCGGTATTCCCAGTACGGAAACAGATGGCTCGCGGCAATCGCGATCGCGCAGCCGACCGCCGTATCGATCGCGCGTTCGCCGATGATGCGCATGCCGCCCGGCGCGAGCAGATGGAACATCAGCAGCACATACGACGAGGTGAACACGACGCTGGCGGTGTAATTGAACAGCAGCAGGCTGTAGCTCATCACCATCGAGGCGAACATCACGACGAGCAGGATGTGCGGTTCCTTGACGAACACAATCAGCGCGATGCTGGCGGCGCAGCCGATCAGCGTGCCGATAATCCGCTGTCCATTACGCTGTTTGGTGAGCGAATAGCCTGGCTTCAGAATGATGACGGTCGTCATCACGATCCAGTACGCATTGGTGAGCGGCAACAGCCGCCCGAGCCAGAAGCCGACCGCTACCGCGATCGTCACGCGAAACGCGTGGCGGAAGCTCGGCGAAGCCATGGTCAGGTTCGAGAAGATCTGCCCGAACGGCACCCGTCGGCTCGACACGAAGCGCGACAACGCCTGGTCCAGACGCAGTTCCGTTTCGGTCGTGCGGGCCTCGCTGGAGAGGCTCTTGCGCATCTTGTCGATCAGGCGCGTCCCGCTCCACAGACGCCTGAATGTTGCCAGCACCGCCGAGTACGCCTCGGGGTTCTTCGCGGGCATATCGTGCTTGCGCATCAGTTCGATTTCGAACTCGATGGCGCGCAATTCGGCCTTTACGTTGACGCGGTTGCGCGGTGGCTGGTTCTGCAGCACGGCGAGGCCGATCTCTTCGAGGTCGGCCGCGGCCTTGCGGATCAGGTCGCGATAGAACGTGAGCATGTCCGAGCCGCCGAAGGTATTGCGCACCATCGGGTAGTCGGTATGCGCGCCGACGAACAACTCGTGCAGGTCGACCGTATTGATGAACAGGTTGAAGAGCATCGCGCGGCGCGGTTCGAGCTTGCCGGTCTTGAGCTTGGGCAGGTTGCGCAGCACGATGTCGCGCGCGGCATCCTGACGCTCGACGGCCGCGATCTGCTTGGCTACCAGATTGCGGTAGCATTCGTCGAGGTCGTTATCGAGGTCGTAGAACTCGGCCCGCGCGAGCAGATAGTCCGCGCAGGCGAACACGCTTTCGGCGAGCGCCTGCTGCTCGATGCGGTGCATCTGCCAGCGGCTCACGAAGGTCGACCAGTACGTGTACCAGAGGCCGCCCGCGAGGATCCATGAGGCATTGACGAGTGCCTGCATGGGCGTGAAGTGCTCTTCAAGCGTCATGATCATCATGAAGAGCGTGGCGAAGCTGATCTGCGGCCAACGGTTGCCGTACACAACGATCAACGACAGCACGAAGGTAAGCGGCACCACCGTGCACCAGAGCGCCACCGCATTGACCGTGGCGAGCCCGGTGGCGAGCGCCGCCAGAAAGCCGATCACGCTGCACGCCAGCATTTCGTTGTGCTTGTACTTGAGCGGCCCTGGCATGTCGACCACGCACGCGCCGAGCGCGCCAGTCGCGATCGTAAAGCCGAGCTCCTGGTCGTGGAACAGCAGCAGACAGAGAACGGGCGGTAACGAGACGCCGACCGCGATGCGCAGGCCGCCATAAAAGTACTGGCTATACAGGAATTTTTTGATTTCTACCGAATAGCGCATCGACTGCCTGGATTTTCGTACCACGACAAAAATGAGATTGCAGGGACAGCCCGAAACCGGTGATGAGTCTAACTGATTTTATGGGCCATCTGACCTCGTCCGTTCGGCCAGGTTTTGTCGCGTCGATACCTTTGCTATGCTGCCGCTTGATGTGGGTTGTGGCGGTGCTCTTTGCGCTGTGAGCCGCCCGCGTTTGCAGGTCCGACGCCCGGGCGGCGCGGCAGGAGGCGTGGCCAACGACGACGCCCGCCCGTGCCGGGGGTTGGCAATGGGCTGCCCCGCGAGCGACTGTGGACTGCGGCCCTGCGGACCGCCTAGCTGGCAATGCTGCTCGGCTGCGCTTCGCGCTCGGCGCGGCTGCGCAAGGTCTTGCGATACCACACGGTCCACAGCAGCAGCGCGCCGTAGATGCCGTAGCCGATGAACGGCGAGACCACGAGAAAGCGCTCGACCGGCCAGGTCCACGCCATCCACGAGCGCAATGCGGTTTCGCTGGTGAGCCCCACGCCCCAGACCGCCGTCATCAGGCGCATCGAGACGGCGAGGGACGGGCGCTCGCGCCATAGCGTGTCCATGCGTTCGGCGCCGCCCGCCATTTCGCGCGCGACCGTCGCGCGGGCCAGATAGAAGATGAGCGGCCGGCGCATCGGCAGCGACAGCAGGAACGCGACGCCGATCGCGCCAGACACCAGCGATTCGCGCAGCAGCAACATGCGCGGGCTGCCGCCCAGCGCCATCGCGCCGATCGACAGGGCAATACCGGTCAGCACGATCATGCTGAGCGCGTCGACGCGCCGGAAACGCGCCAGTTCAACGAGGCTCCAGACAATCGGCGGCACGGCCGAGGCAATCAGGCCGCCGGTCTCGCCCCAATGGGGCGCCGCGAGCCGGTAGGCAAGCCACGGCAACAGCAGATTGACCGCGAGTTCTAGCAGGAAAGCCGGGCGCAGTTTCATGTTAATTTACGTTGTAAGCGATAAGCGTCAGTATCGGCGAGACGTCGGCGGCGGGCAACCAGTTTTCTGAATCGGCGCGGCTTGCCGATAGCCGGGCGTGCGCCGGTGTGCGCATCATGCGCTTCCGTTCGCCGCCATGAGCGGCAGCGAATGGCTGCCCTCCAGCGTCGGCTCGCCGGCAATTCGTCACGCGAGACGGGCACCGGAGCGCGTGTGTACACTTGCGGTTCGATGCTCCATACCCTCTCATGACATCACGTTATCCGATCCCACCGAACGAAGTCGAACTGACCGCCGTGCGCGCGCAAGGAGCGGGCGGGCAGAACGTCAACAAGGTCTCGAGCGCGATCCATCTGCGCTTCGATGTGCGCGCTTCGTCGCTGCCCGAGGTTCTGAAGATGCGGCTTCTCGCGCTATCGGACCATCGCCTCACGCGCGACGGCGTGGTGATCATCAAGGCGCAGGAGCATCGCACCCAGGAGATGAATCGCGCGGCCGCGCTGGCCCGGCTCGACGAACTGATTCAGAGCGTCAGTGTGACCCGCACGCCGCGCGTCGCCACGCGGCCAACGCGCGCGTCGGTTCGGCGCCGGCTCGACGGCAAGGCCAAACGCGGTGAAATCAAGTCAGGACGCGCTCGCGTAGATGATTGAGAGGGCGCGTTGCGACGGCTCGCTCAACGTTTGCCGGTGTCGGACGCGCCTGGAATGAAATCGACGCAGAGAATCGTGGTGCCGCCGTCGCGCTCGAGCGTCACCGCGGCGGTGTAGCAGTCTTCGCCGTCGATCAGCGAATAATGCGGCCCCATCATGGCAACCCGCCCGGGCGCGGCCAGCGCGTGCTTGAAATACGCGCGGCGCGACCAGTTGCTGCGCGTCGTGGCAAGCAGCGGCGCGAGCCGCGTTGGGGGCGGTGGGACCGAAGGCGCGCTGATGGAAGGCAGCGTCTGTTCGCCCTGCGCATCCGTGACGAAGATGCGGCGCGCTTCGGGGATATGAAAGATCCGCTGCGCGGCCTGTTCGAGGTCGCCGGTCGCGGCGAACGTCTGCGCTGCTGCCAGCACGGCTTCGGCGAACCCCTCGAAACCGAGGCGCTGGTGGCGCGCATGCATGCGTTCGTAGTCGGCGAATTTGCGCCACATCGATTCGATCAACGCGGGCACACGCGCGCACGCCGCCTGCACGGAACCCTTCGGCTGGCCGAGCCAGAATCCTTGCACGAAATCGACATCGGCTTGCATCAGGATCATCAGTTCATCGTCGGTCTCGACCCCTTCGGCCAGCACCAGCGTGCCCGATTGATGCAGCATCGCGATCAGGTGGCCGATCAGCGACTCGTCGCCCTGGCGTTTGCCCGCCCGCGCGACCAGCGAGCGGTCGAGTTTGACGATGTCGGGGCGAAAGCGCCACACACGGTCGAAGTTCGAAAACCCGGTGCCGAAGTCGTCGATGGCGATCAGGAAGTCGCGCGGTTGCGACGCCGCCAGCATGCTCGCGACGGCTGACTCATCGTCCGCCGGCTGCTCGAGCACCTCGATCACGATGCGCTCCTGCGGCAGTCCGAAGTGAGCGGACAATTCATCGATGAACGCCCGCTGTGGCCAGCCGGTTTCGAACACTTGCGGCCGCGTGTTGAGAAACAGCCAGCCGACCGGAACGTTCTGTTCCATGAAGTTGGCCACGTGCAGGCAGCGCGCGATCCGGTCGAGCTCGCGCGCCTCGCTTGCCGAGCGCGTGCCGGAGAACAGCAGGTCGGGCGAGACCGGCAGCCCGACGGGATCGAATGCGCGCAACAGCGCTTCATAGCCGACGATACGCTGGTGCGTAATCGACAGCACGGGCTGAAACACGCTGTGCAGCGTCAGCGCTCGCCACGTGGCGGTCCAGCCGGTTTCTTCGCGCACCAGATGGGGCAGAAGGCCGCTGAGCGTCAGTTCTTCGACGGTGGGCATGATGGCGTGGTGTCAGGCGTGCTGCGCGGCGCGAAACCGGACCTGGCGCCCGACTGGCACGAGGCCGCGGCGTTGGCAGGGCAGGGAGGACGATGCCCGGAGAGGCGGAGATCAATACCAGCCATGCTGGCCCCCGGCTGATTAGTCGAAAACCAGTCTAGCAGTTCGAACTTCACGTGAATGTACGGGTAATCACACAGGCACGAAACACGCGGGCCGATGCGAGCAAAGCTAGCACGGGCGCCCGGCGGATGTCCGCCAAAGTCCAGGCCGGGGCTTCGTCTGCGCAGGCGAAGCCGGCCCCGCATCCGGCTGTCGACGGCAAATTTGGGCTGTGGACGCTCGTCAGCACGTTTGCCGGACGGCAGGTATTCTTCTGTTTTTCCTGAACGGAGCTCAGCATGGCAGAAATCGCCGTAGTCGCCATTTCGGTGGCAAAACCCGGTACCGAAGAGAAGCTGCGCGAGGCGCTCGAAGGTATCGTCGGGCCGACGCGCAAGGAGCACGGTGCGCTGCAATACGACCTGCATCGCGATGTGCGCGAGCCGCGCCGCTTCGTTTTTGTGGAGCGTTGGGAAAGCGAGGAGGCACTCGCTGCGCACGCGAAGTCGGCCCATATCGAGGCCTACAGGAAGGCCGTGGCGGATTGGGTCGAGCACTCGGAAATTCGCGTGGTGTCGAAGATTGCCTGAGGGTTGCCGGCCGTGTTCGGCGAGCCGCCGCCGTCGTGAGCCGGATACGAGGTGAGCGGTTTGACCGCCCGGCAGTGCCTGGCTGCTGAGCGGGCGGCGCAGTCGGCATCCGGGCCGGCGCCGGACCCGACAACCTGGCAACCTGGCAGGCACGCCCTGCGGGCCGACGGCCCGCCGTCGTGCAACCCGGCGCGTGCTGACCGTGTACCCGGTCGGTGCCTTAACTCGGCGACCCGCCCGGTACCCCGCTCAGTGCGTCGACTGAGGGACGTCGAGGATCAGGATGATGGTCCAGTCCGCATCGCCGTCGTGGTGATACTGACGTTCGGCGACGATAAAGGGTTGCTGTTTGCCGTCCGGGCCGAGAAACAGCACGTCGCCCTCCATCGGCAAACATTCAACCGGCGGCAGCGCAAGATACGCTTCCTGACCGCCGCGCGGCATCAGTTTTTCGATTTTGCGGGATGCTGCCTCGGTCCATTCAATGTCCAGCTGGATGTTGCTCATTCTGTCCTCCGCACCAGGGTGCGCACGGGTTGGGTGTGGTTCGGTGCGCGACTTTAGCATACCGTCAGGGCGTCCCGGATAACAAAAAAGCCGAAGCCGGTTACGCCGGCTTCGGCTTTCTTCATCTTCGCAGGGCAGGCACGCGGGGCATGCCTGCCAATCGGTCAAACCCGCTCAAACCGGTCAAGCCGGTCCAGCGCGATTACTGACTTGCGGCTTCCGGCTTGGCCGCTTTCTTGTGATGCGGCGCCATCTTGTGGTGTTTGGCCGGCATCGCCGCCGGTGCGCTTTGCATGGCCTGCTGCTGGGATTGCAATGCTTGCGCACGTTGCTCGACGTCGGCCGCCTTGGCCGGATCGGTGCTCATCGTGACGCCGTTCTCCATCTGTGCATACGCGGTGCCCGTCAGGGCAGTGAGGGAAACCAGGATCGCCAGGGACACTTTCTTCATCTTTACCTCCGTAGAGTGGTTGTGGCCGGATACTGCCTGTCCGATCGGAAGGACAATGCATTCTAGCCAGCAATATCCGCTCCAACAGACCCTTGGTAACAGTTTTAACAGATAGTTACATCTGGTTACGTTCGCGAGGGTGCGGCGATGGATGAAGATGGCGCGCCGTGTCGGAAGACCCGACGTCGGCCCGGTGTGATGGCCTGCATATCGATGCGACTTATGAGACAGCGGCCACATGGCAATCTCAAGTGACTGCAAGATAAATCTGCATAACTGATTAAATGACGATTCGCGACCCGTGTGGCTAGAACCACCCGATCATGCGGTACACATGAAACTGCGCAATGCCAATCAGTTCATGCAGCGCAATCTCCGCGTTCACCAGATTGTCATAGCGCGGCAGCAAGCCTACGCGCACGTGCCGCGTATTCGAGATGACAGGCTCGGGCGTGAGTGCGAAGCGATGAAAGTCGAGCAACGCCCGCGGCATCTGGTAGGCGGAGGTGATGAGGATCAGCGAGCCATAATCTCCATCGCGCAAAATGGCGGCCACGTAGCGAGCGTTTTCGTAGGTCGTAAGGCTGCGGTTCTCAAGAATGATGTCCGTGCGCGGAACCTGTTTTTGCAGCAGATAGGGCAGGTAGGTATCGGCCTCGGAGGCTTCGTGCCGCTGCGGGTTGCCACCACTGATGATGACGTTGCAGATCGAGCCGGTACGTTTGCATGCCGCGTAGATCTCGGCACTCTTCGCAATGCGGGCAAGCGCGTCGTGCCTGGGAACCAGCTTGTCGTTCTTATCGTATGCGGTGCCGCTGCCTAGCATGACGATGGCCGTGCGGGCGGCGTAGGTCGCGGGTGCAACGGACGGCGGACTGCGCTGGGCCCAGTCGAGCAGCGGCGCGCTCAGCCAGCCTGCCGCGAGCAGCCAGAAGAGTGTCACGCCGGCGACGACGAGCGGGGCACGGGCCCGTCGCGTTAGCACGATTGCTGCAAAAAAAAGCGCCAATAAAGTGAATAGAATCAATTTAAATGGGGTAACGTATGGTTTTTGGGGCAATTTCACGCTGCCGCTATCGCGCCGCTCGGGTCGCATCGCATGCACGTGGAGAGAACGCTAACATGAGGTTCGAACGGGGACCCCGAATCATGGAATAACAGGCAGCGCCTGGCGGGAGAAGGTTGCACGCGCATTGCGATGCGCCGCCTCGCCTTGAGTGGGTGCTACGCGCGTCACTGGTGGCGCGGTGATGTGCTGCGCAAAGATGTGTCATGGCTGCACTTTAAGAAAGAAGTGAGATGACCACGTATTCCAACGAAGCAGTTCTTGAAGCGCTGCGGCGAGCGCAATATCGTCAGGTCCCCTGGGCCAGGCGCCCGGGAGTATTCGAATATCTGCGCGCGCTGGGCTTGATGGAGACGGTCCGGCAACGAACCGTTGCACCCGCTCCGGGTTTTCACGCGCCGGTCGACATTGCTGTGCTGACCGATCGGGGCAGGGCCGAGTTCGCCCGGCTTGCACGCGATGAGCGCTCGCTGAACTGGACCACACGCCGGATGAACGACTACGTCGCCGCGGAAACCAGCACAGCGGATCTGGAAGTGCGTCCCTAGGCGAATCTACGGTCCAGTGCCGACGCCTGGCCTGACGCGCGGGCGCTGGCACGCTGCGCCTCCCTCTCAGCCTTCTGCGCGAAAAAAAAGCCCGTATCGCAAGGATACGGGCGTACCGGAATTACTTCTGCCACGCTGTGCTGATGGCATTGATGAGACTGGTCGAACTGCAGGTGGTTCCCGCAATCGTTCGTTCCAGCCGCAGACTGATCCTATGGTTCCCACGCCGTCATTGGCGCACTTGAATTGGTGCGCCTAGCGCTGGCGCTGCGGGTCGTCGCGCGAGGGTTCCGGCCGCGTGCGCACATTGCTCGCAATGTCGCCGCGCAAGTCGCCGCGTGGGGCGGGTGGTGTGAACTCACGTGGGTGTTCGCCCTGTTGCCGCGCCTCGGTGGTGGCCGGGTGATTCGACGGCCAGTTCCATCCCGGTGGCTTTTGCTGCGCAAAGACAGGTGCGGCGATTGATGAAACGACAATGCCGCACAGAAGCAGTGACATTGGTTTCATGCTGGGCTCCGTTCAAAGCCTTAACATCAGGCTTGTGTGCATACTCGTACGGTATGCCCAGGAGCGAAAGCGTGCTGTAAGTAATGGTAAATGGATGTTTCACTGCGTTTTATCAGGCGGCGCGCAAGCCTCGGCAGGGCGCCGAAAGGCAGCGCGCCGCACGCGTGGCTACGCAACGCAGGGGCTGCCGGCGACGGCGCGGCCCCAAGCCTGGAACGCGGATCCCAGATACGCGCTGGGCGCCAACAGGCGCCCAGCGGCAGAGCAACAGCAGGTCAGGCC
Organism: Paraburkholderia sp.; assembly: GCA_035948995.1. Lineage (GTDB taxonomy): Bacteria > Pseudomonadota > Gammaproteobacteria > Burkholderiales > Burkholderiaceae > Paraburkholderia. The sequence goes on along the minus strand of DASZIR010000069.1, from coordinate 56,181 downwards.
ATCTTGACCGGTGCGCGCCAGGATTCCGGGTTGGTCCAGAAGGCGCCGCGCAGGCGGTCGCGGCTCGGCGGTGCGGGCGGCTTGGCAGCCGTCGCGCCAATCCGGCCGCGCAGCGAGATTTCCCGGCCGCTCGTGCCGAGTCGCTTAACTATTTCGGCGAGCGTACCATCGGCTTGCCACTCGTCGAAACGGCGACGGCACGTCGGCGGCGAGGGATACCGGCCGGGAAGCTTGGACCAGCCTTCACCCGTCGACAGCACCCACAGAACCGCATTGACAACCGCGCGCGCTTCCACGCGTGGCCGACCGCGTCGTTCGCTCCGTGCTGGCTCCGCACAGAACAACGCCTCGACCAGCGCCCACTCGTTGTCTCTCAAATCGTCGAACAGCATCATGTCTCACCTCAGCGAAGCTAACTCCGGTGCGCTGCCCCGCGCCGCGCACTCTCCATGCACTCAATCCTGAGTGCCAGGCGGGGTCGGGCTTGCCACGGTCTGGTTGTGCAGTCAGGTCCATGGCGCCGACCCAGTGCGCATCCAAATGCACGAAGCGTGCCACCTCTTTAGAAACTACCTCGAAGCCCCATAACATCGGGCCAGCGCGGGCGTTAGTCAGGGGCGTATAAGAATCCAAAAAACCCTTCTGCGAAATCGGGACAATCACCAATCTTGTGCAATCAAGCCCGCACAGCGTGCGTTTGCGCCTCTTTGCTGCATCGCAGCGAAACAATCATGACGACGTGTCACATCCGAAGACACAATACAATGCTCATCAAAGAACGCTATTGATGAGGGGTTGAGATGAATGTCACGCTGCGCCAGCTAAGGGTTTTCATTGAGGTCGCGCGCTTGCAGAGCTTTAGCCGCGCGGGTGACGAAATTGGACTGACCCAGTCGGCGGTGAGCCGGTGCGTGCGTGAGCTGGAGGCGGAAATCGGTCTCAAGCTGATCGACCGGACCACCCGCGAAGTGCAGTTGACCGACGTGGGCGGCAATCTGGTGTCAAGCGTGTCGCGCCTGTTGACCGACCTCGACGACGCGCTGCGCGAGATTCGCGAGATCGGCGAGCAGCGGCGCGGGCGCGTCGTGGTGGCGGCAAGCCCGACGGTCGCTTGCCGGCTGATGCCGCAGGTGGTCGCGGCGTGCGGACAGCAGTTCCCGTTTATCACGCTGGGGCTGCGCGACGACGTGCAAAGCGATGTGGTGCGCAAGGTGAAGTCGGGGGAAGTCGATTTCGGGGTCATCATCGGCCCGTTTTCGGCTGACGATCTGCTAAGCGAGCGGCAGATGACGGACTCGTTCTGTCTGGTGTCGCGCGATGACCATCCGCTGGCGGCCCGGCAACAGGTCAAGTGGACCGATCTCGAAGGGCAGCGGCTCGTGATGCTCGACTACGCGTCCGGCAGCCGTCCGATCATCGACGCGGTCATGCTCGAGCACGGCGTGAGTGCCAGCGTGGTGCAAGAACTGGGGCATTCAGCGACCGTGTTCGGGCTGGTGGAGGCGGGCGTTGGGGTGAGCGTGCTGCCGTGGCTGGCGTTGCCGCTGCCGGCCGATACGTCGCTGGTGGCGCGTCCGCTGGTGCCGCGCGCCGAGCGCACGGTCGAACTGGTGCGGCGCCGTGACCGTTCGCTGTCGCCGGCGGCGGAGGCCGTGTGGGGTTTGATCCGGCAGTTGCCCGCGAGGGCGGAGGATCTGCGCTAGCGCGGGAAGCGGGGTTTGGGATGAGTTGGCCCTGTTTGTGTGCGGCGACGCGGGTTCAGAGCCGGCGGTTTCGCGTCGCGAGAATGCGTGGCACGCTAAACTGGCAGCTTCCACAAAGTGACCCGCCTGGATGCCTTCGATGAGCGAATCGGATCTGTCTGCTCCCCTCCTGCCGAACGCGCGCGACGCCGTACGCGCACTGCGACCCTCCCAGATTCGCGAAGTGGCTAACGCCGGTTTCGGTGTCGAAAACGTGCTGCCGTTCTGGTTCGGCGAGTCCGACCGGGTGACGCCCGAGTTCATCCGCACGGCGGCCAGCGACGCGCTCGCCGCGGGCGCGACCTTCTACACCCACAACCTCGGCATCGCGCCGCTGCGCGCGGCGCTCGCCGGCTACGTCACGGGCCTGCACGGACCGACCTCGGTCGACCACGTCGCCGTGACGAGCGCAGGGGTCAATGCGTTGATGCTGGCCGCGCAACTGGTCGTCGGCGCCGGCGACCGCGTGGTTGCGGTAACGCCGCTCTGGCCGAATCTGGTCGAAATCCCGAAGATTCTCGGTGCACACGTCGAGACCGTCGCGCTCGGCTATGGTGCACAGGGCTGGACGCTCGACCTCGAGCGCCTGCTGGCGGCGCTGACGCCCGACACGAAGTTGCTCATGCTTAACTCGCCGAACAATCCGACCGGCTGGGTGATGACGGCCGGCCAGCAGCGTGCCGTGCTCGGGCATTGCCGCAGCCATGGCATCTGGATTGTCGCCGACGAGGTCTACGAACGCCTTTACTACGCCGGCGACGAGGCTCGCACCGCGCCGTCCTTTCTCGATCTGGCCGCGCGCGACGAGCGGGTGATCTGCGTCAACTCGTTCTCGAAGGCGTGGCTCATGACGGGCTGGCGGCTTGGCTGGATTGTCGCGCCAGCCGCGCTGATGGACGATCTGAGCAAGCTGGTCGAGTACAACACCTCATGCGCGCCGGCCTTCGTGCAACAGGCAGGCATCGCGGCGGTCCAGCAGGGCGAACCGTTCACGCGGCAACTCGTGGCGGACCTGAAGACGTCGCGCGATCATCTGGTGCAGGCGTTGTCGGCCCTGCCTGGCGTCGATGTGAAGGTGCCGCCGGGTTCGATGTACCTGTTCTTTTCGTTGCCGGGCGCGGCGCACAGCCTCGCCTTGTGCAAGTCGCTGGTGCGTGACGTCGGGCTAGGGCTCGCCCCTGGCAGCGCATTTGGTCCCGAAGGCGAAGGGTTCGTCCGCTGGTGCTACGCGTGCGATACGGCCCGGCTCGATGCGGGCGTGGGACGGCTCCAGCAATTCCTGGCCCGGTCCGCAGTGAGCTGAATTCGCGCAGACACGGGCGAATGCCAGGGATAGCGCAGGCGGGGCCGGCCATTTTGCCTGCGTTTTGCGCCTGTTTTATTGCTGTAAGCCTTGCTGGGGCGAATCGTCGGGATTTCGTCTTTACGCACCGGATGTTTTTGCGTAATATGGCGTTCAGTCACGCGATTCCCTTCAGGAATATCGCTGCTCCGTCCGGCTGGGTTTGGCTCGATTGCCTGTTTCGCCTCCCCCCGGTGCGTGCTCCCATCAATATGACCGATCAGAATCGGGCGAGCGCGTCTTCAGTTCCAAATCGTCTGTTTGATCCGGTTCTTTGACCACAGGGTCTGACCTAGCTGCATGAATACCCAAGAGGCGAAGATCGTCCTCGAGACTGCCTTGATCTGCGCGCAGGAGCCATTAAAGCTCGGTGAGCTACGCAAGCTCTTTGCCGACGGCGTGTCGGCAGATACGGTTCGTACATTGCTTGAAGACCTGAAGCAGGATTGGTCTGGCCGTGGCGTCGAACTGGTCGGGCTGGCGTCCGGCTGGCGCTTTCAAAGCAAGCCTGCGATGCGTTCGTACCTGGATCGCCTGCATCCCGAGAAGCCGCCGAAATATTCGCGCGCCGTTCTTGAGACGCTCGCGATTATTGCGTACCGGCAACCGGTCACGCGCGGCGATATCGAAGAGATTCGCGGCGTGACGGTGAACACGCAGGTTGTGAAGCAACTCGAGGATAGGGGCTGGATCGAAGTGATCGGCCATCGTGACGTGCCGGGCCGGCCGGCCCTGTACGCGACCACGCGGCAGTTTCTCGACGACCTCGGTCTGAAGGCGCTCGACGAGTTGCCGCCGCTGGACGATCCGTCGGCGCAGCTGAACGTCGATCTGCTCGGCCAGCATGCGATCGAGTTTCCTGACGCCGTCGCGCAGGGGGACGGTGAAGCGGCGGGTGGCGAAGCGGTGGCTGAGGTGGGCGGCGCGGCGGTAGCCGACGCATCGATCGAAGCCGAAACGGACGCTGACACGACCGCCGGCGAGCCCGCTGCGGTTGAGCAGTCAATGGCTGCGGATTCGAACAGTGCGGGCGAGAGCGTCGAACCGGAGCATGCGCAGTCCGCTCGCGCGGCAGCCGGACAAGCCGCTGCACCGATTCTCGCGCCCGAAGAAACACACGCTGAACCGCGAGCCGCAGCCGCCGAAGACGCTGCTGAGGTCGCACAAGATCAGGATCCGGTCTCCCAGACCGATCCCGCAATACCCGCGCACGACCCGGGTGTACTCCACAGTACGGAGTACACCGTCGAGTCGAACCCGACACGTGTGGCGCATGGTGATCGAGACGATCGCCACGATGCTGCACAGGACGCGGGCGTACTGACCGACGACGAAAACGAGTCGCGCAGCGCCTGACGTAACCGAACTTTTGCCGCGCCCGCAATGGGCGCGCGCGACCTGACATTTTGAGGTTGTTTTGACAGATACCCACGACACCGATTCGTCCGAATCCGAGCACGCCGTGCAATCCGCGCGTGCCGACGAAACGCGTACTTCGCAAGCGTCGGCAGGCGAGTCCGATCGCCCGGCCCAGGCTGAAGGCGCCGAGGGCGAAGACCGTCCGCGCCGCGGACTGCGCCGCGGGCCGCGCAGCCTGATCGCGCGGCGCCGCGCGGGGGCGAAGGCCAAGGGCGCAGAGGGCGCGCCTGAGCCGGCCGTGACGGAAGCGCCGCCGGACGGCGAGGTCGTCGCGCAGGTTCGCATGCCGCGCAAGGAGCCCGGCTCGAAGGGGCAAGGGCCGCGCCGCAATGCCGGTGCCAAACGCGAAGCTGGCCAGCCGCGCGAAGGCGGCCAACCCCGTGAAGGCGGCCGCGGCCGCCAGAATCGCCGTGGCGACGCACCGGCTGCGGTTGCGGCGCCGGACGCCGGCCAGGATGACCTGTTCTCCTATGTGACCTCGCCCGCGTTCGACGCGGACAACAGCACCACCGGCGGCGTGCGCGCCCCGATGCTGCGCCGTGGCAAGCCTGCCGCGCCCAAGCGCGTGCTGTCGCCGGATGACGACGCGCCCAAGCTGCACAAGGTGCTTGCCGAAGCGGGCATGGGTTCGCGCCGCGATATGGAAGAGCTGATCATTGCCGGGCGCGTGTCGGTCAACGGCGAGCCGGCCCATATCGGCCAGCGCATCATGCCGACTGACCAGGTCCGCATCAATGGCAAGCCGGTCAAGCGCAAGCTGCAGAACAAACCGCCGCGCGTGCTGCTGTATCACAAACCGACCGGCGAAATCGTCAGCCACGCGGACCCGGAAGGCCGTCCGTCGGTGTTCGACAAGCTGCCGCCGATGAAAACCGCCAAGTGGCTCGCGGTGGGCCGTCTCGATTTCAACACCGAAGGTCTGCTGATGCTGACCACCTCGGGCGATCTGGCGAACCGTTTCATGCATCCGCGTTACAGCGTCGAGCGTGAGTATGCGGTGCGGGTGGTCGGCGAGCTGGCTGAAGGGATGCGTCAAAAGCTGTTGCACGGCGTCGAGCTTGAAGACGGTCCGGCAAATTTCCTGCGCATTCGCGATGGCGGAGGCGAAGGCACCAATCACTGGTATCACGTCGCGCTGGCCGAAGGCCGCAACCGCGAAGTGCGCCGCATGTTCGAAGCGGCTGGCCTGATGGTGAGCCGGTTGATCCGTACGCGTCATGGCCCGATCTCGCTGCCGAAGGGCCTCAAGCGCGGCCGTTGGGAAGAGCTGGAAGACAACCAGGTGCGCAGTCTGATGGCATCGGTTGGCCTGAAAGCGACCAGCGAAGAGAAGGGCGCTCGTGGCCCGGCGCCGGAGCGCAAGCAGCCGGACCCGATGCAGACTTCGATGGGCTTCATCAATCGCGAGCCGGTGCTGATGTCGCATGGCCGTTTTGACCAGCAGCCGCCGCGTGGCGGACCGCGGCGCGGCGCGGCAGGTGGCGGCTTCGGCGGCACGGGTTCCGGTTTTGGCGGCGGCTATGGCCGCGGCGCGGGCCGGGGCGGCAGCGCAGGCTTTACCGGCCCCATGAGCAGCGGCAGCGGTGCGGGCGCACAGCGCGGCGGGGGCGGGCGTGACGTCGACGGCAATCGGGCTCCCTCGGGTGCCGGCAATCGTGCGGCGGGCGGCGGCAAGCGCGCTGGCACGCCTGGCGGCAACCCCAGCAGCGGCGGCGGTCGCGCGCCGGGCGGCAATCGTGGTGGCAACGCCAACCGCTCGGGTGGCGGCAATCCGAACGCCGGAGCGAATCGCGGCGGCGGTGGTCCGCGTGGCCGCTCGCGCGGTCGCTAGACAGTCGTCGTGGCAAGCCGGACCGGGTAGCCGCTGAGCAGTGGTTCCGGTGCGCCGCCGCAATGCAACGCGGTCGTTGGTGGCGTTGCCCATGCATTGGATTCAGTGGGGCCGCTCGTACGTAGCTCGTACGTAGAATCGGAGCGTACGCAACGTACGCGCAAAAAACAGTGCCGGATGCGAGCGCCAGCCGCTCGCGATCGAGCCCTGTGAGTCACGGCGAATACCTTGCATAAGGCCCTTTGCGCCCCCATCTCTGCAAAAGATTGCAGTGAAATCAAGCGGAAATGCGCGTCTCGCGCGCCCCGGCGGTTTGCGTTTGTCCTGAAAAATGGCTACAATCGCAAAGTCGCTGGGCGTGCGGCTTTTCATGTGCGGCTCAGGTGCGACCACCGGCAATAAGATGATGGGCGTTTCGCCCATTTTTTTTTGCCGCTTCAGTTTGTGGTTCGGCATCTCGGGTAGCACGAACGTGCGCCGGCCTGGCGTGCGGCCCGCAATGATGTATCGCAGGCTCGCCGCGCGAACATCTTAGAGGGCACTGTGCAACTGACGGAACTGATTGAAACCACGGTCGTGGGACTCGGCTACGAGCTCGTCGATCTCGAGCGCACCGGGCGCGGCATGTTGTGCATTTACATCGACCAGCCGGCCGGCATTGCGATCGAAGACTGCGAGAAAGTCACGCGTCAGCTCCAGCACGTTCTGACGGTCGAAAATATCGATTACGAGCGGCTTGAAGTCTCGTCGCCGGGTCTCGACCGCCCGCTGAAGAAACTCGCGGATTTCGAACGCTTCGCAGGCAGCGAAGTGGTCATCACATTGAAAAAGCCATTGGACGGACGGAAATCGTACCGGGGCATCCTGCATGCACCCGAAGGCGAGACGATCGGTCTGGAATTTGAAGGGAAGGAAGGCGCCGCGATGCTCGATTTCACGCTCGCGGACATCGATAAAGCACGCCTCGTTCCGAAAGTTGACTTTAGGAGCCGCAAACAATGAGTCGCGAAGTGTTGATGCTGGTGGATGCGCTGGCACGCGAGAAGAACGTCGACAAAGACGTGGTATTTGCCGCGCTTGAGGCGGCTCTCGCTTCGGCCTCCAAGAAACTCTTCGAAGAAGACGCGGACATCCGCGTCCATATCGACCGTGAAAGCGGTGAGCACGAAACGTTTCGCCGCTGGCGCGTCGTGCCGGACGAAGCCGGCCTGCAGGAGCCGGATCAGGAAATCCTGCTGTTCGAAGCGCGTGAGCAGAAGCCCGACGCGCAACTCGACGATTACATCGAAGAACCGGTGCCGTCGATCGAATTCGGCCGTATCGGTGCGCAGGCCGCCAAGCAGGTGATCCTGCAGAAGGTGCGTGACGCCGAGCGCGAGCAGATCCTGAACGACTTCCTCGAGCGCGGCGAGAACATCATGACCGGTACGGTCAAGCGCCTCGACAAGGGTAATTTCATTGTCGAATCGGGCCGTGTCGAAGCGCTGCTGCGTCGCGACCAGCTGATTCCGAAGGAAAACCTGCGCGTGGGCGACCGCGTGCGCGCCTACATCGCCAAGGTCGATCGCACCGCTCGCGGTCCGCAGATCGAACTCTCGCGTACGGCGCCTGAATTCCTGATGAAGCTGTTCGAGATGGAAGTGCCGGAAATCGAGCAGGGCCTGCTCGAAATCAAGGCCGCCGCGCGTGATCCGGGCGTGCGCGCCAAGATCGGCGTGGTCGCGTACGACAAGCGCATCGATCCGATCGGCACCTGCGTCGGCATTCGCGGCTCGCGCGTGCAGGCGGTGCGTAACGAGCTCGGTGGCGAAAACGTCGACATCGTGCTATGGTCGGAGGATCCCGCCCAGTTTGTGATCGGCGCGCTCGCGCCGGCAGCCGTGCAGTCGATCGTCGTCGATGAAGAGAAGCATTCGATGGACGTCGTCGTCGACGAGAACGAACTGGCGGTCGCAATCGGCCGTAGCGGCCAGAACGTGCGTCTTGCCAGCGAACTCACCGGCTGGCAGATCAATATCATGACGCCGGACGAATCTGCGCAAAAGCAGAATCAGGAACGCGGTGTACTGCGTGACCTGTTCATGGCGCGTCTCGATGTCGACGAAGAAGTGGCTGACATCCTGATCGACGAGGGCTTTACGAGTCTCGAAGAGATCGCCTATGTGCCGCTCAACGAGATGCTCGAGATCGAAGCGTTTGACGAAGATACCGTTCACGAACTGCGCAATCGCTCGCGCGATGCATTGCTGACGATGGCGATCGCGAATGAAGAAAAGGTCGAGAATGTCGCACTCGACCTGAAGAGCCTGGACGGCATCGACGCCGACCTGCTCGCCAGGCTGGCGGAACACCAGATTCACACGCGTGACGATCTGGCCGAGCTGGCTGTAGATGAATTGGTCGAGATGACCGGAATGGAAGAGGATGCCGCTAAGGCGTTGATCATGAAAGCACGTGAACATTGGTTCCAGTGAGAAATGACCATGGCGCACTAAATTGAACGCGGCCGTCAGGCCGCATGACCCGATGCTAACCGCAAGGAATCGGTCCTTGCATTAAGAGGAATGAATGGCGAGTAACAACGTAGCCCAATTTGCCGCGGAACTGAAAATGCCTGCAGGCGTGCTGCTCGAGCAGCTGCAGGCGGCGGGCGTCACCAAAGCGAGCGAAGACGACACCCTGTCCGAGACGGACAAGGCGCGTCTGCTCGACCACTTGCGTAAGTCTCACGGCTCGACTGATGCGGACAAGCGCAAGATCACGCTGACGAAACGGCATACGTCGGAGATCAAGCAATCCGACGCGACGGGTAAGGCTCGCACCATTCAGGTCGAGGTGCGCAAGAAGCGCACGTTCGTCCGCCGCGATGAAGCGGGCGGCGAAGGCGGCGATGCATCGAATCATGTGGCCGAGGCCGAGAACGATACGGACGACATCGAACTTCAGCGGCGCGAAGAAGAAGCGCGCCACGAAGCCGAGCTGCTCGAAAAGCAGGCGCAAGAGCTGAAGGCGCGCCAGGAGCAACTGGAGCGCGAGGAAGCCGAGCGCCAGGCGCGCGAACAGTCGGCCGAGGCCGAACGTCGCCGCGCGGAAGAGGAAGCGGCGAAGAAGCGCGCTGCCGCTGCAGCGGAAGCCGCGGCTCAGAAGAAGGCCGCGCAGGTGGTGCAAGCCGCGACGCCCGCGCCTGCCGCAACCGAACAGGACGACGAGCGTGCCGCAGCAGAGCGCGCCGCGCAACGCGAAGCCGCAAAGAAGGCGGAAGACGCAGCGCGTCAGGCCGCTGAGAAGACGCGCGCCGAGCAGGCCGAAATCGGCAAGCGCCGGGCGGCGGCTGAAGCCGAAGCCCGGGCGATTCGCGAGATGATGAGCACGCCGCGCAAGGTCCAGGTCAAGGCACCTGAACCGGCGCCGGCGGAAGTGAAGCCGGTCGAAGCGCCCAAGGCTGTAGAAGCCAAGGGCACGCTGCACAAGCCGGCACGTCCGGCAGGTGAGGCTCCGGCGCGGCCGGCGGCGAAGAAGCCGGCTGTGGCAGCACCGGCTGCAACGACGGCACCGGCGGCTGGCGACAAGAAGAAGCCGGGCGCCGGCAAGGGCGGCTGGCAGGACGACGCAGCGAAGCGCCGCGGCATCAAGACGCGTGGCGATACGAGCGGCGGGGTGGATCGCGGCTGGCGCGGCGGCCCGAAGGGTCGCGGCAAGCATCAGGATCAGAACACCACGTTCCAGGCGCCGACCGAACCGATCGTGCGTGAAGTGCACGTGCCGGAAACCATTACGGTTGCGGATCTCGCGCACAAGATGGCCGTGAAGGCGTCGGAGGTCATCAAGTCGATGATGAAGCTCGGCCAGATGGTCACGATCAACCAGATGCTGGACCAGGAAACGGCGATGATCATCGTCGAAGAGCTGGGCCACCACGCGGTCGCGGCGAAGCTGGACGATCCGGAGGCGATGCTGGTCGAAGGCGAAGCCACCGACGCAGAACTGTTGCCGCGTCCGCCGGTTGTGACGGTGATGGGTCACGTCGACCACGGCAAGACCTCGCTGCTCGACTACATTCGCCGTGCCAAGGTGGCAGCGGGTGAAGCGGGCGGAATTACGCAGCATATCGGCGCATACCACGTCGAAACGCCGCGCGGCGTCATCACGTTCCTCGACACGCCGGGTCACGAGGCCTTTACGGCCATGCGTGCCCGCGGTGCGAAGGCCACCGACATCGTGATTCTGGTGGTCGCAGCCGACGACGGCGTGATGCCGCAGACGAAGGAAGCGATCGCCCACGCGAAGGCTGGCGGCGTGCCGCTCGTCGTCGCAATCAACAAGATCGACAAGCCGGATGCGAATCCGGAGCGCGTGAAGCAGGAACTCGTCGCGGAAGGCGTCGTGCCGGAAGAATACGGTGGCGATTCGCCGTTCGTGTCGGTGTCGGCGAAGACCGGCGCAGGCATCGACGACCTGCTCGAAAACGTGCTGCTGCAGGCCGAAGTGCTGGAGCTGAAGGCTCCGGTCGAAGCGCCGGCCAAGGGTCTCGTGATTGAAGCGAAGCTCGACAAGGGTAAGGGTCCGGTTGCAACGATCCTGGTCCAGTCAGGTACGCTGAACCGCGGCGACGTCGTGCTCGCAGGCAGCGCCTATGGCCGCGTGCGTGCCATGCTCGACGAAACCGGCAAGCCGACCAAGGCGGCCGGCCCGTCGATCCCGGTTGAGATTCAAGGTCTGTCGGAAGTGCCGCAGGCTGGCGAAGAAGTCATCGTGATGCCGGACGACCGCAAGGCGCGTGAAGTTGCGCTGTTCCGTCAGGGCAAGTTCCGCGACGTCAAGCTGGCCAAGCAACAGGCCGCCAAGCTCGAGAACATGCTGGAGCAGATGGGCGAAGGCGAAGTGCAGTACCTGCCGCTCATCGTCAAGGCCGACGTGCAGGGCTCGCAGGAGGCGCTGGTGCAGTCGCTGCAAAAGCTGTCGACCGACGAAGTGCGCGTGCAGATCGTGCACGGCGCGGTGGGTGGCATCAGCGAAAACGACGTCAACCTGGCCACGGCTTCGAAAGCGGTCATCATCGGCTTCAACACCCGTGCGGATGCGCAGGCGCGCAAGCTCGCGGAAGCCAACGGTATCGATATTCGCTACTACAACATCATCTATGACGCTGTGGATGACGTGAAGGCCGCGATGTCGGGCATGCTGGCACCGGAGAAGCGCGAAGTCGTGACCGGCATGGTCGAAGTGCGTCAGGTCTTCAAGGTACCGAAGATCGGCGCAGTGGCCGGCTGTATGGTCACGGACGGCTTCGTCAAGCGCTCGTCGTCGGTGCGCGTGCTGCGCAACAACGTCGTGATTCACACGGGCGAGCTCGATTCGCTCAAGCGCTTCAAGGACGATGTGAAGGAAGTGCGTCAGGGCTTCGAGTGCGGTATGTCGATCAGGAACTTCAACGATATCGTCGAAGGCGATCAGTTCGAAGTCTTCGAGGTCACCGAAGTCGCGCGTACGCTGTAATCCAGGCGCAACGCTGAAGGGGCGGGGCGGGCGCTTAGCCCCTCCGCCCCTTGTTTTTGTGCCTGCCGTTCGCGCTCGCAGCGTCCCGCTGCCGAGGCGCGAACACTATTGCTATCCGATCAAACGGATCACGGATTCACCATGCCTAAGAAACGTACTTCCCCCAATCGCAACGTGCAGATCGCCGATCAGATCCAGCGCGACCTGTCCGAGCTGCTGCGCGAGGTCAAGGATCCGCGCATCGGTATCGTGACGATCCAGAGCGTCGAGCTGACGCCGGACTATGCGCACGCGAAGGTCTACTTCACGACGCTGACCGGCGACCCGCAGCAGACGCTCGAGGCGCTCGTGCACGCCGCCGGCCATCTGCACAATCAGTTGTTCAAGCGCCTGCATATCCACACGGTGCCGACGCTGCATTTCCACTACGACAAGACGATCGAGCGGGCGGTGGAAATGTCACGCCTGATCGACGAGGCGAACGCCAGTCGCGCGAAAGAAGACTGATTGCGCACGTTTTCCGTACTGCCGATTTTCCGTTCGCCCTGATTTTTCTGACATGACAGCACCTCAACGGCCCCGTGTGCCGCGCCGCGCGCTCGACGGTGTGTTGCTGCTCGACAAGCCCATCGGCCTGTCGAGCAACGACGCGCTGATTCGTGCGAAGCGTCTCTATCTGGCGAAGAAAGCCGGGCATACCGGCACGCTCGATCCGCTCGCTTCCGGTTTGCTGCCGCTGTGTTTCGGCGAGGCGACCAAGTTCTCGCAGGACCTGCTCGAAGCCGACAAGACCTATGAGGCCACCATGCGCCTCGGCATTCGCACGACGACCGGCGACGCCGAAGGCGAGGCGGTCGAAACGCGCGCAGTGACCTGCGGTCAGCCGGCGGTGGAGGCTGCGCTGGCGCGCTTTCGCGGCGACATCGTCCAGGTGCCGCCGATGTATTCGGCGCTCAAGCGCGACGGCAAGCCGTTGTACGAGTATGCGCGAGCGGGTCAGGTGGTCGAGCGGGAAGGGCGGCAGGTGAGGATTCACGCACTCGATCTGCTCGCCTGCGCGCTACCGGACGTGACGTTTCGCGTGACGTGCAGCAAGGGTACCTATGTGCGCACGCTCGCTGAAGACATCGGCGAGGCGCTGGGCTGCGGCGCGCATCTGGTTGCGCTGAGGCGCACCGGCGTCGGCGCGTTGACGCTGGAACATGCGGTGACGCTCGACGCGCTGTCCGACGCTGCCGAAAGCGAGCGCGATACATGGCTGCAACCGGTCGACGCGTTGCTGTCGACCTGCCCTGCAGTGCAGCTCGATGCCGAGGCGACGCGCCGCTTCCTGCACGGCCAGCGCCTGCGTCTGGCCGACCTCGGCCTGACTGGCGAGGCAGTGAACGCGGAGCGCGTGCGCGTCTATGCTGCAGAGGGGAAACTGCTTGGCGTCGCGAAGCTGGGTGAGGGCGTGCTGGCGCCGGAGCGATTGGTGGTGACTGCGGCGAGCTAACACGCGACCCGAGGGAAACAGAAAAGGCGGTACCGCATCACTGCGGTACCGCCTTTTTCTTTGCCGCTGGCCTGATGTGAAGACGGCGCGTTAAACCTGCTCAAGCGCCGTGTTCAATACAACATCAAGCGTCAATGCACCGCCGCAGCCGCCGCGCCGGCGTCACCGCCCGCGCGCTCGGGCTTGGTGATCCAGATCAACGCGATCAGCGCGACGAAGATCCCCGCCGAGATGAAGAACAGGTCGTTCACCCCCAACTGCGCGGCCTGTTGCGACGCCATGTTGTTAAAGAGGCCGTACGCCTGCGGCTGGTTGAAGCCTGCTGCACCCATCTGACGAATCGACTGATCGAACACCGGGTTGTACGCATTGGCCTGTTCGGTCAGTTGCGCGTGGTGCAGGATCGTGCGGTGATCCCAGGCGGTCTGGAAGATCGACGTGCCGATGCCGCCGCACATGATCCGCACGAAGTTCGACAAACCCGATGCCGCCGGAATCCGGTTGCCCGGTAAGCCCGACAGCGTGATCGACACCAGCGGAATAAAGAACCCGGCCATGGCGATGCCCTGGATCAGCGTGGGCAGCAGCAGCGAAAACTCATCCACGCCGGTCGTATATCGCGAGCGCATCCAGAAGCACAGCGCAAACACCAGGAACGACAGGGTGGCGATATAGCGCGGATCGGTACGCGGCAAGATCTTGCCGGTGACGGGCGACAGCAGCACGGCGAACAGGCCGACCGGCGCCATCACGAGCCCGGCATCCGTCGCGGTGTAGCCGATGTCGGTCTGCAGCCACAGCGGCAACAGCACCAGGTTGCCGAAGTAGAGCCCGTAGCCGATCGACAGCGCCACCGTGCCGCCGGTGAAGTTACGCTTGCTGAACAGCGACAGGTCCACGACCGGATGCTCCGCGGTCAGCTCCCAGACAATGAAAAACGCAAGCGCAATCACGGCGGTCAGCGCCAGCACCACGATGGTGGTGCTGGAGAACCAGTCGAGGTCCTTGCCCTTGTCGAGCATCACCTGCAGCGAGCCGACCCAGACGATCAGCAAGCCGAGTCCGACGCCGTCGATCGGCGCCTTGCGGATCACCGAATCGCGATTTCGGAAGATCGACCATGTCGCCAGCGCGGCGATCGTGCCCACCGGGATGTTGACGTAGAAGATCCACGGCCACGAGATGTTGTCCGAGATCCAGCCGCCCAGAATCGGCCCGGCGACCGGCGCGATCAGGGTGGTCATCGCCCACATCGAAAGCGCCATCGGCGCCTTGGCGCGTGGGTAGCTCGCGAGCAGCAGCGTCTGCGACAACGGAATCATCGGACCGGCCACCGCGCCTTGCAACACGCGCGAGGCGAGCAGGAAGGGCAGCGTCGGCGCGAGGCCGCACATCCACGACGAAATCACGAACAGCACGATCGACGCCATGAAAAGGCGCACCTGGCCGATGCGCTCGGTGAGCCAGCCGGTCAGCGGCACGGAGATCGCGTTCGCCACCGCGAACGAGGTGATCACCCACGTGCCCTGGTCAGACGAAACCCCAAGATCCCCGGAAATGGACGGGATCGATACGTTCGCAATCGACGTGTCGAGCACGTTCATGAACACGGCGAGCGACACCGCGATGGTGCCGATCACCAGTTGCGCCCCCTCTAACGGCGGATGAGGGATTTGCGCCTGAGCCTGAGCCATTGATAAAAGCCTTCGTTAAGCGTGGCGCGGCTTACATCGCCTTGGCGGCAGGCTTCGCGCCGCGGTCGGCCGACTTCTGCGCACCGCTTTGACCACTGCTCTGACCACCATTACCACCATTGGGGCCTGCGTTTTCAGCAATGACTCGAGCGATCTCGGCGTCGGCTTCGTCGCCGTACTTGTCGAACACGTTGGTCTGATAGACCGTGTTCTGTGCATCGCCCAACTGGCCGCCATTTTCGTCCTTGATGCTGATGTCGACGTTCATCGACAGGCCGATACGCAGCGGATGCTTCTGCAGTTCCTGCGGATCGAGTTCGATGCGCACCGGCAGGCGCTGCACGACCTTGATCCAGTTACCCGTCGCGTTTTGCGCCGGCAGCAGCGAGAACGCCGAGCCCGTGCCCGCCGAGAAACCGACCACCTTGCCGTGGAACACGACCGACGAGCCGTACACGTCGGCGGTCAGCTCGACCGGCTGGCCGATGCGCATGTGCTTCAGTTGCACTTCCTTGAAGTTCGCGTCCACCCACACGGCGTTCAGCGGCACGATCGCCATTAGCGGGTTGCCCGGCGAGACGCGCTGGCCGACCTGCACCGAGCGCTTCGCGACATAGCCGGTGACCGGCGCCGGCAGCGTGTTGCGGGCGTTCGCGAGGTACGCATCGCGGACCTTCGCGGCCGCGGCCTGCACGTTCGGGTGGCTTGCGATCGTCGTATTGGCCGTCAAGGCGCGGTTCGATGCGAGCTGCTGCTGGGCGGCGTCGAGGGCAGCCTGCGCGCTTTTCACGGCGTCGCGTGCGTGGGAGATTTCTTCCTGCGACACGGCGCCCGTCTGGGCGACCGTCATGCGGCGGCGCAGGTCGTCCTGGGCGCGTGACAGATCCGACTGACGCACTGCCACCTGGGCCTGGTACTGGTTGTCGTCGGCGAACAGGCCGCGCACCTGGCGCACGGTCTGCCCCAGATTGGCTTCGGACTGTTGCAGCGCGACGCGGGCATCGGCCGGGTCGAGCACGACGAGCGGGTCGCCTGCCTTGACCGTTTGCGTGTCGTCGGCGTTCACGGCGATGACCGTGCCGGTGACTTGCGGCGTGATTTGCACGACGTTGCCGTTCACGTACGCGTCGTCGGTCGACTCGTGGAAGCGCGCGTCGAGGAAGTAGTACAGTCCGTAGGCGATCGCGGCAATCAGGATCACGATGACGAGCAACGTCATCATGCGCTTGCGTTTGCCGTTGTTCGCCGGTTGTGCGCTGGCGGCAGGTTGCTGGGGGGTGCTCATTGATCTGCTCCGTATTCTCTCAATCTGCGTCGTTTATTCGGATGGGCATTCGGGTTCAGTTCGCGGCAGCCTGCGCCGCGGCGCCTGACGCTGCGGCCGGCGCATCGGTCGGCACGATGAGGCCGGTTTGCGTCGCATCGAAACCGCCGCCGAGTGCCTTGATGAGGCCGATCTGCATGTCGCGGCGTCTCATCTTGAGGTTCGTCACCGTCTGCTCGGCCGCGAGGCGATTCTGGTCGGCGGTGAGCACCTGCAATTGCTCCGACAGGCCCGCCTTGTAGCGGATCACGGCCAGCTGGTACGCCTTCGTGGACGCATCGAGCGCGCGCTGCGCATCGCCTGACTGCTGGTCGATCGAACGGATCGACGTGATTTGCGTGGCCACGTCCTGCAACGCGCTGATCAGCGTCTGGTTGTAGTTTGCGACATCCAGGTCGAAATCGGCGTAGCGGCCCTTCAGCTGCGAGCGCAGCGCGCCGGCGTCGAAGATCGGCAGGTGAATCGCCGGCCCGAACTGGACCTGGCGGCTCGCTGACGTAAGGAATTTGCCCCAGCCGAACGCGTCGAAGCCGAAGCCGGCGGCGAGGTTGACGTCCGGGAAGAACTCCGCCTTGGCCTCCTTGACGTCATGCATCGCGGCTTCGACCTGCCAGCGCGCGGCGACGATATCAGGGCGGCGTGACACCAGATCGGCAGGCACGTTGTCCGGCAAGCTCACTGTACCGCCAGGCGCCAGCACTGGCTTGGCGATCTGCAGGCCGCGATCCGGCCCCTTGCCGAGCAGCGCGCCGAGCTGATAGCGCACGGTGGTGATCTGGCCGTCGAGATCGGTCAGGTTGGACTGGCTCGTCGCAATGTTGCCGTTCGCGGTCTGCTGCTCGACGTTGGTGTCGAGGCCGGCGGTGACGCGGCCATGGGTGATGCGGCCGATGTCCTGGCGATTGACAATTTCGCGCGCGGCGATATCGCGCAGCGCGTACAACTGCGCAAGCTGGTTATAGGTGCTGGCCACCGAGGCGGCGAGGGTCACGCGAGCCTGCTCCACATCGGCTTCGGCGGCTTTTTCCTGCGACACGGCCTGACCGAGGCGCTGACGGTTCTTGCCCCACAGGTCCAGATCCCACGAGGCGCTCGCCAGCACGTTGTTTTCGCTGTACCACGTGCCGCCGTACGGCGGCGGGTAGAGCGCATTGCCTGAGAACAGCTCGCGATTCCACGAGTAGCTGCCGTTGACTTTCGGATAAAGCGCCGAGCGCGTGCTTTCGATGTACGACGAAGCCTTGGCGAGCCGTGCCTGCGCCTGGGCGATCGACGGACTGCCTTGGAGCGCTTCTGCGATCAGCTGGGGCAGTTGCGGGTCGCCGAACTGGTTGGCCCAGTCGAGCGACGGCCACTGGGCGCCCTGGGACGGCAAGCTCTGGGTGGACTCGTACTGCGCCGGCGACGACATCTGCTTGTCGCTCTTGATACCAATGTAGTTCGCGCACCCGGTGAGGGCGAGCGCCGTCACCGCAGCGGTGACGGCGGCCCGGCACGACAGTGCGCGCGCGGACAGGGAAAGGGGTTTCATCGCTCGACTCTTTGAGTGTCAGTAGATTGTAATAATTGACGCTGCAAACTAAGTGACTACGATAAGTGACTACGATTTGCCGTCGGAATTGGTTGCTGCGTCACGGGTTATGCCCGATAGATCGCAGCCGCTGTTGGTCAGCACACGGCGCAGCATGCTCTTCAGAAAGCCGACTTCTTCGGGTGTAAAACCGGAGAGCAGGCTGTCGATCACGCCGTTGAAGATGGCCGGCATGCGTACCGCGATGCTCTGGCCTTCGGGCGTCAGCGCGAGCCGCACGACGCGCCGGTCCTCGCTGCTGCGTACCCGCGTGAGCAGGCCGCGCTTTTCCAGCCGGTCAACCAGACGGGTGACGGCGCTGGCGTCGATGCCATATTCCCGGGCGAGTTCTGCAGCCAGCAGGCACTTGCCGCTCGCCACCATGAACAGGATGCTGGCCTGTTGGCTGGTGATGCCAAGCTCGGCCATGGTGCGCTGCGTGACCAGATTCGACAAGGTCGATTTCACGCGCGAAATCAGATAGCCGACGCTTTCGCCCAGCTGGTATGCGCTGATTTCCGGCCCTGGCGTATGGGACTGATCCGTCATGATTCTCATGCGACTGCAATGGTTGACTAAGCAGGATTATAGGGCGCGGTTAGTTGACGCGGCAAGCGTTATTGCAGCTTAGGCAAGGATCTGTACCGGCTCAAGCACTTAAATAGGGGGCACGGACATGGCAAAATCAGGACGGCGGCCCCGCCGCGCAAGGCGGCGTGAGTGCGTGCTCCGCGTAAGGCGCTGTAAGTGTTGGCGCGGCAGGATGTCGGGGGCAGGTAGCGTGCGAATGGTGGTGAATGGCGGCGGGTAGGGGAATACCAGAGAACCTTAATCTACGCGTGCTACAATATCGGGTTCCCAAAAGTGCGCTTTGGGCTTTGTTGGCTTTGTACACAATGCTGCAGCTGGCGCACTCAACTGTCTCCAGGCTCCTATGACTCGCGCCCTACGCAACATTGCCATTATTGCCCACGTCGACCACGGCAAGACCACGCTCGTCGACCAACTGCTCCGCCAGACCGCCACGTTTCGCGATAACCAGCAGGTTGTCGAGCGCGTGATGGACTCGAACGACATCGAAAAGGAACGTGGTATCACGATCCTGTCGAAGAACTGCGCGGTCGAGTACGAAGGTACGCACATCAACATCGTCGACACGCCGGGCCACGCCGACTTCGGTGGCGAAGTGGAGCGCGTGCTGTCAATGGTCGACTCGGTGCTGCTGCTGGTTGACGCCGTGGAAGGTCCGATGCCGCAAACGCGCTTTGTGACGAAGAAGGCGCTGGCGCTCGGCCTCAAGCCGATCGTGGTGATCAACAAGGTTGACCGCCCGGGCGCGCGGATCGACTGGGTGATCAACCAGACTTTCGACCTGTTCGACAAGCTTGGCGCAACGGACGAGCAGCTCGACTTCCCGATCGTCTACGCTTCGGGCCTCAATGGTTATGCAGGCTTGACTGCGGACGTGCGCTCGGGCGACATGCGTCCGCTGTTCAACGCCGTGCTGGAACACGTTCCGGTCCGCCCGGCCGACCCGGACGCGCCGCTGCAATTGCAGATCACGTCGCTCGACTATTCGTCGTACGTTGGCCGTATCGGCGTCGGCCGTATCACGCGTGGCCGTATCAAGCCGGGCATGCCGGTGGCCGTGCGTTCGGGTCCGGACGGCGCGATTCTCAACCGCAAGATCAACCAGGTTCTGTCGTTCAAGGGTCTGGAGCGCGTGCAGGTTGATTCGGCTGAGGCTGGCGACATCGTCCTGATCAACGGTATCGAAGAGATCGGCATTGGCGTGACGATCTGCGCACCGGAAGCCCCGGAAGCGCTGCCGATGATCACGGTCGACGAGCCGACGCTGACGATGAACTTCCTCGTGAATTCGTCGCCGCTGGCTGGCCGTGAAGGCAAGTTCGTGACGAGCCGTCAGATCCGCGACCGTCTCTTCAAGGAACTGAACCATAACGTCGCGCTGCGCGTGAACGAAACCGGTGACGAAACCACGTTTGAAGTGATGGGTCGCGGCGAGCTGCACCTGACCATTCTCGTGGAAAACATGCGCCGTGAAGGGTATGAGCTCGCCGTGTCGCGTCCGCGCGTGGTGATGACGGAAGTCGACGGCGTGAAGCATGAGCCGTACGAAAACCTCACCGTCGACATGGAAGACGCGCATCAGGGTGGTGTGATGGAAGAGCTGGGCCGTCGCAAGGGCGAAATGCTCGACATGGCATCGGACGGTCGCGGCCGTACGCGTCTCGAGTACCGTATTTCGGCACGTGGCCTGATCGGCTTCCAGGGCGAATTCCTGACGCTGACGCGCGGCACGGGCCTGATGAGCCACACGTTTGACTCGTATCAGCCGGTTAAGGAAGGTGGCGTCGGCGAGCGTCGTAACGGCGTGCTGATTTCGCAGGACGACGGCGCCGCAGTCGCATACGCGTTGTGGAAGCTGCAGGACCGGGGCCGTATGTTCGTGTCGCCGGGCGAGCCGCTGTACGAAGGCATGATCATCGGCATTCACAGCCGCGACAACGACCTGGTCGTGAACCCGATCAAGGGTAAGCAGCTGACCAACGTGCGTTCGTCGGGTACCGACGAAGCGGTGCGCCTCGTGCCGCCGATCCAGATGTCGCTGGAATACGCGGTCGAATTCATCGACGACGACGAACTGGTCGAAGTCACGCCGCAATCCATCCGTCTGCGCAAGCGTTATCTGAAGGAACACGAGCGCCGCAGCGCCAGCCGTAAGGGCGCAGTGGACTAAATCCGGTTGCACGGATGTCAGGCAAGAGCCACCTTCGGGTGGCTTTTGCCGTTTCTGGCCCCGTGTTGTGTCATTTGCGATTGCCGTTGCTCGCAGGACACTGTTGCGAGTCCTGAAAAGGTCCCTGAAAGCCCGTCGCGACGGGCTTTTGCGGCACTATGCCTGCTATCTGGACTATCTGTTATGTG
This sequence comes from Paraburkholderia sp., assembly GCA_035948995.1. Classification (GTDB taxonomy): domain Bacteria; phylum Pseudomonadota; class Gammaproteobacteria; order Burkholderiales; family Burkholderiaceae; genus Paraburkholderia. Next base: position 35,319 of record DASZIR010000069.1, on the reverse strand, counting down.
ATATGCTTCCGCGGATGCAAGTTAAGGTCCTTCCAAGCAAGACTTGATTCGCGCAATCCGCCAAACGGTCAGGCCGTGTCGCGGAAGGTTTGAGTAACCCGCTATTTCTCGAGAAACTCGAAGAAAGGTGAGCGTAACCATGATGAAGCAATTCCAGTCGAACTCCTATCTGTTCGGCGGCAATGCTCCGTACGTAGAAGAAATGTACGAAGCGTATCTCGATAATCCGGCGTCAGTGCCCGAGAACTGGCGTGTGTATTTCGACGCGTTGCAGAACGTTCCTGCATCGGATGGCAGCAATGCCAACGACGTGGCCCATGGCCCGATCGTCGAATCATTTGCACAACGGGCCAAGGCCAATGCCTTCATCCCGCGCACCGCAACAGGCGGCGAAGATCTCGCTACCGCGCGCAAGCAAGTCTATGTGCAGTCCCTCATCGGCGCATATCGCTTCCTCGGCTCGCAATGGGCCAATCTCGATCCCCTGAAGCGCCGCGAACGTCCGAATATTCCCGAACTTGAACCCGCGTTCTACGACTTCACTGAAGCCGACATGGACCAGGTGTTCAACACGAACAACCTGTACTTCGGTTTCGAACAGGCTTCGCTGCGGGATATCGTCAAGGCGTTGCGCGACACGTACTGCGGCACGATCGGTGTCGAGTACATGTACCTCAGCGATCCGGAACAGAAGCGCTGGTGGAAAGAGAAGCTCGAGTCGATCCGTTCGACGCCGAATTTCTCCAATGACAAGAAGAAACACATTCTGAATCGCCTGACCGCCGCTGAAGGCCTCGAGCGCTTCCTGCACACCAAGTACGTCGGCCAGAAGCGCTTCTCGCTCGAAGGCGGTGAAAGCTTCATCGCCTCGATGGACGAAGTGGTGCGTCACGGCGGCGCTCGTGGCGTTCAGGAAATCGTCATCGGCATGGCCCACCGTGGCCGTCTGAACGTGCTGGTCAATACGCTCGGCAAGATGCCGGCTGACCTCTTCGCCGAATTCGAAGGCAAGCACGTCGACGATCTGCCGGCCGGCGACGTGAAATACCACAAGGGCTTCTCGTCGGACGTCTCGACCGAAGGCGGCCCGGTTCACCTGTCGCTCGCGTTCAACCCGTCGCACCTTGAAATCGTCAACCCGGTGGTCGAAGGCTCGGCCAAGGCCCGGATGGACCGTCGCGGCGACGACAGCGGCCTGCAAGTGCTGCCGGTGCAGATCCACGGCGACGCGGCTTTCGCTGGCCAGGGCGTGGTGATGGAAACGCTGAACCTCGCGCAAACGCGCGGTTACGGCACGCACGGCACGCTGCACATCGTCATCAACAACCAGATCGGCTTCACCACGTCGGATCCGCGCGACTCGCGCTCGACGCTGTACTGCTCGGACGTCGTCAAGATGATCGAGGCACCGGTGCTGCACGTGAACGGTGACGATCCTGAAGCGGTGGTGCTGGCTACGCAGCTCGCCATCGACTTCCGGATGCAGTTCCATAAGGACGTCGTCGTCGACATCGTCTGCTTCCGCAAGCTCGGCCACAACGAGCAGGACACGCCGGCTGTCACGCAGCCGCTGATGTACAAGACGATTGCGAAGCACCCGGGCACGCGCGCACTGTACGCTGAAAAGCTGGTGCAACAGGGCGTGATCACGGCTGCTGACGCAGACGAATTCGTCAAGGCCTACCGCAAGGCGATGGACGAAGGCCATCACACGATCGACCCGGTGCTCTCGAACTACAAGAGCAAGTACGCGGTCGACTGGGTGCCGTTCCTGAACCGCAAGTGGACCGACGCAGCGGACACGGCAGTGCCGCTGGCTGAGTTGAAGCGCCTCGCCGAGCGCATCACCACAGTCCCGGAAAACTTCAAGGTTCACCCGCTGGTCGAGCGCGTCATCAACGACCGTCGCGCGATGGGCCGTGGCGAAGCGAAGCTCGACTGGGGCATGGGCGAACACCTGGCATTCGCGTCGCTGGTCGCATCGGGCTACGCCGTGCGCCTGACCGGTCAGGACTCGGGCCGCGGCACGTTCACGCACCGTCACGCGGTGCTGCACGATCAGAACCGCGAACGCTGGAACGACGGCACCTACGTGCCGCTGCAGAACATCGCCGAAGGTCAGGCGAAGTTCACGGTGATCGACTCGGTGCTGTCGGAAGAAGCGGTGCTGGGCTTCGAGTACGGTTACTCGACCGCTGAACCGAACACGTTTGTCGCATGGGAAGCGCAGTTCGGCGACTTCGTGAACGGCGCGCAAGTCGTGATCGACCAGTTCATCTCGTCGGGCGAAGTGAAGTGGGGCCGTGTTTCGGGTCTCACGATGCTGCTGCCGCACGGCTACGAAGGCCAGGGTCCGGAGCACTCGTCGACCCGTATCGAACGTTTCCTGCAACTGTGTGCAGACCACAACATGCAGGTCGTTCAGCCCACCACGCCGGCGCAGATTTTCCACCTGCTGCGCCGTCAGATGATCCGCCTGTTCCGCAAGCCGCTGATTGTCGCTACGCCGAAGTCGCTGCTGCGTCACAAGGAAGCCGTGTCGGACCTGTCCGAACTGGCGAAGGGCGCGTTCCAGCCGATTCTCGGCGAAATCGACGAAGCCATCGAAGCGAAGAAGGTCAAGCGCGTCGTGGCCTGCTCGGGCCGCGTGTACTACGACCTGCTCGCACATCGCCGCGAAGCGAAGGCGAACGACGTCGCGATCATCCGTATCGAACAGCTCTACCCGTTTGCACACAAGCAGTTCGAAGCGGAAATGAAGAAGTACGACAACGCGACCGAAGTGGTCTGGGTGCAGGACGAGCCGCAGAATCAAGGCCCGTGGTTCTACATCGAGCACCACCTGAAGGAAGGCATGAAGGACGGACAGAAGCTCGCATACAGCGGCCGTCCTGCTTCGGCCTCGCCGGCAGTCGGCTACTACGCGAAGCATTACGAGCAGCAGAAGGCGCTGGTCGAAGGTGCATTCGGCCGTCTCAAGAGCGCGTCGATCGCTAAATAACCACAACAGGCGAACCGGGAAAGCGCAGTGCGCTTTCCCGCACCGCATCTGACCGCTCAAACGCGGCAGATCAGGGTTCGCAGACGGTTCGTTGTCACCAGATACGTATTCAGGAAAATCACAATGGCTATTGTAGAAGTCAAAGTCCCCCAGCTTTCGGAGTCGGTTTCGGAAGCCACGATGCTGCAGTGGAAGAAGAAACCCGGCGAGGCTGTCGCGCAAGACGAAATCCTCATCGAAATCGAGACCGATAAGGTCGTGCTGGAAGTGCCGGCCCCCTCGGCTGGCGTGCTCGCGCAAGTGATCGCGAACGACGGCGATACCGTCACCGCTGATCAGGTAATCGCCAAGATCGACACGGAAGGCACGGCTGGCGCCGCTGCTGTCGAGGCTGAAGTGAAGCCGGCTCCGGTTGCCGCTCAGGCACCCGCCGCCGCACCGGCTGCTCAAGCTGCATCCGCAACGGGTGCAAACACCGCTGCTTCGCCGGCTGCCGGCAAGCTGATGGCGGAAAAGAATCTGGCGTCGGGTGACGTCGCCGGCACGGGCCGCGACGGCCGCATCACCAAGGGTGACGTGCTGACCGCCGGCGCCGCTCCGGCACCGGCCGCCAAGGCTGCACCGGCACCGGCTGCCGCACCGAAGGCTGCCAGGCCGTCGCTGCCGGACGTGAAGGCTCCGGCCTCCGCCGAAGCATGGCTCAAGGACCGTCCGGAACAACGCGTGCCGATGTCGCGTCTGCGTGCGCGTATCGCCGAGCGTCTGCTCGAGTCGCAGCAAACCAACGCCATCCTCACGACGTTCAACGAAGTGAACATGGCGCCGGTGATGGACCTGCGCAACAAGTACAAGGACAAGTTCGAGAAGGAACATGGCGTGAAGCTCGGCTTCATGTCGTTCTTCGTCAAGGCGGCGGTCCACGCGCTGAAGAAGTTCCCGCTGGTGAATGCGTCGATTGACGGTAACGACATCGTCTATCACGGCTACTTCGACATCGGTATCGCGGTCGGTTCGCCGCGTGGCCTGGTGGTGCCGATCCTGCGCAACGCAGATCAGCTGAGCCTCGCTGAAATCGAAAAGAAGATTGCTGAATTCGGCCAGAAGGCCAAGGACGGCAAGCTGTCGATCGAGGAAATGACGGGTGGTACGTTCTCGATCTCGAACGGCGGTGTGTTCGGCTCGATGCTGTCGACGCCGATTATCAACCCGCCGCAATCCGCGATTCTCGGCGTGCACGCTACCAAGGAACGCGCTGTGGTCGAAAACGGCCAGATCGTGATCCGTCCGATGAACTATCTGGCGCTGTCGTACGACCACCGGATCATCGACGGTCGCGAAGCGGTGCTGTCGCTGGTCGCGATGAAGGATGCGCTGGAAGACCCGGCGCGCCTGCTACTCGACCTGTGATCGCGCGTTTCTAGCGCGATATAGGCACTATGCATCCAGCACCCCGCAGTACTGGAACGACGCGCGCCACGAAGCGTGGCCGCGTCGTTCCGTCATCAAAAGGATTGTCATGTCCAAAGAATTTGACGTCGTCGTGATCGGTGCCGGTCCCGGCGGCTACGTCGCAGCTATTCGCGCTGCGCAGCTCGGCAAGTCGGTTGCCTGTATCGAGAAGTGGAAGAACCCGGCCGGTGCGCTCAAGCTCGGCGGCACCTGCCTGAACGTGGGTTGTATCCCGTCGAAGGCGTTGCTGGCGTCGTCGGAAGAATTTGAAAACGCGCAGCATCACCTCGCCGATCACGGCATCAACGTGTCGGATGTGAAGCTCGACATCACGAAGATGCTGGCCCGCAAGGAAGGCATCGTCGAGAAGATGACCAAGGGCATCGAATTCCTGTTCCGCAAGAACAAGATCACGTGGCTCAAGGGCCATGGCAAGTTCACCGGCAAGACGGACGCCGGCGTGCAGATCGAAGTGAGCGGCGAGGGTGAGACCGAAGTCGTCACGGCGAAGAACGTGATCATCGCGACGGGTTCGAAGGCGCGCCATCTGCCGGGCATTCCGGTCGACAACAAGATCGTGGCCGACAACGAGGGTGCACTGAGCTTCGACACCGTGCCGAAGAAGCTGGCCGTGATCGGCGCCGGCGTGATCGGTCTGGAACTCGGCTCGGTGTGGCGTCGTCTTGGCTCTGACGTGACGGTGCTCGAAGCGCTGCCGGAATTCCTCGGCGCGGCTGACCAGGCGCTCGCGAAGGAAGCGGCCAAGCAGTTCAAGAAGCAGGGTCTGGAGATTCACGTGGGCGTGAAGGTCGGCGAAGTGACGACGACCGACAACAGCGTCACGCTGAACTACACGGACAAGGACGGCAACGCGCAGAAGCTCGAAACGGACCGCCTGATCGTGTCGATTGGCCGCGTGCCGAATACCGACAACCTCGGTCTCGAAGCCATCGGACTGAAGGCCAACGAGCGTGGCTTCATCGACGTGGACGACCACTGCGCGACCGCGGTACCGAACGTGTACGCGATCGGCGACGTGGTGCGTGGCCCGATGCTCGCGCACAAGGCTGAAGATGAAGGCGTGCTGGTCGCTGAAATCATCGACGGTCAGAAGCCGCACATCGACTACAACTGCATTCCGTGGGTGATCTACACCGAACCGGAAATCGCATGGGTCGGCAAGACGGAGCAGCAGCTGAAGGCAGAAGGCCGCGAAGTCAAGACGGGCCAGTTCCCGTTCATGGCCAACGGCCGCGCACTCGGCATCAACAAGGCGGATGGTTTCGTCAAGATGATCGCCGACGCGAAGACCGACGAGCTGCTCGGCGTGCACATCATCTCGGCTAACGCATCGGACCTGATCGCGGAAGCCGTGGTGGCGATGGAATTCAAGGCGGCGTCGGAAGACATCGGCCGCATTTGCCATCCGCACCCGTCGCTGTCCGAAGTAATGCGCGAGGCGGCACTGGCCGTCGACAAGCGCGCGCTGAACATGTAATCACGCGCACGCCTGACTGATCGCAGCACCTTTGCTTCACGACGAAGGCGGGCGGGTTCAATCCCTCCCGCCTTCTTTTTTGCAGCCAGAAAATGAACGTCACCGAATACTACGAAAAAGAACTGCAGACGCGGGGTTATCAATCGGACCCGGCGCAACGCGCGGCGGTCGACCGTCTGCAGCGGTGCTATGAGGAGTGGGTGGAGTACAAGTCGCGCCGCTCGAACGCGTTCAAGAAGCTGATCATTCACCCGGACCTGCCGCGCGGCGTCTACATGTGGGGCGGGGTAGGGCGCGGCAAGAGCTTCCTGATGGACAGCTTCTTTACGGTCGTGCCGGTGCAGCGCAAGACGCGACTGCATTTTCACGAGTTCATGCGCGAAGTGCATCGCGAGCTCGAAGATCTGAAGGGTCAGGCCGATCCGCTCGATGAACTGGCACGCCGCATCGCCAGGCGTTACCGCCTGATCTGTTTCGACGAATTCCACGTGTCCGATATCGCGGACGCCATGATCCTGTACCGCCTGCTCGACAAGATGTTCGAGAACGGCGTGCAGTTCGTGATGACCTCCAACTACGACCCGGATACGCTGTATCCCGACGGTCTGCATCGCGACCGCATGCTGCCGGCGATCGAACTGATCAAGACCAGGCTGGATGTGATCAACGTGGACGCAGGCGTCGACTATCGACAGCGGACGCTGGCGCAGGTCGAGGTGTATCACACGCCGCTCGGCGCAGCCGCCGACAAGGCCCTGCGTGACGCGTTCGCGCGCCTCGCCGCCGTGCCCGACGAGAGCCCGATCCTGCACATCGAAAAGCGTGAGTTGAAGGCGCTACGCAAGGCGGACGGCGTGGTGTGGTTCGACTTCGCCACGCTCTGCGGCGGCCCGCGCTCGCAGAACGACTATCTGGAACTGGCGAGCCGTTTTCACGCGGTGGTCCTCTCGGGCGTGCCGCAAATGAGCGCGCGCATGGCTTCGGAGGCGCGGCGCTTCACGTGGCTGATCGACGTTTTCTACGATCACAAGGTCAAGCTGCTGATGTCCGCGGCCGTGCCGCCCGAGCAGTTGTACACCGACGGCCCGATGGCCAACGAATTCACCCGCACGGTGTCGCGCATCGTCGAAATGCAGTCGAAGGAATATCTCGACGCGCCGCGCCGTCTGGTGGACACCTCGCTGACCTGAGCGGTTCCCGCGGTTCAGCCGTTCGCGCGCACTTTTGCGATAGATCAGGGTCCGGCCGCCGATCACCGGCGGTCAACGTCGCATTTTCAGGATTCAGATTGATCTTATATCCGGTCCAGGGGCAAGCCGATATCTTCTTGGTCGTGGCTTTTGACGAAGGAGAAATCCATGACCCCGTACCGCGATATCAATGATGAAGAATGGCAGCGCGTTGCTCCGCTGCTCCCCGAACTGTGCCTGCGCTCCGAACTGCGCGGCTGCCCGCTTGCCAACACGCGCTCCTTGCTCAACGGCGTGCTGTGGGTGATGTACAGCGGCGCCACCTGGTCCGCCATGCCGCGCAAATACCCCTCGTATCAGACCTGCCGTCGGCGCTTCAAGGCGTGGCACGAGTCGGGTGTGCTCAAGCGTGTGATGGACCACCCGTTTGGCGAGGCGAGCGTCGCGTTGTGCAGCATGATGGAAGCGCGCATGCGTATTCACGTCAGCCCTGAACAGAAGGCGGCTCGCACTGAAGCGGCCCCGGTCGCACCGTCCACGCCTGCTGTTTTTGGCCAGCCGCCCGCACAGCCGGCCGTGCCCTCGGTATTCAGCTTCGCAGGCACCTACAGGCACGCTGCATGACGAGTCCAATGAATTGAACCCGTGCAACCATGAAAAACCGGCCGTACGAATGAGATGGTCGGCCGGTCCTTTTATCTGGCTGCGGCACATCGCAGCATCGTAGTTCACCACGCGTTACTGCGTGCGCCAAGGCGCCTGAGGGGCGCTAGTTTCCTACTGCTGGCGAATCCAGGTCTGCGAGCGGCCCAGCAGCGAGACGCCGATATAGCCCCGCACCACCAGTTTTTGCCCACCTTCTTCCAGGTGCATCTTGCATTTGTAGACCTTGCCGTTTTCAGGGTCGAGAATCTGACCGCCGTCCCAGCCCTCGTCATCCTTCTTCATGTCGTTGATGATCGTCATGCCGAGGATCAACTGATCCTTGCGATCGTCCGTGCACGCGGTGCAGCGGCGGTCAGGATGATCATTCGGTCCGAGTCCCTTGATCACCTTGCCATCCAGCGCGCCATTGCTGTCCTGGGTGATCTGTACGAGTGCCTTGGGCTGGCCTGTGTGGTCGTCGATGGTTTGCCAGGTGCCGACCGGACTGTCGGCTTGTGCCATCGCAGTAACGGCACTGACAAGCAGCACGCCTGCGAGCGCAGCATGTTTCGCGCTGCGCGCCATCATGGCGCGGGTGCGCAGTGAGAATTGGGTGAATTGCGTCATTGTCTTCCTCCTTGATTGAAAGTCGGCGCGATCATGGTCGCGCGGCGTTATTGACATGGCAGGCGACGCGCTGCCTCCTCATGCCGGATCCTGCTCAGAAGGACTTGCCAGGTGTGGCCTGCCAGGCGCTGCCGGATTCGTGGCCTCACCTGGTCAACGCAGAATACGTGAAAGTGCGTCCTGCGTTTGATAGTGGAACCTCTAGTCAAACTGGCGGCGCGGGCACATTATCGCGGGGCGCTGAGCCCGCGCCGCGCCGTTCAATTCAGCTGATACGAGAATGTTGCGTTGATCCGCGGGCTGCGCGAGGCGCTCTCGACCGGCGCGTCGCCCACGGCCTTGCCCACCGACAGATCGAGCGTGCAGTACTTCGCGTCGGAAATGCGGAAGCCGAACGAGACCGAAGAGAGCTTCGACGGCGACGGCGTGCCCGCGTGCAGGTAAACGCGCGCCATGTCGAACGACACGTACGGGATAGAGGTCCGCAGATAGGTGAAGCCCGGCGTGAAGCTGCGATTGAGTTCGAACGACGCACCCCGGCCGGAATCGGCCGATGCCTCGCCCGGCTCATAACCTTGCGCGAAGCGCTGCGCGCCGAACGAAATCTGCTCGGAAGTCGGCAGCGAGTCGGGGCTGTACTGGCCCGTCATGGCCACCGCGGTGCCGATCTTCAGGGGCCAATCGTTGGTTTGCGAGAAACTCGCGCCGGTGCGTGTGAAGGTCGTCGAAACGGGGTTGGTTTCGACGACGCCCGGAATGTTCGACTCGCCGGACTTCGATGCCCCAAGAATATTGCGGCGCGATTCCCGATGGCCTGTTCGAATCGCTGTTCTTCAGTCACTCGAAGGAATCGTTCACGGGCGCCGTGGTTGCCCACAAGGGTTATTTCGAGCAGGCAGACGGCGGCACGCTGTTCCTCGACGAAATCGGCGACCTGCCGCTCTACCAGCAGGTGAAACTGCTGCGCGTGCTGGAAGATAGCGCGGTCACGCGGATCGGCTCGGCCACGCCCATCAAACTCGATTTCCGGCTGGTCGCGGCGACCAACAAGCACCTGCCGCAACTCGTCAAGGACGGCACCTTCCGCGCGGACCTGTACTACCGGCTGGCGGTGATCGAACTGAAAATCCCCTCGCTCGAAGAGCGCCGCGCGGTCGACAAGATCGCGATCTTCAAGGCCTTCATCGCCTCGGTGGTCGGCCCGGAACGACTCGCCACGCTGCCCGACATTCCGTGCTGGCTGGCCGACGCGGTGGCCGACACCTGTTTCCCCGGCAATGTGCGCGAATTGCGCAACCTGGCCGAGCGGATCGGCGTGACAGTGCGCCAGATCGGCGCGTGGGACGCGGCGCGGCTGCATCGCCTGCTGGCGCTCGCGCGCAGCAGCCAGCCGGTGCCCGCCGAAAGCGCGGCGGAAGTACTGGCCGACCGTAGCAAATGGGACATGGCCGAGCGCAGCCGCGTGCTCGCAGCACTTGAAGCAAACGGTTGGCGCAGGCAGGGTACGGCTGGTCACCTGGGCATTAGCCGGAAGGTGTTATGGGAGAAGATGCGTAAGTATCAAATTTTCGACGAAGAGCCCGAAGTTCGCGAAAGTGAGTAATAATGAGACAGATGTACTAAAACAAAAACTGTTCAAGCAGGAATTACATGGACCACAAGTCGAAACTTCGACAGATTGCCCTTGGCGCTCTGGTTGCGCTGGGGACCGTGCAGAGCGTCTATGCGCAGGCTCTGCCGGACAGCGGGGCGAGCGCCGCCGTCGTTTCCCAGCCGGGCACGACGACCGCCTTACCCGCCACGATCCAAGGCCAGCCGGGGCAGGCCACGGCGCTAACGGCGGACGAGGCGAAGCAATCGGCTGCCGGCAACGTCGCGGAGTTGCAGCAGATGATCCGGGGTTCGGATCTGACCGAGCTGCGCACGACGTACAACGGCAGCTACGGTGCGAGCCTGGTGTTCAACGCCAGGGAGATGACGTACTACGTCGCGCTGTTCCAGCAGAAAACCTACTGGCGGGTCATCAAGACCGAGGACGACACGCGTGCTGAGTTGATCTACAAGGACTTTGTCCGGCAGACCATCCAGCTGTCCGATATCGAGATCCGCCGCACCCGTCTCGAAGCGCAAAAGGCGTTCACGGAGCGGATGATCGCGCTGTCGCAGGACCGCGCCAATCGCCTGCAGGCCGACCTCGATGTGGCGCATCAGCAGCAGAACATCGTCAACAGCCAGCAGCAGCAGACGCGTGCGGAAGCCACTGCGCTTGTGCAGCAGAAGACTGCCGCTCAGGCCCAGTTGCGCGAAGCGCAGCGTCAGGTGCAGGAACTGCAGCGTCAGCTGGATAGCGGCTTGCCGACTTCGCTGCACTGAGCTAGCGCCACTCGCAGGAAACACGACACTCGTGCGGTTCGCCGCACGGGTTTTTGTTGTTTTTGCCGCTTTTGTTGTCTGGCCGGCGCGGCCGGTGGTTTGCGGGTTTTGCGGCCGCCCGCGTAGCGGCGGTGGGCCCGGCCATCGTGGCGAGGGCAGCGACCGCGGACTATTCGCCACTGGCCGGTTCAGCTCGCGCCGACGCGCGGCGCGAGACGCTCTCCCAGGCGGCAATCACGATCATGACCGCGGTTGTGAGGCCGCCCGTCATCAGCAGGTCGGTGTGGAACGCAAATGGCACGATAAGGGCGAGGAGCGCGAGCCCGATCCAGTGCGACAGCGGAAACCAGCCATACACGACGCGCTTGTACAGCCCGTTGCCCAGCACATAGATGGCCGGGCCGCCCAGCAGGAGCCACGCGGTCGGCCAGCCGATGCGCTCGGGCGGATGCAGGATCACGAGGTCGTCGGCGGCGGCCGAGACGATGACGCCGGCAATCAGGATCACGTGGACGTAGTGAAAATAGGCCCCCATCAGGCCGGGTTCGCTCGAGCGTGAGATGGCCCGGCTGCCGGCGCTGCTGCTGGTGTCGAAATAGACCCACCACATGGCAACACTGCCGGCAAAACACACCAGAAACGCAATGACCGCAGGCGCGCTCCAGGTGGCGAGGTCCGACAGCGTGCCGCCCGTCACCAGCACCGATTCGCCGAGCGCCAGAATCACGAAGGCCTGACAGCGCTCGGCGATGTGGCCGCCTTCGGTGGTGCGCCAGTCGGCGGCGCTCGAGCGGCCGAGCACGGGCAGCGGGAAGCCGAACATCGGCGAGACGTATTCGCACAGCACCGCCACGCTCCAGCACGCAAAGCGCGGCAGGCCGTCCAGCAGGCCACCGGCAATCCACGCAATGCCCGAAATCACCAGCCACCCGCAAATGCGCCGGAAGTTTGCGGTAAGCGGATGGTGGCGCCCCAGAAAACCCAGCACGACAAGACTGCGGCCCACCTGGATCGTCACGTAGCTGATCGCAAATACGAGGCCGCGCTCGCCGTAGGCGAGCGGCAGACTGGCCGCCATCACCATGCCGGTTAGCATCACCGCAAACAGCAACAGCCGGACCTGGAGGCGTTCGGGGTCGAACCAGTTGGTGACCCAGCAGGTGTATTGCCAGCCGAGCCATACCGCAAACCAGAGCACGAGCGTCTGCAGCGCGCCGAACGCGCTCAGGTTATGGACCAATCGGTGCGAGAGCTGCGTGACGGCAAACGCGTAGATCAGGTCGAAGAACAGTTCGACGTAGGTGACGCGGGCTTCGTGCCCGTCGCGTTCGCGCAGGAAGCGCGCGGGGTTGGCAGTGACCGGATGGGCGCTATCGCCAGGCATGCTGTCGTTCCTTCTTGCGGGAGCGGGCAGAGTTTGGGTGCGCGGCGCGAGGCCGCGCGAGATGCGGTATGACGCTACGTGACGCTCAGGTCAACTTCCCCGGCTGTCGTTTTAGCCGTGCTTTTTCTCTTTGGCGGGCGCGTGCGGCGCAGGGCGGGGCTCGGGCCGCTCGATGAAAGGGGCGACCGCGATGGGGTCGCTGGCAGGGAAGGTTTCCTCGAGTGCTTCGTCGAGCCGGTCATCGGCCGTTTCAACGGGGGCGGGCGCGTTGGACTTCGGCTTGGACATGTCGTACTCCGCGGTGGGTATCGGACATTCAGCATAGCGCAAAGCTGGAGCCGGCGACCATCTGGCCGCCTGGCATAGGCGTGCATCCGCGCGTTTTGCTCTTGCACGCATGCCGCACGGCGCCACGTCATTCCTTGAAATTTGGTGCGCGTTGCCTCGTCTTGGGTGTGTCGCGGGAGCCGCCTACACCGGTTGCGCCGGAGCGGCACACAGACGGGTGGTGCAGATATGGAATCGAACGGGCCGCCGCGGGGACAGCGTTTCAGCGCATCACACGTCGTGGAGACGGAGCTGGAACACCTGGATTGGGCAACGCGGCAACCGATGGTACGCATGCTGACGGTCGGCTACTGGCGGCGCCGCGTGCTTGCGGTCAAATGCGGGTTCGAACTGACGCAAAAGCAGAGGGTGCGGATCGAGCAGATCTTGCAGCGGCTGGGCAACCCGGCGGATTAGGCCGCCGCGGCACGATCGTTCATGCGTGGTTCACTCGTTGCCGCCGTTGCCGTTGCCGTTGCCGTTACCTTCGCCATTGCCCGTGCCGAACAGGCGCCGGCGGCGGGTAACGACCACCGGGCCGTCCGACGGTGCGCGGTCTGAAGGCGGCCGCTCGGCAGGCGGCTGGGCGCCGTAGGATTCGCGGGGTTCACGCGGCTCGCGATGCTCACGCGGTTCGCGCGAACCATGCGGGCCGCGCGTCGTGTGTTCGCCATGCGAGGGCCGACTGGCGCGCGGCGCAGGGCGGGTGCCGGTGTCAAGCTGGATCGTCGAAATGGCGCGCTTGTAGATGCCTTGCAAGCCGACCGGCGTGCGCAGCATCACCAGATACTGATCGAACGACTCAATGCACCCTGTCAGGCGAATGCCATTGACAAGATAGATTTCCACGCGCTTTCTTTCTTTGCGCGCTGCGTTCATGAAGTCGTTTTGCGGATGCGATTCTGCGGATGCCATGGACAAGTCAGGTAAGAAGGACAGTTGCTCGCCGCGATTCTACCCTTTTCAGGAGAAAGCGCGCGGGGTGAGCCATCTGCGTCCACTATAACGGCTTGCGGGCGTGGAAGCATCTGATAACTGATGCGTGTAACGTTGAGTTACGAATCTGGCAAGGGATCCGGCGGGCCAGGGCTGGATCGTGCGGTTGGCCTCAGGCGAGAACGGGCGGAATAAAACGGCTCCCGTACACGTTAAGTCGGTATGGCAGCGCGCATCGAGGCACTTCGTTCGACTTCGCCCGCGTGCGGGCGGCCAGAGGTGGGGCGAGTCCGGGCACGCTGGCCGGCTGCGAGGGGCCGCGCACGGCGCGCGGCGATACGGCACACCGCGTCAACGGCGACGCACCGCGACGCACCGGCTATGCCGGGCGTCAACAGGAGACGGCAAATGAAGACATCCCGTATTTTTTCTACCGCGTGCGTGCTGGTGGCGCTCGCGCTGGCATCGCTCGCCGCTGCGGGCTGCAGCTCGCCAAACGACATGAATTCCGGCGGGGCCAGCGGCACCAATACGACGGGCGGTAGCAGTGGCGGTTACTGAGCGTCCGGACAAAGCGTTCGCGGCGTGAATTTCGAAGCGGAAGTGATTTCGTGGCTCCCGCAGTTGCGCCGCTATGCGCGCGCACTGACGGGCGATTCCGCATGGGCCGACGATCTGGTACAAGATACGGCGGAGCGTGCGCTTGCGCGCTGGTCGGCGTTTCGTCCGAATAGTAATCTGCGCGCATGGCTGCTGACGATCCTGCGCCATCTGTACATCGACCAGTTGCGTGTGCGCCGCGAGATCGCCGTAGATGACGAAAGCGCGCCGTGGCGCAATATGGAGGCCCCCCACGGTGAAGTGGACGGGCTGGTGCTGCGCGATCTGCAGCGGGCACTGTATTGCCTGCCGCTCGAGCAGCGCGAAGTGTTGCTGCTCGTCTGCGTCGAGGAGCTGACTTACCAGGAGGCGTCGGTCGCGCTGCGCGTGCCGATCGGCACCGTGATGTCGCGCCTGTCGCGCGCGCGCGAGCATATGCGGGTGCTGCTGACCGAAGGCCCGACGCGCAAGTCCCCGCCGCTCAAAGTTGTGAGAAATCCGTGATGAGCAACGACGACCACGATCCCGCTGTCCCCACTCCGCCCGACCCGCGCGCGCTGTCCGCGTTCGTCGATAACGAGTTGCCGGACGGCGCGCGCGAGGCCGTGCTTGAGCATCTCGCGCAAGATCCGCAGGCGGCCGCCCAGGTCGCGGCCTGGCGCAGCCAGAAGGCGGCCTTGCAGGCCCTGTGCGGCGCGCCGCAGCACAATGAACCGTCGTTCATCGTCTTGCGCCCGCCGGTGCCGTGGTGGCGGCGGGCGGGCCTCGCTGCGTGCTGGCTCGCGGTGGGCGCGGGTCTCGCGCTCGCGCTGGGGCCGGTCGCATCGCGTCTGCCGGGTGGCCTGAGCGGCAACGACCCGATGAACTTCGCCAAGAGCGCCGACATCGCCTACGCGGTATATACGCCCGAGCAGCGTCACCCGGTGGAGGTCGCGGCAACCCAGGAAGAACATCTGATCAACTGGCTGTCGAAGCGGCTGAACCGGCCGCTCTCGGTGCCGTCGCTGCAGGAGTACGGCTATTCGCTGGTGGGCGGGCGTCTGCTGCCGGGCGAGGCGGGGCCCGCGGCGCAGTTCATGTATGAGAACACGGCCGGCGCGCGGCTCACGCTCTATGTGACCGGTATTCCCCGCGACGAAACCGCATTCCGCCTGTTTCGCGACGGCAACCGCCGCACTTTCTACTGGGTGAGCGACCGTATGGGCTACGCGTTGTCGGGGCCGATTTCGGAGGGCAAGCTGCGCTCGATCGCCATCGAGGTGTGCAATGCGCTCGGCGGCAAGCCGGAGTCGTGGCAATAGGCCAATAGGCCGAGCCGCCTGATTGCGCTTCGTTAGCGTTCCTTGCATTTGCCTCGCGTGTCCTGTTGCGAGCACCGTTATGTCCCTCTGTGCGCGCGGAAACATCGTGTAACACAGACGCGCCGTCTTGCCGCCGCCCTGGCGGAATAGCGCTGTGCGGCCACTCGTTTACTCGTTGCAAGTCCGTGCTGCTGCCGCGTTGGCGCGCAGGCCGCAGGGCAGACAAATGCGAGGCAAAGCGACGGGGTCTTCACGGTGCCGACCGCCAGGGCGGATCGCAACGCCGGACCGTCGAGGCAGGGCGAGATCATGGGTAATATCGAGGGACGCTGCACAGCGTTATGCCTGTGCCTGGCGTGCGCGGCGCCGGTGGCGGCGCAGACCATGCCGGATGGGGCCCCGGGTGAGGCGTCTTATGCCGCACCGCCGTGCCGGACCATCGCGGCGCAGACCGAGATTGACGGCACCATGCAGCAGATCACCGGACTGGCATGCCAGCAACCGGACGGCACATGGCAGTTCGTGCAAGGCGACGAGAATGCCGTGGCGTTGTATCCGGCGCCGGCCTATCCGTACTACGATCCATGGTATTGGGGCGGATTTGTGACGGTGGTGGGCGGGTCGTTTGTCTTCATCGACCGGTTTCATCACCACCATCACATGGATCACGTCCATTTCGACCACGCATCGAATGGCATGGGGACGCGGTCCGGCGGCTGGCACGGTACGGGCGGCTGGCACGGTACGGGCGAGTGGCACGGCATGGGTGGCATGCACGGCGCAGGGGGCGGGATGCACCGCTAGCGTGGCCTGCGTGTCGTCGCGGTAGCGCCCGCGCGTTGTGAGCTGTGTACTGGGCAGGCGACGTCCCACGCGGCGCAGCCGGAAGCCGCCTGCCGGCAGCTGTTGGACCATCGTTCGACATGCCGTACCGCGCGGGCTGTCTGTCGCAGCCAAGGAGACGCCTTGACACGCATCTTGCCGCCGAACGTTTCGCAAGCGCAGTTCGAGCGTGCGCTCGCCGCATGGGCGGCCATTGTCGGTGCGCCGAACATGGTGTCGTCTTCGGCGGAGGAACTGGCGGCCTACCGCGATCCGTTCGCGCCCGGTCAGGCCGCGGCGTTCGCGGCCTCGGCGGCGCTGCGCCCGGCGTCGGTCGACGAAATCCGCGCTATCCTGCGCGTCGCCAATCAGTACCGCATTCCACTGTGGACCGTCTCCACCGGCCGCAACTTCGCCTATGGCGGCGCCGCACCGCGTCTGCCGGGTTCGGTGGTGCTCGACCTGCAGCGCATGAACCGTATTATTGAGGTGAACGAAACGCTCGCCTACGCCCTCGTCGAACCCGGCGTCAGCTACTTCGACCTGTATGCGTATCTGCGCAGCAATGGGCATCGGCTGTGGGTCGATCCGCCGGCGGCCGGGTGGGGCAGCGTGATCGGCAACACGCTGGAGCGCGGTTTCGGCTACACGCCCTACGGCGACCATGCCGCCCAGCAGTGCGGCATGGAAGTGGTGCTCGCCAACGGCGACCTGGTGCGCACGGGTATGGGGGCGATCGAAATCGGCACGTCGTGGCAGACTTACCGGGCGGGTTACGGCCCGTCGTTCGACGCGATGTTCATGCAGTCGAACTACGGCATCGTCACGAAGATGGGGGTCTGGTTGATGCCTGCGCCACCGGCCTATCTGCTTGGCGAGATCCAGTTTCGCCACGAGCACGATCTCGAAGAAATCGTGGAAATCCTGCGGCCGCTGCGTCTTGACGAGACGATTCGCAACAACGCGGTGATCGAAGGCGGGTTACGGCGTGCGGCCGGCCTCACGCCGCGGGCGCAATGGTATGAGGGCACCGGTCCGATGCCGGAGAGCGCGATTGCCGCGATGCTCGAGCAACTGCACATTGGCCGGTGGAATCTGCACTTTGCGCTATACGGCACGCCTGAGCTGATCGACGCGCGTTATGCGATCGTGCAGCGGGCCTTTGTGCGCGTGCCGCAAGCCACGCTCACGGCGACCCGCTACAGCGGCGACGCGCAACCGGTTGGCGGCGGCGACCGCAATCTCGCCGGCATTCCGGCCATGAGCGCCTTCCGGATGCTCGACTGGCGCGGTGGCGCGGGCGCGCATGTCGATTTCTCGCCGGTCTGTCCGGCGACAGGGCGCGATGCGATGCGCCAGTACACGATGGTGAAGGCACGCGCGGCGGAATACGGGTTCGATTACTACGGTGGCTTCACGGCGGGCACGCGGCATCTGAATCACATTTTCGCGGCGATCTTCGATCGCAACGACGCACACCAGACCGATCTCGCGGGCGATCTGCTGCGCGTGCTGATGAGCGACGCGCGCGCGGCCGGCTACGGCGAATACCGTGCGCATCTCGCGTATATGGACTTCGCGGCGGCGCAGTACAGCTTCAACGATGGCGCGTTGCTGCGCCTGTCGGAGACGATCAAGGACGCACTCGATCCGGCCGGCATTCTTTCGCCAGGCAAGCAGGGTGTCTGGCCGGCGGCATGGCGCGACCGGCGGGGTTATACGTAGCGAGTGGTGCGACTCGGCGCGATTTGGCGCAACGGTCGGCGGCGACGGCGTGACGGCATGTCACGCTGATAATGGAGAAGACTTCGGGCAATGGACAGGCGTACTTTCGTGATGACCGGCGCTTGGCTTTCGGCGGCAGGTTGCGCGTTGCCGTGGATGGCGCACGCCGCTCGCGCGCCCAACACGATCGCCGTGGTCGATTCGAGCCTTGCAGGGGGCCGGGCGTTTGCGGACTATGTGGCCCGGCTGAATCTGCCGGCCTTCGAAGTCGGCGCAGACGCCGGCATGCTCTGGTACGCGACGCTCGGGCCGCGTCTTGCCGCTGCGCCTGGCGTGCTGATCGGCTTCACACGCGCCTCCGATGCCTTTGTGCTCGGACAACTCGCGCTCGGCTCGGGGCGGATGGTTCAGCATAGGCGTGAGCAGGGCACGGGACCGGGCGCACCGGTTGCCTTTCTGATCGGACCTGCCGCGGCACGCTAGGCGCGCGTGGTTCAAGGCGAGCGCCCACCACACACAAAAACACCGCTCACCCACATTCAGTCACGCGCGCGAACTCGGCCTGCACCTTCCGCCCGAATCTCTTTCAGAACCTATACGCCGGATTCTTTGGATCAAACGTCGCGTCGTCGAAAGTCTTCGGCGTGATGGTTTCGAAGACGATCTTTTCGAAGATCTTGCCGTCGTTATCGTAAGACTCGACGGTGCGGAAATACGGGTGCCGCAGATCGAGCCCCAGTGTTTCCTTCTTCGCGTAGAACTGCGGCTGGCCGATCGGCGTTTCGTAGGTGAAGGTGACCACCCGCACGCCATTGACGGTCTGCACGGCGATCTGCATCGAGCGGGGCACACCGGCCTCGACGTATTTCTTACCTTCGGCAAGATACTGGTTCGCGATGTACCCGGTGCCGAGATCACGCACCTGATGATTCGATTGAGCGCGAGCCAGCGCGCCTGTGGTCGAGGTCCAGATCGGCATCACGCCCAGCAGGCCACCGAGGTGCCCGTACATCTCGTCGGGCCGTTTGGATTCGTCGTAAATGACTTCCTGGCCCGCATGCGCGCCGTCTGGCAGCCATTTTGCGTAGATGCGCAGCGGGTCGTGCGCGATGCGCACGAGCATGTGATCGGGCTTGCCCGGCCACTGACCCCTGATGCGCTCCCAGCGCAACATGGTGAATTCATACGACGGGTAACCGTTTGGCCCTTCCTTGATGTAGCGCGGCAGCGTGAGCGGATCGAGCGACTGGAACAGCGCGACCAGTTGCTGGTCGTCGAGTTTCTCCAGTGCGCCGCTTTGCTGCGCCTGGCGTAGCCAGTGCACTTGCTGGTCGAGCGTCAGCTTGCCCGCTTGCGACGCCGGCACCGAGGGCGCCTGCACCGCGCTGGCCGGCTCGGCGGCAGCGGCGGGCGGATCGTCGGATTGCGCGAACGCCACGGCCGCCGCGCCAGCGAGGACCGTGCCCGCCAACAGCGGTCTTAGCCAGGCGATGCGCCCGAAGACGGGCGCAGGGTGCGAACGCGTGAGCAAACGGTGCTTCATTCATCTTTCTCCGGATCCAGAGTCCGCGGAATCGGGCGCGGCCATGCCGCGCGAAGCGCGTCTCCTCTCAGGCACGGGATTGCCTGGCGAGTTCCTCATCGCGTAGCGCACGCCGCAGGATCTTGCCGACATTCGTTTGCGGTAACTCGGTGCGGAACTCGACGGCTTTCGGAATCTTGTAGCCGGTCAGATTCTTGCGACAGTGCTCGATGACCTGTTCCGCGGTGAGCGCCGGGTTGCGGGACACGATGAAGACCTTGACGCGCTCGCCCTGCACGGCATCCGGAATGCCGATGGCCGCCACTTCGCGCACATCGGGGTGCATCGCGATCACGTCCTCGATCTCGTTCGGATAAACGTTGAAACCTGACACCAGGATCATGTCCTTCTTGCGGTCGATCAGCCGCATGAAGCCGCGCGAATCCATCACGCCGATATCGCCGGTGGCAAGCCAGCCGTCGTCGTCGAAGACCTTGGCGGTCTCGTCGGGTCGGTTCCAGTAGCCCTTCATGACCTGCGGACCTTTCACGCACACTTCGCCCGCTTCGCCGATATTGGCCCAACTGCCGTCGTCTTTCTTGAAGCGCACCTGGGTGGAGGGCGCGGGCAGGCCGATCGAGCCTTCGAAATCGCGCATGTTCTTCAGATCCACGGGATTCATCGAGACGATCGGCGAGCACTCGGTAAGCCCGTAGCCTTCGATAATCGGCTGACCCGTCACGGCCTTGAAGCGATCGGCGACGGCTTTCTGTGTGGCCATGCCGCCCGCCATCGCGAGTTTCAGGTTCGAGAAGTCGCGCCGCCGGAACTCTTCGTTTTCGAGGAACGCGTTGTACAGCGTGTTGATCGCCGTAATGCCGGTGAACTTCTCGTGACGGATGATCATCATCACGCGCTTCATGTCGCGCGGGTTTGCGATCAGGATGTTGCGCCCGCCCAGTCCCATGAAGATCAGCGCGTTCACGGTCAGCGAATAGATGTGATAAAGCGGCAGGGGCGTGAGCACCGTTTCGATGTCGCCGGTCAACTGGCCTGCCGACCAGACTTTCGCCTGCAGCAGGTTGGCGATGATGTTCTGGTGCGTGAGCATCGCGCCTTTGGCGATGCCGGTCGTGCCGCCGGTGTATTGCAGGAACGCCAGATCGGCGCGATTGGGGCGCACCGGCGTGAGCGGCCGCATGTAGCCGGTCGCGAGCGCGTCGAGCAGGCGCACGGCTTGCGGCAGGTGATATTTCGGCACCATTTTCTTCACGTGCCGCAGCATGAAATTCAGCAGCCGTCCCTTCAGGTTCAGCCCATCGGCGAGCAGGTCGCCGAGTCCGGTGACGATCACGTTCTCCACGCGCGTGCCCGGCAACGCGTCCTCGACCGTCTTCGCGAAGTTCTCGAACACGATGATGGTTTGCGCACCGCTGTCCTTCAACTGATGCGCGAGTTCGCGCACCGTGTAGAGCGGATTCACGTTGACCACTACGGCGCCGGCCTTGAGCACGCCGAATAGCGACACCGGATACTGGAACGTGTTGGGCAGCATGATCGCGACGCGCTCGCCCGGCTTCACGCCAATGCTTTGCAGGTAGGCCGCAAACGCGGTGGCTTTGCGCGCCAGTTCGCCATAGGTGAGGTTGGCGCCGACGCTGACATAGGCGACGCGCCCGCGAAACTTCTCCGTGCACTCGTCGAAGAACTGCACGACCGATTCATACTGCCTGACATCGATCTCGTGCGGCACCTCGGGCGGATAGGACGCGTACCAGATGCCGTCGGTGTTCGGCGCTCGCCGCGACGGCTTGACATCGGCGGATGAGGCGGGTGGCGCCTGGGTAGGCTGGTTCATCGCATGTCTCCTGAAGCTGAAAGCTTCGCATGTTGGTATGTGTTCGTGTTTGTGCCGGTGCTCGTATTAGGGTGGCGCAACGTGCCGGCGGTGCTAGCGCTCCAGAATCGCGACGACGCCCTGGCCGCCCGCCGCGCAGATCGAAATCAGGCCGCGCGCCGTGCCGGCCGGTTTGTCGAGCTGCGCCAGCATTTTCGCCAGTGCAGCAACAATTCGACCGCCGGTGGCGGCAAACGGATGGCCGGTCGCGAGCGAGCTGCCGTTGACGTTCAGTTTCGCACGATCGATTGCGCCAAGGGGGGCGGGTAAACCGAGCTGCGTGCGGCAATACTCGTCATCCTGCCACGCGGTGAGCGTGCAGAGCACCTGGGCCGCGAATGCCTCGTGAATTTCATACAGGTCGAAATCCTGCAAGCTCAGGCCGGCGCGCGCCAGCATCCGCGGTACCGCGTACGCTGGGGCCATCAGCAGGCCCTGCTTCTTGTCGAAGAAGTCGACGGCGGCGGTCTCCGACCAGCTCAGGCAAGCCAGCACGGGCAGCCCGCGCGCGGCCGCCCAGGTCTCGCTCGCGAGCAGGACCGCGGACGCGCCGTCGGTCAGCGGCGTGGAATTGCCCGCTGTGAGCGTGCCGGCGTCGCGGTCGAACACCGGCTTGAGACTGGCGAGTTTTTCCAGCGTCAGGTCGGCGCGCAGGTTGTTGTCGCGCGCGAGCCCTTTATATGGCGTCATCAGGTCGTTGAGGAAGCCGCGCGTGTACGCGTCGGCCAGCTTGCGGTGGCTTTCGTAGGCCAGCACGTCCTGGGCCTCGCGCGAGATCGCCCAGCGCTTGGCCATCAGTTCGCAGTGTTCGCCCATCGAGAGACCCGTGCGCGGTTCGCCGTTGCGCGGCAGGAGCGGCCTGAAGAACATGCCCGGCCGCAGCTTGGTCAGCGCCCCGACGCGCTGGCCGGCGGTTTTGCCGCGATTCGCTTCCAGCAGGATCTTGCGCATCCGTTCGTTCACGCCGATCGGTGCATCCGAGGTGGTATCGACGCCGCCTGCGATGCCCACCTCGATCTGGCCGAGAGCGATCTTGTTGGCGACCAGAATGGTGGCTTCGAGACCGGTCCCGCAGGCTTGCTGGACATCGTAGGCAGGCGTTTCCCTGGCGAGCGTGGTAGAGAGGACCGACTCGCGCGTCAGGTTGAAGTCACGCGAATGCTTGATGACCGCGCCTGCCGCGACTTCCCCGAGCCGCTCGCCGTGCAGGTTGAAGCGGTCGACGAGGCCCTGCAGCGTGAAGGTCAGCATGTCCTGGTTCGATGCGCTCGCGTACGCGGTATTCGAGCGCGCAAATGGAATCCGGTTGCCGCCGACGATGGCGACGCGCCGCACAGCGGGAAGCGGGTTGGACATGCGTGACTCCTGTTAGGGCGTGGTGAGTGGGTCGATGGGAGCGAGGCGCGCGCAACGCTCGCTCAAGGCGGCCTGGGTGTCGTGACGCCTTCTATATAACGGATTGGCAGCCGTATTGATTCCACGACAGCGCCATGTGCGGCGCGTGCCGGTTGCAGCGGCAGGCGGTGCGCGACGGATGCGATATCGGACTCGATGAGTGACTCGATACCGGACGCGATCTCGCTCATAGCGGTGTCCACTGAAACCGGCCGCGCAAATGGGGCTTGTCGCCGGCGGCATCGCGCACTTCCAGGTCGCGCAGCGTGGGCGACGGCGTCGCGGTCCACAACGACGCGTCGCTGGGCAACAGCATCGGCAGCTTGAATTCCGCGCTGATCACGGCGTCGGCCAGCGGTTTGGGCGGTTGCAGCGCGGCGGCGGCGCGTGCGAGGGTCCACATGCCGTGGGCGATCGCGCGTGGGAAACCGAATGCTTTGGCGGACAGCGTCGTCAGATGGATCGGGTTGTAATCACCCGAGGCGTGCGCGTAGTCGCGTCCGAGTTGCGCCGGGAGCTGCCAGCGCGCCACGCGTTGCAACGCGTCGCGCTCGACGTCGAGCGCGGCGAGCGGATTGCCCACCGCGGCGACACCGCGCTTCAGATACACGCTGTCGCCATCCCAAACGGCTTCGCCGCGGCGATAGAGACGTGTATGGAGCACGAACGCCTGCCCTTTGTCATGCCGCAGCAACGCGCCGAATTCCACCTCGACGCGCAAGACCTCGTTGTACCCGAGCGGGCGCCGCAGCCGCACGTGATTGGCCAGGTGCACGAGCCCAAGCGCGGGCCACGGAAACGCCGGATCGGTCAGCATCAAAAGATGCAGCGGGAAGGCGAGCAGGTGGGGAAAGGTGAGCGGTACGCCGTGCTCAGGAATGAAGCCGCAGACGCGCGCATAGCGCTCGATTGCCGCGGGTTCGAGCGGCGCGGCCGGGCGCACGAGCCGCAGCGCGGGCAAGTGGGTAGCGCGCCCGCGCTTGATGACGCCGGACAAGGCGCGTGCATACAGTTTCGCCGGTGCGGGCAACGGCTCGACGACGACGGTTTTGGGGCGCGCGGTGCCGTAAGCATGACCGAGTCCGGAAGGCTCGCCCATGGTCATGCTCCGAGCAGGCTTTGACCGCACACCCGCACCACCTGGCCCGTGACGCCGGCGCAGCCAGGATGCGCAAGCCACGCGATGGTCTGGGCGACATCAACCGGCTGGCCGCCCTGGCTCATCGAATTCATGCGGCGGCCGGCTTCGCGGATCGCCAGCGGAATTTTCGCGGTCATCTGCGTTTCGATGAAGCCTGGTGCGACCGCGTTGATCGTGATGCGCCGTTCGCGCAGTTGCGGCGCCATGCCTTGCACGCGGCCGATTACCCCCGCTTTCGAGGCAGCATAGTTGGTCTGGCCCATGTTGCCGGCAATGCCGCTGATCGACGAAACGCAGACGATGTGGCCGCCGTCGCGCAGGGTTCCGGCGGCGAGCAGCGCATCGTCGATGCGCTCCTGCGCGGACAGGTTGATGTCGATCACGCTGTGCCATGCCGCCTCGCTCATCCTGGCGATGGTCTTGTCCTTCGTGATGCCGGCGTTGTGCACCACGATGTCGGCACCCAGTTCATCGAGCGCCGCGGCGATCTGCGCGGGCGCTTCGGGAGCGGCGATGTCGAAGGCGAGGGCCGTGCCGGACAGTTGGCGGATCGTCGCCTCCAACGCCTCGCGGGCGGACGGGATATCGATGCCGGTCACGTGCGCGCCCTCGGCGGCAAGCGCACCGGCGATCGCCGCGCCGATGCCGCGCGCCGCACCGGTCACGACGGCGCGCTTGCCCGCGAGCGGCTGGGCCCAGTCGAATGGCGGCGCTTCACTGGCATCCGCACCTGCACCGCCTGCACCGCCTGCACCGGCGGCGATGCGCACCACCTGGCCCGACACATAGGCCGAGCGCGGCGACAGAAAGAAGCGCAGCGTCGCCTCGGCGTCGTGCTCGGCGCCTTGCGCTACATACACCAGATTGGCCGTGATGCCGCGCCGGGCTTCCTTGCCGAGCGAACGCGTGAGGCCTTCGAGCGCGCGCTGCGCGGTCCATTGACGCGGACTCGCGCAGGCTTCGGGCGGCCGTCCCAGCACGACGACGCGGCCGCATTGGCCAAGCGAGCGCAGCGTGTCGTGAAAGAACGCAAAGGGCGTATCGAGTTGGGTGCTGTCTTCAATGCCGCTCGCATCGAAGATCAGGGCGGCGACGCGCCCATGCGGCCCCGCCTCGGCGGGCTCGAAGCGGCCCGTCATCAAGCCATGGTGGTTGGCAAGCGGCACCCACAGGCCCGCGCTTTCATGTGCGACGCTGGTGAAGCCGCTGCGTGCGATGACACCGGCGAGCGCTTCGAGCAACTGCGGCTCGCGTCCCGCGCCGACGGCGACAAGCCCGTCGAACTCAGGCTGGTCCGCGCGATAGCGGCGTAGTACCTCGGGCTTCGGCAGGCCGAGGGAGCGCACAACGCGTGCGCCGAACGGCGAGTTCACGAAGTTCAGGTAGGTGTCGTTCATGTTCCGTTGCTCCGCTGGCCGGTCGGGATTGCGTTACGACTTTGCGTCATGAGTTTGCGTCACGAGTTTGCCTCAGTGTGCACGGCGCGGCACTCAGGCTGCAAGCTGCATCGCCTTCTCCAGCGCCTCCTTGCGCTGCTGCAGGCCCTCGAGCATGCCGAAGTCCGGCGCGAAGTCGTCGACCTTTACCACCTCGGCGCCATAGCGCGCATAGTCGTCGAGGACCTGGCGCTCGTCCGCGTCGATCAGTCCGTGCTGTTGCGCGGCGGCGGTCCATTCGGCCAGATGCGCGAGGCTTTGCGGCATCGGCGAGAGCAGGCCTTGTTTGACCGCGTCGCGCAGCTTCTGGTCGATGGCGGTGACGTGCGGATTCAGCGCGAACAGCAGTTCGCCGTAACCGAGCGCATCGACGTCCGGATGCGGCACGTACGAGTCGGACACCAGCCGGTCGCGCGCGGCGCCCGGCGTTTGCATCAGCTCGGCGATCGCGGCGCCGAGGCTGTCTGATGGCGCGCGATGCGGCAAGCCGAACGGAAACGCCAGTGCCCGCACGAGGCCCGCGGCGAGGCGGTTCGGATAGTTGGCGAGCACGCCGTCGATGGCTTCCTGCGCCTGGTGCAACGCATCCTCGACACCCCAGCGCACGAGCGGCAGATCGCTTTCCTCGCGACCTTCGTCTTCGAAGCGCTTGAGCGTCGCGGAGATCAGATAGAGCTGCGACAGCACATCGCCGAGCCGCCCGGAGATCCGCTCACGCCGCTTCAGATCGGCGCCCAGCACGAACATCGAGACGTCCGCGAGCAGCGCGAACACGGTCGAGATCCGCGTGGCCGCGCGGTAGTATGGGACGAGCGGGGCATAGGCGCGCTGCGGCTTGTTGATGAACGCGCCGCCCGTGACGCCGTAGACGAAACTGCGCATCACGTTCGACAAGGTAAAGCTGACGTGCCCGAAGAAGGCCTCGTCGAAATCGCGCAGGGCTTTACCGCGATCGGCTTCGCGTGTCGCGGCCATTTCCTTCAGCACAAACGGATGGCAACGGATCGCGCCCTGGCCGAAGATGATCAGGCAGCGCGTCAGGATGTTCGCGCCTTCGACCGTGATCGCGATCGGCACCTGCTGGTAGGCGCGCGCGAGGAAATTCGACGGCCCCATGCAGATGCCCTTGCCGGCGGCCACGTCCATGCCGTCATTGATGACCTGACGGGCGCGCTCGGTAATGTGGTACTTTGCGATCGCCGAGATCACCGAGGGTTTTTCGCCGAGGTCCACGGCATGCGCCGAGAGGCGCCGTGCGGCATCCATCACGTACAGATTGCCGCCCATGCGGCCAAGCGCCTCCTGCACGCCCTCGAACTTGCCGACTGGAGTCCGGAACTGGCGGCGTACCGCGGCATACGCGCCGGTGCCGCGCACGGCGATCTTCGCCATGCCGACGTTCGACGACGGCAGCGAAATCGCCCGGCCTGCGGCGAGACACTCCATCAGCATGCGCCAGCCGTTGCCGACTTGCGCGCGTCCACCGATGACCCAGTCGAGCGGAACGAACACGTCCTTGCCGGAATTCGGGCCGTTCTGGAACACCGCGTTGAGCGGCCAATGGCGGCGCCCGATGTTCACGCCGGGGTGCGAGGTCGGAATCAGCGCGCAGGTAATGCCGGGTTCGTCTGCGGCGCCAAGCAGATGATCCGGATCGAGCGCGCGGAACGCGAGGCCGAGCACGGTCGCGATCGGCCCGAGCGTGATGTAGCGCTTGTCCCACGTCACGCGAAAGCCGAGCGTCTCGCGGCCTTCGAAGGTGCCCTTGCAGACGATGCCGATATCGGGAATCGCCGCGGCATCCGAGCCGGCGTAGGGACTCGTCAACGCGAAGCAGGGGATTTCGGCGCCACGTGCGAGACGCGGCAGATAGTAGTTCTTCTGTTCCTCGGTGCCGTAGTGCATCAGCAGTTCAGCGGGCCCGAGCGAGTTCGGCACCATCACCGAAACGGCCGCCGCCGAGCAGCGCGTCGCCAGTTTCATGATGACCTGCGAATGTGCATACGCCGAGAACTGCTTGCCGCCGTACTGCTTCGGAATGATCATGCCGAGAAATCCGCGCTCCTTGATGTACTGCCACGTTTGCGGCGACAGGTCCTGCCAGACGGCAGTAGTTTCCCAGTCGTTCGCGAGGTCGCACAGGTGCTGGCATTCGACATCGAGAAAGGACTGTTCCTCGGCGGTGAGCTTGACGGGGCCGTGGCCAAGCAGGGTGTCCCAGTGAGGGCGTCCGGAGAACAGCGACGCGTCCCACCAGACCGTGCCTGCCTCGATGGCGTCGCGCTCGGTGGGCGACATCTCGGGCAGGATCTTGCGGAACATATCGAGCACGCGCCGGGATAGCCACGCACGGCGCAGCGGTTTGAGCGTGAGCACGGCGGCCGGCAGCACGAACAGGAGCGCGAGGATTGCCGTGGCGAGCGGGCCCGCTGCGCCGCTCAGATGCGCGGCGGCGGTCCAGACGATCATGAAGGCGAGCCACCACGAGGCGCGGGCCTGAATGTAGACGAGCGCCGCAGCGGCGATGACCAGCACAACGAAGAACCCCGACATATCGTTTCCTCCTGTTTTGATGGTGCGCGCGCACGCATCCGCACGATGCGGAAGGCTCGCGTTCATTTCCGGCTTATTGCGCGTGTGTCGCGCTTGTCGCGTGTAGAGCGCGCGTCTGCCGGTTTGACAGCAGATGCGGTGCGAGGTGCACCGCGGCACCGGGGCGATGGGTGCTCTACCGCCCCGGTCCAGCCTGAACTCAGGGCGCGCGGTGGGCGACGTGCCGCAAGGGGCCGCCCGCGAGGCTGCCCAGGTGCTCGGCTTCGTGCACCGGCAAGCCCGGCTCGGCGGCGGCCCGCGTGGCGCACAGGCTCTCATTGGCGCTGTCCGGACCGTCTGCGGCGCTATCCGCCGTACCGTCGGCGGCGTCGCCCAGCACGGCCGCGAACGCGGCCAGTTGGGTCGCATCGGGCAGCGGCGCCTTGAGGGCGGCCACCATCAGCGAAGCGAGCCGCGCGATCAGTTGCAGATCGTTCATCGTTTTGCCCTGCGAGAACTCCGAGATCAGGCTGTCGGTGTCCGTGCCCGCCAGCACGCCGGAGAGCGCGCCAATTGCGAAGTGCAGGCGCCAGCCGAGTTCGTCGCGCGGCAGATGCGGCAGCGCACGCTGGAAGGCCTCGAAGAAGCGTTCGGCCACGGTCGCGTAATGCCCGTTCAGAAAGTCGCGGATGAACGAGGATGGATCCGTGTAGGCGCGCCCGAGCAAACGCAGGAACGCTTTACCGCCCACCCGTGGATCGCGCGACAGACGCAGCGCGGGAATAAACATCGCGCCGAGTACGTGTTCGCACGTCAGACGTGCACCGAGCATGGCGTCAAAGCGCTCGAGCAGCTTGATCCGTTCCTGGTTCAGGTGGTCGAGGCGGCGCGAGAGCATCGCGTGAATCAGCGCTTCCTTGCTGCCAAAGTGATAGTTGACCGCTGCGAGATTGACCTCGGCACGCGAGGTGATCTGGCGCAGCGACATCGCCTCATAGCCGCACTCGATGAAAAGCGTTTCAGCGGCGTCGAGGATGCGGGACTTCGTATCGCCGGTATGCCGGCCTGTCGCGCGAACTGCCATGTCGCGTCTCCCGATGCCGGTCACCCGGCCGCAAACAAGCGATTCAAATGCGTATTTGAAACGGGCGTTTTTTTCAGGATAAGAAGGATAGGGTTCAGGGTGCAAGGGCTGGATGTGGATAGACTCCTCTAAAAAAGCACCGCTGCGGTGCATCAAACGCAATCCGCGCGCGAATAGAAAAGGCCGTTCCGATCTGAATCGGAACGGCCTCGTCGTACGGCTTGGCGTGGCGGCCTCAGGCCGCCTGTTTTAAGTGCTGCTGATGCTGCTCATGCGGCTAGTGTAACGCCGCAACCTGTTCTGCGGATTGTGTCATATCTATGCCGCGACGTTCACGACTAAACAAAATCAGTACCGCAATCACAACAGCCACCGTACCGGCGACCACCGCCATCGCCAGCGCATAGTTGTTGCCATTGGCCACCGCGAACGACGCCTGCATGGTCGCGTTGACCGATGCCAGCAGGTTGCCGAGCTGATACACAAGTCCAGGGAAGGTCGCGCGGATTTCGTCCGGCGAGATTTCGTTCAGGTGCACCGGGATCACGCCCCAGGCGCCCTGTACGGAGATCTGCATCAGGAACGCGCCGAGCGCGAGCATCACCGCTCCGCTGGAGAATGCCCACAATGGCAGCACCGGCAGCGCGATCAGCGCCGCGATGAAGATGGCGCGCTTGCGGCCGATTTTCTCGGACATCGAACCAAAGAACAGGCCTCCGACGATCGCGCCGATATTCAGCGTGATCGTGATCAGCGACACGGTATGCGGGTCGAAGTGATGTTGCTCGCGCAGGAAGGTCGGATACAGATCCTGCGTGCCGTGCGAGAAGAAGTTGAACGCAGTCATCAGGATGATGGCGTAGACCGAGAGCACCCAGTTCTGTTTGAGGGTGGCAAGCAGGCCGGGCCGGGGCCGTTTCTCCATCGCTTTCCATGCGGGCGATTCCGGCACTTTCGCGCGCACATACAGGACCAGCAGCGCCGGCAGGACACCGATGAAGAACATCCCGCGCCAGCCAATGTACTGGTACAGCACGCCGAATACGACTGATGCGAGCAGATACCCGCTCGGATAACCGGCCTGCAGAAGCCCGGACACGAAACCGCGCGCGTGCGTGGGCACGGTTTCCATCGTTAGCGCGGAGCCGACACCCCATTCGCCGCCCATCGCGATGCCGAAGAGGGCGCGCAAGACCAGCAGTGTGGCCAGATTCGGCGAGAAGCCCGAGAGCAGTTCAAGCAGGGAATAGCAGGCGATGTTGACCATCAGGGTCGGACGGCGGCCGAACTTGTCGGCGAGGCGCCCGAAAATCAGCGCCCCGATTGGGCGCATGGCGAGGGTCAAGGTAATCGCGACCGCGACGGACGGAATCTTGGTATTGAATTCGGCCGCGATATCTTTCAATACAAAGACCATTAGAAAGAAATCGAATGCGTCGAGTGTCCATCCGAGATAGGCCGCGATGGTGACGTTTCTCTGTTCCCGAGTCCATTTCATGTGCTTTTTTCTCCAGTGTCTCCGAACAACCCGTGCCTTACGGCGGGCCCCTGAGCGACCCGCACGCCCCGTGGAGCGGGCTTCGAGAGTGTACGCCGACCGTTAAGCGTCTGCATGCTTGAAATGCGCTTTCTCAGTAATTGTCCCTAAGCGCGGGCGGCCTCTGGGCGGTATCGCGGGTCTGGATTGTTGGTGATATATGACGGAGTGTTGTGGTGTAATTTATTTGTTTTGAAAATGTAATTATTTTGCTGGGTTGTGAGGCAGGTTTTGCGGTTAGCCTTGCAGCCGCTCTTGCGTCGGCGTGCGATACGCGTTTGATACGGGCGAATACCGTTCGATATATGCGCATCCATCATCAGTGAAGTAGAAAAATCAATTTGCCTCATGTTGCTGTGCGGCATAGGATGACGGCAATTCCGAGATTGGTCTTTCTATCCCGCCCGCCATGTCCGCCAGATCGATGCCCCGTCAGCCCGCACCTCGCGACCGAAGCCCGTTCGCCACGCTCGCCACCGTCACGTTCCTTACCGGCGTCGGCGCGGGTTTCGGCGGCATGCTGCTGGCGTTGTTGCTCCACGGGATCCAGCACCTCGCGTTCCGCTATAGCGTGGCGCACGTCGTGAGTAGCGAGAGCTTCCTCGATGGCGTGACTGCCGCCACGCCCGGGCGGCGCCTGCTGGTACTGCTCGTGTGCGGACTCGTCGCCGGACTCGGATGGTGGGCGTTGTACCGGTCTGGGCGTCCGCTCGTGAGCATCAGGAAGGCGGTGAAGTCGGACGATCCACGCATGCCGGTCGCGAGCACGGTCGTCCATGCGTTGCTGCAGATCGTGACCGTTGCGCTGGGCTCGCCGTTGGGGCGCGAGGTCGCGCCGCGTGAGATAGGCGCGGTATGGGCCGGCTGGCTGGCGCATCGCGCGGGTCTGTCGGTGACCGAGAGCCGGATCATGGTTGCATGCGGTGCCGGCGCGGGCCTCGCCGCGGTGTACAACGTGCCGCTCGGTGGTGCGGTGTTCGTACTCGAAGTTCTGCTCGGTACGTTTGGCTGGGCGGCGGTGGTGCCGGCCGTCGCCACCTCGGCGATCGCGGCCGTGGTCGCCTGGACTGGTCTCGGCGACGAACATCAGTATCTGGTGCAGCAACTGACGCTGAGCATGCCGCTTGTCGTGTGGTCGGTGTTGTGTGGGCCGCTGTTCGGGGGGGCGGCATGGGGTTTCACCCAACTGACGACGCGGGCCCGTGCCGACGCACCGAAGGATAGGCGTCTGCCGGTTGTTGCGCTGCTCAACTTCGCCATCATCGGCGTGCTGGCCATGTACTTTCCGCAGTTGCTGGGCAATGGCAAGGGGCCGGCGGGACTTTCGTTCAATAGCGAACTGACGATCGGACTCGCGGCAACGCTGCTGGTGCTCAAGGTTGCGATCACCGCAAGCAGCCTGCGCGCCGGGGCCGAAGGCGGCCTGCTGACGCCGGGGCTCGCGAACGGCGCGCTGCTTGCCATCGTGCTCGGTGGCGTGTGGAACCTCATCTGGCCGGGCACGTCACCGGGGGCCTTTGCGATCGTGGGAGCGGCCGCTTTTCTGGCTGCCTCGATGCAGATGCCGCTGACCGCGGTCGTGCTGATACTCGAATTCACCCGCGTGAGTCACGACTTTCTTGTTCCCGTTCTGCTTGCGGTGGCGGGTTCGGTGTCGACCTTCAAGCTGCTGGCGAGCGTGCGGGCGGCGCGCGTGGCGCAGGGTGGTGCAGGGGCGGTGGGCACGTCAGTGGCGGCCGCGCTGACGCGAAGCGCCAGTGGGCCGTTAGGCGGATGAACGGGACTGCCTGTCCGAGCAGCTGCGTGGTCCCCAATCGCGGCGGGCAGCGGCGCAATTCGCGGCCCGATTCCATTGCACGGACAACCAGCTGGACAAATCCGTTCATTGAGGTGTGGGGCGCGAACAGGCGATCCATCACCTCGCTGAATATGCGCAGACTGAAGGCGGAAAACGCGGATTCGTCGACCGTCAGATGGATCTCGATGCCGCGCACAAAGGTCGACATCGGCTGAACCGCCATCCACTGCATCACGGGCCGGTGGTTCAGGCCGACGATCGCTTCGATCTGCGGCATTGCCCGCGGGACGCCCGCGACATGCAGCCGGAGCAGGTCCTTCACGGCAGCGACGCCGGAGGGCTCGAGCATCTGGGCGTGCGGTGTCATGCCGGCGATGAGGCGCCAGAGCGCCCGTTGGCCTCGCGGCCATGCGACGCTTGGTGACGCGCGACGCAACATCGTAACCGGGCCCGCGAGGTTTTCGTTTTCGTTGAGCAGGTCGCCGTCGGGTGCGCCGAATGGCAACGCATGCGGGTGGTCCCCGTTCGTGCAGGTCAGGTCGATCATGATCTGGCCAGAAAATCGCAATTCACACCTTGGGTTGCCACCGCCACCTGCTGCAAAAGTCCAGCGACCTGCTCGCGCGACCACTGCCGGAATACGAGCGTCGTCGATTCGGTCTCAGCGGAGCACAACGTCAGCACAGCCGACCTGATCTTCCCTTTCCGGAAGTCGTCAATGGTCGAATCGATCCGCGCACTCACGCCTTTCACGTCGGCGACGCCGAGCTGATAGTCAACGTCGGCAATGTGCGAGCCGATCTATGAGTTCCAGTCGTCACACCTGCGGCGGCAGAGCATCAGGCGTTGCGAAGCCGGCAGATGCTTCGTCAAACTGATGATGAGAGTGACGATGGCAACGATGGAGATGCCTTGGAAAACGTTAATCTCGCCCAATCGGTCAACTTGGCCTTCTCGGATGCAGAACCGGGACCTTGGCGGGCGCGGTCACCGCGCCTCGCGGGGCCGTACCCGATTGTCTGGACAAGCCTGGGAGCGTAATAGCGCGAGCCGCAGTCGTGAACCTGTGCATGAGCGCTGAATCGCAAGCGATGGGCGGGAAAGAGCCTTTACCGCTTGACGCGTACGGCTGCGGATTGCATCGTGTTCGACCGTCGACACAAATTGGTAGCGATTTCTCTGTACAAATGCCTAACATGTGAAAGCATGTGTGCTGGGAGCGGTGGTTGTTTCCGTCAATGGTTAACTCGTTAGGAGAATTAAGATGAGCATTTTTGGCGAGATTGTGAATAAGCTTTTTGGCAAGGCAAAACCGGATCAGCCGCCGCCCGCAGTAGAGCCGACGCCGGATCCCGCTGTTGCCGCTGCGGCGGCGCAAGCTGCCGCGCCAGATGCTGCACCTGCTCCCGCACCGCTGGCTGACGTAGACGTCGCAGTGGTCATGGACCAGTTCGTGAGCGAAAGCGGACAGACGCTGAACTGGCGCGTATCGATCGTCGATACGCTGAAGGCGCTGGGCGTCGACAGCAGCCTTGAACATCGCAAGCAGCTCGCGCAGGAACTCAAGTACGACGGCGACACGAACGACTCAGCCAGCATGAACATCTGGCTTCACAAACAGGTGATGCAGGCGTTGGCCGCAAACGGCGGAAAGCTGCCGGCGGATCTGGCGGGGTGATCGGAGTGCCTGCGAGAGACGGACTTTTCGCGCGCAAGGCGCTATGAGTTCCGTCTCTTCTATTGAGCAAAATGACCCACACGCGCTGGATCATGACGCTGTGCAATGTTCCAGCGCGAGTCGCCCGCAAACCGTCCTGACCGTACGTTGCTTGCCGCACCGCGTGGGTACAAGCCGCGACTACTCTGAAAACTCGTCGGGCACTTCAGTGACGCGACGCTGCGATATATGACTTATCCATTCGGTGTCGCCGCGGCTGCTGCGATGGATGGTCGGCTGTGCGCGTAGCGCTACGCCAGGATGCATATCGGCAGACGGACAGCGAGCGGGCCGGAGCGGCCCTGCGCGTCCATGACCTGCTTCAACAGAATCCATTCCTCACGGCCAACCTGCTCGTTGAACGTACCGGCCTGACTTCGCCTACGGTCAACGCTGCGCTTGCCGACCTGGAGCGGCTCGGTGTGGTGGAGGAAGTAACGGGCCGCCGACGCGGGCGCGTGTTCGGCTATCGGCGTTATCTCGCCATCCTTGGCGAAGGCACTGACCCGCTTCCCGCTCCACAGAACCAGACTCCAGACGGGTAGCGACCCTGCCACCCCAACGCGTCTGCGGATTCGGATCCACCGGACCCGCTCTTCGTGACCGTCGCATTACGCCCGCGTGTATCCTTCGGTTGTTAGCTAAAAGCCGGCGACCGCGGGGCATGGGCTCACGCGCGGGCGGGCTGGTGCCGCGGGGAAAGCCGCGACGCCAGCCCCGAAAGGTGCGCAGATCAAAGGGTCCTGCTGAATGAAAAAGGTGCCCGCAAGACGCAGACGCCCGAGTTGCCCAGCGATCGGCTCGCTGATGCGGTACGGCGAGCGGATAGTGTGGGTCGTTGCAGAGGCGAGCGGTCAGCGTGCAGTCATCGAGTCAATCGATGAGCACGGCAGGAAATTGAGAAGCACGGTGAAATGGATTAATCTCGTCAGTCTTACCGGCCAACTGTTCTGAACCCGACGCATGCAGCTCGACATTTTTAACGACAGCCGCGACGTGATGCTGCGCAACGACGTCCTGTCAGCGTTGCAGCAGTACGATGCGGCGGGCGCGCGGCGCGCGCTGCAGGCCCTTGCGAACGAGTATCCCGACGACGTCGCCCTGGGGCATTTCGGGTCAATCGTCAATGCCCTCGAGGGTCGATCGACGGTACCGTTTGACCGTCACGATGCCGCACTGCACGCGCGTCAGGCGCTATCTCACGAAGTCCAGCCCGCGGTCGCGCGCGTGTTCCCGGGGCAGACCGGGGCCATCTGGCTCGCACCGCTCTGGGCAGAACTGGCCGGGCGCGCCGCTGCGCTGCCTTTCCGTTCGGACCATGCGGATGCGCACGCGGCGCCGCTCTTCCTGCTTGCTGCGAGGTGGGCCGAGGCGTCTGACGC
>DASZIR010000068.1:0-12756 GCA_035948995.1 Paraburkholderia sp. | reverse complement strand
AGAGGTGCCTGAAGGCAGCATGGTGATCCAGGCT
This sequence comes from Paraburkholderia sp., assembly GCA_035948995.1. GTDB lineage: Bacteria > Pseudomonadota > Gammaproteobacteria > Burkholderiales > Burkholderiaceae > Paraburkholderia. The sequence continues at coordinate 12,722 of DASZIR010000068.1, read as the reverse complement.
GCGCATAAGGTCGACACGTACATTCCTCACTTCTGCTATCACAAGAAGCTGTCGATTGCGGCCAACTGCCGGATGTGTCTGGTCGATGTCGAAAAGATGCCGAAGGCCGTGCCTGCATGCGCCACGCCGGTGTCGGCGGGCATGATCGTGCGCACCAAGTCCGAGAAGGCGGTGAAGGGTCAGCAAGCCGTGATGGAATTCCTGCTGATCAACCACCCGCTCGATTGCCCGATCTGCGACCAGGGCGGCGAATGCCAGTTGCAGGATCTGGCGGTGGGCTACGGCAAGTCGTCGTCGCGTTACAGCGAAGAAAAGCGTGTCGTGTTCCACAAGAACGTCGGCCCGCTGATCTCGATGGAAGAAATGACCCGTTGCATTCACTGCACGCGTTGCGTCCGTTTCGGCCAGGAAGTCGCCGGCGTGATGGAACTCGGCATGCTGGGCCGCGGCGAGCATTCGGAAATTACCTCGTTCGTCGGCAAGACGGTCGACTCCGAACTGTCGGGCAACATGATCGACCTGTGCCCGGTCGGTGCGCTGACCAGCAAGCCGTTCCGCTATAGCGCCCGCACGTGGGAGCTGTCGCGCCGCAAGTCCGTGAGCCCGCACGATTCCGTCGGCGCGAACCTCGTGGTGCAGGTCAAGAACAACCGCGTGATGCGCGTGCTGCCGTTCGAGAATGAATCCATCAACGAGTGCTGGATCTCGGATAAGGACCGTTTCTCATACGAAGGCCTGAACAGCCCGGAACGTCTGACGCAGCCGATGCTGAAGCAAGGCGGCAAGTGGGTCGAAACCGACTGGCAGACCGCCCTCGACTATGTCGTCAAGGGTCTGAAGGGCATCAAGGGCGACCACGGCGCAGAAGCGCTGGCGGCACTCGCCAGCCCGCACAGCACGATTGAAGAACTGTTCCTCGTCAAGCAGCTCGCTCAGGCAGTCGGCACGCCTAACGTCGACTTCCGCCTGCGCCAGTCGGATTTCTCGGCGCCCGTCAACGGTGCGCCGTGGCTCGGCACGAAGATCGCCGATCTGTCGAACGTCGATGCGGCGCTCATCATCGGCTCGGATCTGCGTCGCGATCATCCGCTGTTCGCTGCGCGTCTGCGTCAGGCCGCCAGGAGCGGCGCGAAGCTGACCCTCGTGCAAGCCACGAACGACGACGCGCTGATCCCGCAGGCACAGCGCGTGGTGGCGGCACCGTCGGCATGGCTCGATGCAATCGCCGGCATCGCGGGGGCAGTCTCAGAGGCGCGCGGTGTCGCGTTGCCCGAAGCATTCGCCGGCACGCAGCCGACCGATGCACACAAGCAGGTCGCAGCGTCGCTCGCAGCGGGCGAGCACCGCCTCGTGCTGCTCGGCAATGGCGCCGTCCGTCATCCGGACTTTGCCCGGATTCACGCCGCGGCCCAATGGATCGCGGACAGCACCGGCGCGACGCTCGGCTTCATCACGGAAGCGGCTAACACGGTAGGTGCCCACCTCGCCGGCGCACTGCCGGGCGAGGGCGGCCTGAACGCCCGTGAAGTGTTCGAACAGCCGCGCAAGGGTTACGTGCTGCTCAACGTCGAACCGGAATTCGACACGGCCAATCCGGCCCAGGCTCTGGCCGCGCTGAACCAGGCTGAAATGGTCGTCGTGCTGTCGCCGTTCCAGAGCGGCGCGGACTACGCCGACGTGCTGCTGCCTATCGCACCGTTCACGGAAACCGCTGGCACCTTCGTCAGCGCTGAAGGCACGGTGCAGACCTTCAACGGCGTCGTGCGTCCGCTCGGCGAAACGCGTCCGGCATGGAAGGTGCTGCGTGTGCTCGGCAGCCTGCTCGGCGTGCCGGGTTTCGAATTCGATACCGCAGAAGAAGTGCGTGCAGCAGCCTTGGGCGACGGCGAAATCGCCTCGCGCCTGTCGAACAGGACGGGCGTCGCGGTAGCGCGCGGTACGGCGCCGAAAGCGGCTGAAGGCGCGTTCGAGCGTATCGCCGATGTGCCGATCTATCACGCCGACCCGCTGGTGCGCCGCGCGGAATCGCTGCATCTGACGGCGGCTGCGCGCGCGGCGAACACCGTCGGTCTGCCGGCTGCGCTGTTCGACAAGCTGGGTCTGAAAGACGGCGACGCGGTACGCGTGCGTCAGGGCGAGCACTCGGTGCAGTTGCCGGCCGTGCGCGATGCAAATCTTGCGGAGACAGTCGTCCGCGTGTCGGCGGCCACGCCTGCCGGTGCAGCGCTGGGCAACCTGTTCGGTGAACTGCTGGTGGAGAAGGCGTAAATGTTCGAATCGATCAACTCGGGCGGCACTCAACTTCTCGGTGTGGCATGGCCCACGATATGGGCACTCGTGCGCATCCTGGTGGTGGCCGTCGTGATCCTGCTGTGCGTGGCTTACCTGATCCTGTGGGAACGTAAGCTGATCGGCTGGATGCACGTGCGTCTCGGTCCGAACCGCGTGGGCCCGGCTGGTTTGCTGCAGCCGATTGCCGACGTGCTGAAACTGTTGCTGAAAGAAGTGATTCAGCCGGCGCAGGCGAGCCGCTGGATCTACCTGATCGCGCCGATCATGGTGGTGGTGCCGGCCTTTGCCGTGTGGGCGGTGATTCCGTTCCAGGCCGGCGCGGTGCTCGGCGACATCAACGCGGGTCTTCTGTACGCGATCGCGATCTCTTCGATCGGCGTGTACGGTGTGATTCTCGCCGGCTGGGCGTCGAACTCGAAGTACGCGTTCCTCGGCGCCATGCGCGCCGCGGCGCAGATGGTGTCGTACGAAATCTCGATGGGCTTCGCGCTCGTCGTCGTGCTGATGACCTCGGGCAGCCTGAACCTGTCGGACATCGTGACGTCCCAGGAACGCGGCATCTTCGCCAGCTACGGCCTGAACTTGCTCTCGTGGAACTGGCTGCCGCTGTTGCCGATGTTCGTCGTGTACTTCATCTCGGGCATCGCCGAAACGAACCGCCATCCGTTCGACGTGGTGGAAGGGGAGTCGGAAATCGTCGCGGGTCACATGATCGATTACTCGGGGATGGCGTTCGCGCTGTTCTTCCTCGCCGAGTACATCAACATGATCGTGATCTCGGCGCTCGCAGCAACCCTGTTCCTTGGCGGCTGGAGCGCACCGTTCGGCTTCCTGTCGTTTATTCCGGGCATTTTCTGGCTGTTGCTGAAAGTGTTCTTGCTGCTGTCGGTATTCATCTGGGCGCGTGCCACGTTCCCGCGCTACCGCTATGACCAGATCATGCGTCTGGGCTGGAAAGTGTTCATTCCGGTCTGCCTGGTGTGGCTGGTGGTGGTCGGCTTCTGGATCATGTCGCCGTTGAATATCTGGAAATAAAGGGCGGATGACACCATGAGCGCAATCCAAAACTTCTTCAAGACCTTCTTCCTCACGGAGCTGCTCAAAGGCCTCGCGCTGACGGGACGTTATGCGTTCCAGCGCAAGATCACGGTGCAGTTTCCGGAAGAGAAGACCCCGATTTCGCCGCGTTTTCGCGGGCTGCACGCGCTGCGCCGCTATGAGAACGGCGAAGAGCGCTGCATCGCCTGCAAGCTGTGCGAAGCGGTATGCCCGGCACTCGCCATCACGATCGAATCGGAAACGCGCGCGGACAACACCCGCCGCACGACGCGTTACGACATCGATCTGACCAAGTGCATCTTCTGCGGTTTCTGCGAAGAAAGCTGCCCGGTCGATTCGATCGTCGAGACGCACATTCTCGAATATCACGGCGAAAAGCGCGGCGACCTGTATTTCACGAAGGACATGCTGCTGGCAGTGGGCGACCGCTATGAAGCAGAGATTGCGGCCAGCAAGGCAGCCGATGCGCCGTATCGTTGAAAACGCTTTAGTTTGACGTTTCAGGTTGTACCGGCCTGCATCCAGGCCGTAGGCTGCTGCTTGACCGCTGTAGCGCGGCGCACTTGTGCCAAAGAACAATGCCTGACGATGGCCTAACGATGAACCGGTAATCATGGAATTCACGACCGTACTGTTCTACATCTTCGCACTGCTCCTGACGGTGTCAGGGCTGAAGGTGATCACCTCGCGCAACCCGGTGGCGTCCGCGCTGTTCCTGGTGCTCGCGTTCTTCAACGCAGCGGCCATCTGGATGCTGCTGCAGGCGGAGTTCCTCGCGATCCTGCTGGTGCTGGTGTACGTCGGCGCGGTGATGGTGCTGTTCCTGTTCGTCGTGATGATGCTGGATATCAATATCGACGTGCTGCGCCGCGACTTCAAACGCTTCGTGCCGATGGCCACGATCGTGGGCGCGATCATCGTGATCGAAACCGCGCTGATCCTGTGGCACGGCTACGGCGCGACGGTCACGCCGCTGCGCGACACCACCATGGCAGCCGGTACCTCGATGGCTGGCTGGTCGAATACGCGCGTGATCGGTAAAGTGATCTACACCGACTACATCTTCGCGTTCGAAGTGGCGGGTCTCGTGCTGCTGGTGGCGATCATCGCCGCCATCGCACTGACCACGCGCCACGGGAAGGACAGCAAGCGCCAGCGCGTGAGCGATCAGGTCAAGGTGCGGGCACAGGACCGCGTGCGTGTCGTGAAGATGCCGTCGGAGAAGACCGCGGCGACCATCGCGGCGGAAGAAGCCGCTGCCACCGCGGCCGCCGCTTCGGCACCTGCTAAAAATAGCTGAGAGGAGACAGGAGAAAAATTATGTTGACCCTTGCTCATTACCTTGTGCTCGGCGCGATCCTGTTTGCGATCAGCGTCGTGGGCATTTTCCTGAACCGCCGCAACGTCATCATCATCCTGATGGCGATCGAGCTGATGCTGCTGGCGGTGAACACCAACTTCGTCGCGTTTTCGCATTACCTTGGCGACGTGCATGGCCAGATCTTCGTGTTCTTCGTGCTGACGGTTGCAGCAGCGGAAGCGGCGATCGGGCTGGCGATTCTGGTGACCCTGTTCCGTAGCCTCGACACGATCAATGTCGAGGATCTCGATCAGCTCAAAGGTTAATTTCGGGCAAGACTGTTATGTCAACGACACTCAATGAAAACCTGTTGCTGGCGGTCCCGCTTGCACCGCTGGCCGGCTCCCTGATTGCTGGGCTGTTCGGGAAGGCGGTAGGGCGCGCAGGGGCCCATACGGTCACGATCCTCGGCGTCGCGATCTCCTTCATCCTCTCGGCCATCGTCTTCCTCGACGTGCTGAACGGCGCGAGCTTCAACGCGACGGTCTACGAGTGGATGTCGGTGGGCAAGCTGAAGTTCGAAATCGGCTTCCTCGTCGACTCGCTCACGGCGCTGATGATGTGCGTGGTGAGCTTCGTGTCGCTGATGGTGCACATCTACACGATCGGCTACATGGCCGACGACGACGGCTACCAGCGCTTCTTCTCCTACATCGCGCTGTTCACGTTCTCGATGCTGATGCTCGTGATGAGCAACAACTTCCTGCAGCTGTTCTTTGGCTGGGAAGCGGTGGGTCTGGTGTCGTATCTGCTGATCGGCTTCTACTTCACCCGCGAAAGCGCGATCTACGCGAACATGAAAGCGTTCATCGTCAACCGTATCGGTGACTTCGGCTTCCTGCTCGGCATTGGCCTGCTGCTCGCGTTCGCCGGCTCGCTGAACTACGGCGACGTGTTCGCGAAGAGCCACGAACTTGCTGCGCTGAATTTCCCGGGCACCAGCTGGGGTCTGCTGACGGTTGCGTGTATTTGCCTCTTCATCGGCGCCATGGGCAAGTCGGCGCAGTTCCCGCTGCACGTCTGGCTGCCGGATTCGATGGAAGGCCCGACGCCGATCTCCGCACTGATTCACGCGGCAACCATGGTGACCGCCGGTATCTTCATGGTCACCCGGATGTCGCCGCTGTTCGAACTGTCGGATGCCGCGCTGTCGTTCGTCACGGTGATCGGCGCGATTACCGCGCTGTTCATGGGCTTCCTCGGGGTTGTCCAGAACGACATCAAGCGGGTGGTGGCGTATTCGACGCTGTCGCAGCTCGGTTACATGACGGTGGCGCTGGGCGTCTCGGCCTATCCGGTCGCCATGTTCCACCTGGTGACGCACGCATTCTTCAAGGCGCTGCTGTTCCTCGGCGCCGGCTCGGTCATCATCGGCATGCACCACGATCAGGACATCCGCAACATGGGCGGCCTGCGCAAGTACATGCCGATCACGTGGATCACGTCGCTGATCGGTACGCTGGCGCTGATCGGTACGCCGTTCTTCTCGGGCTTCTACTCGAAAGACTCGATCATCGATGCAGTGAAGCTGTCGCATCTGCCGGGCTCGGGCTTCGCGTACTTCGCGGTAGTGGCGAGCGTGTTCGTCACGGCGCTGTATTCGTTCCGCATGTACTTCCTGGTGTTCCACGGTGAGGAGCGCTTCCGCAAGCCGAAGCATCCGGAATCGCCGATGGCCATCGAAGCCGCGGCGCATGCCGCTCATGGTCACGCGCATGACGATCATGAGCATGACCACGGTCACGGCCACGACGGTCATGGTCACGCGCACGAGCCGCACGAAAGCCCGTGGGTGGTGTGGCTGCCGCTGGTGCTGCTGGCGATTCCGTCGGTCGTGATCGGTGCGATCGCGGTCGGACCGCTCCTGTTCGGCGACTTTTTCCAGCACGGTGTGGTGTTCGACAAGGTGATCTACATCGGCGCGAATCACCCCGCATTGGCCGAGGTGGGCGAGGAATTCCAGGGCTGGGCGCTGATGGGCCTGCACTCGGTGTCGGGTCTGCCGGTGTGGCTGGCGCTGGCCGGTATCGTCGTGTCGTGGTTCCTGTACCTGAAGCGTCCGGATCTGCCGCCGGTTATCCGCCGTGCCTTTGGCCCGATCTACACGCTGCTGGATAACAAGTACTACATGGACAAGATCAACGAAGCCGTGTTCGCGCGCGGTGCAGTCGCGATCGGCCGCGGCCTCTGGAAGGAAGGCGACGTGGTGGTCATCGACGGTATCGTCAATGGCAGCGCACGCTTTATCGGTTGGTTCGCCGGCGTGATCCGGTTCCTCCAGTCGGGCTACATCTACCACTACGCGTTTGCCATGATCATTGGCATGCTGGGGCTCCTGACCCTGTTTGTAACGCTGGGCGGCAAATAAGAGAAGGCGAGGGGACACCACACAATGCACACATTTCCGATTTTAAGTATCGCGATCTGGCTGCCGATTCTGTTCGGCCTCCTGGTCCTTGCTATCGGTTCTGACAAGAATCCCGCCCCGGCGCGCTGGCTGGCGCTGATCGGCTCGGTTCTCAGCTTCATCGTCACGCTTCCGCTGATCACCGGTTTCGATTCGAGCACGGCCGATCTGCAGTTCGTCGAAAAGGCGAACTGGATCGAGCGGTTCAACATCACGTACCACCTCGGTGTCGACGGCATCTCGATGTGGTTTGTCGTGCTGACCGCACTGATCACGGTCATCGTGGTGATCGCCGGGTGGGAGGTCATTACGAAGAATGTGGGGCAGTATTTCGCCTCGTTCCTGATCCTGTCCGGCATCATGGTCGGCGTGTTCAGCGCGGCAGACGGGATGCTGTTTTACGTGTTCTTCGAAGCGACGCTGATTCCGATGTACATCATCATCGGGGTGTGGGGCGGGGCGAACCGCGTGTATGCGGCGTTCAAGTTCTTCCTGTACACGCTGATGGGCTCGCTGCTGATGCTGGTCGCGCTGCTGTATCTGTACACGCAGACGGGTACCTTCGATCTCGCAACGTGGCAGATGATGAAGATCGGCATGACGCCGCAGGTGCTGCTCTTCATAGCGTTCTTCCTTGCGTTCGCGGTGAAGGTGCCGATGTGGCCAGTCCACACCTGGTTGCCTGACGCCCACGTGGAGGCGCCAACCGGCGGCTCGGTCGTGCTGGCGGCAATCATGCTGAAGCTCGGCGCGTACGGTTTCCTGCGCTTCTCGCTGCCCATCACGCCGGACGCGAGCCACTTCCTCGCACCGGTCGTCATCACGTTGTCGCTGATCGCTGTTATCTACATTGGTCTGGTGGCGATGGTGCAGGCCGACATGAAGAAGCTGGTCGCGTACTCGTCGATCGCGCACATGGGCTTCGTGACGCTCGGCTTCTTCATCTTCAACCAGCTTGGCGCGGAAGGCGCGATCGTGCAGATGATCTCGCACGGTTTCGTGTCGGGCGCGATGTTCCTGTGTATCGGCGTGCTGTATGACCGGATGCACTCGCGCCAGATCGCCGACTACGGCGGCGTCGTCAACACGATGCCGAAGTTCGCGGCGCTGGTGATGCTGTTTGCGATGGCCAACTGCGGCCTGCCGGGTACCTCCGGGTTCGTCGGCGAATTCATGGTGATTCTGGCTGCGGTCCAGTACAACTTCTGGATTGCAGGCGGCGCCGCGGTCACGCTGGTTCTCGGCGCGGCCTACACGCTGTGGATGTACAAGCGCGTGTACTTTGGCGCGGTGGCGAACGACCACGTGAAAAAACTGCTCGATGTCGACAATCGCGAGTTCTTCATGCTGATCGTGCTGGCCGCACTGACGCTGTTCATGGGCCTGTATCCGAAGCCCTTTACCGATGTGATGCACGTATCCGTGGAAAACCTCCTCTCCCACGTTGCGCAGTCGAAACTGCCGTTGCCTCAGTAACGCAGAGCGGAGGAATTTAAAGACCATGCAAAACGCACCTATGACTGCCCTGTTGCCCGACGGCCTGTTGATGCTCGCCGTAGTTGTCGCGTGGCTCAACGACACGTTCGTCGGCCAGGCCGGTCGACGCACCACGTATTTCATCGCGCTGTTCTCGACGCTGGTTGCCGGCGTCTGGTTCGGCGTGAACGCTTTCGACCCGCAGGTGCATTACTTCTTCGGGCACATGTACGTGGTGGACGCCTTCGCCAGCACGATGAAGGCGGTGGTGTCGCTCGGTTACACGGTTTCGATCATCTACTCGCGCAAGTATCTCGAAGACCGCGATCTGTTCCGCGGGGACTTCTTCCTGCTCGGCATGTTCTCGCTGCTCGGCCAGCTGGTGATGATTTCCGGCAACAACTTCCTGACGCTGTATCTGGGTCTGGAACTGATGTCGCTGTCGCTGTATGCGGTCATTGCGCTGCGTCGCGACGCAGCCCAGTCGAACGAAGCGGCGATGAAGTACTACGTGCTCGGCGCGCTGGCCTCCGGTTTCCTGCTGTATGGCATCTCGATGCTCTACGGCGCGACCGGCTCGCTGGACATCAATGAAGTGTTCAAGGCAGTGGCTTCGGGTCGTATCAACGACGTCGTGTTGCTGTTCGGTGTGATCTTCATCGTGGCCGGCGTGGCGTTCAAGATGGGTGCGGTGCCGTTCCACATGTGGGTGCCTGACGTGTACCAGGGCGCGCCGACCGCGATGACGCTGCTCACGGGCGGTGGACCGAAGGTTGCAGCCTTCGCGTGGGGCCTGCGCTTCCTCGTAATGGGCCTGCTGCCGCTCGCAGTCGACTGGCAGGAAATGCTGGTGATCCTCGCGGCGCTGTCGCTGATCGTCGGCAACATTACCGGTATCGTGCAACGCAACGTCAAGCGGATGCTCGCTTACTCGGCCATCTCGAACATGGGCTTCGTGCTGCTCGGCCTGCTGGCCGGCGTGGTCGACGGCAAAACCGCCTCGGCTGCGAGCGCATACGGTTCGGCGATGTTCTACAGCATCGTCTACCTGGTGACGACGCTCGGTTCGTTCGGCATCGTGATGCTGCTCGCGCGCCGCGACTTCGAAGCCGAAACGCTCGACGACTTCAAGGGCCTGAATCAGCGCAGCCCGGTGTTCGCGTTCGTGATGATGATCATGATGTTCTCGCTCGCGGGCATTCCGCCGGCGGTCGGCTTCTACGCCAAGCTTGCTGTGCTGCAAGCGACGATGAACGCGGGTCTCACGTGGCTCGCCGTGCTGGCAGTGATCACCTCGCTGTTTGGCGCGTTCTATTACCTGCGTATCGTCAAGCTGATGTACTTCGACGATCCGCTCGACACCACGCCGATCCAGGCCGATACGTGCAACCGTGCGCTGCTCGCGCTCAACGGCGTCGCTGTGCTGGTCCTCGGTCTGGTGCCGGATCCGCTGCTGAAGGTCTGTCTGCAGGCGATCACCCATACGCTTACGCTCTGATGTCCGCAGCTGGGTGGTTTATTGTGTTGTTGGCGCTCGCGGGCGCCAACCTGCCGTTCCTGAATCAACGTCTTTTCGCCGTCGTGCCGCTGAAAGCGACGAAGAAGAGCGCGTGGCTGCGGATTGCCGAGCTGATCGTGCTTTATTTTGTCGTAGGCGCGCTTGGTTTTATGCTCGAAGCCCGCGCGGGTAACCGCTTCGAGCAGGGCTGGCAGTTCTACGCGATCACGTTCAGTCTGTTTGTCGTGTTTGCGTTTCCCGGCTTCACCTTCCAGTATCTCGTCAAACGGCGCTGACGGCTCGAGCCGTCGCGCACCACGCTGTCCTGAGGTCGCTACATGGCTGAACTTCCCGATCACCACGCCGCGCTCACCGAGACCTGTCTCGAGAGCAAAACGATCCACCAAGGCCCGTTCCTGACGCTCAAGTGCGATACCGTCCGCCTGCCGGACGGCAAGAGCGCGACACGCGAATATGTGAAACATCCGGGCGCCGTGATGGTGATCCCGCTGTTCGACGACGGGCGCGTGCTGCTGGAATGTCAGTACCGTTATCCGATCGGCAAGGTGATGCATGAATACCCGGCCGGCAAGCTCGACCCGAACGAAGGGGCGCTCGCGTGTGCGAAGCGTGAGTTGCGCGAAGAGACCGGGTATACGGCGCGTGAGTACGTGTATGTGACGCGCATCCATCCGATCATTTCGTACTCGACCGAGTTTATCGACATTTACCTCGCGCGCGGCCTGACCGCCGGCGAGCGCAAGCTCGACGACGGCGAGTTTCTCGAACTGTTCACGGCGACCGTCCCCGAGGTCTCGGAGTGGGTCCGGACCGGCAAGATCACCGATGTGAAGACGATTATCGGCACGTTCTGGCTGGAGAAACTGTTGTCAGGCACATGGCCGACGGCTGAGCCTGAACCCAGCTAACGTGCGGCGCGTCACGTCAGGGCGCTGAGCGTCGAAGCGCGACCAGCGGCCGAACCGCCCAGCCACCATGGCGCGGGCCAAAAAACCGCCAGGCGAAAAACGGCAGCCCTCAAGGCTGCCGTTTTCGTTGATGGGGGCCCGGTTTATGGCGCGTCGGCGGGCATCGGCGCAAAGCGTTAGAATCGCGCACGCACGCTCGATTGTTCCCGGACGTGAAAACGTGCAAAAGTCGCCCACAGCAAAATTTACGAACGACCGTTCACAAATTTATATTTTGCGCTAAACTCATACGCAAGCCCTGATTCCACATGAAGGTCCTCGATTTACAGTGCCCGCACGGCCATCGGTTCGAAGGCTGGTTTGCTTCCGCCGAAGACTTTGAGTCGCAGTTGTCCCGCAAGCTCGTCGAATGTCCGATCTGCAGCGCGACCGAAGTCAGCCGTCTGCCGTCGGCGCCCCGGCTGAATCTGTCGGGCGCGACCGAGGCACAAGCCCCTGCGGGGGCTGGGGAAGTGCAGGCGCGCGTGATGCGCGCGCTGCGCGAGGTACTGGAAAAGACTGAGAACGTGGGTGACCGCTTCGCCGAGGAAGCACGGCGCATTCACTACAACGAAGCGCCAGCACGCAGCATTCGCGGTGTCACCACGCCGGAAGATGCGAAAGCCTTGGTCGAAGAAGGCATTGAAGTGATGCCGTTGCCGATCCCGGCCGCTCTGAAGGAACCGCTGCAATAGCGCAGCGGCTCACTGGCGGCGGGGTTGCAGCGGCCAGGAGACACTGCGCATGAATCTGGATTATTCCCCCGCTGACGACGCGTTCCGCGCCGACATCCGCGCCTGGCTCGAAGCGAATTTGCCGCGCGAGCTGAGCGACAAGGTACTCAATCACAAGCGTCTGAATCGCGAAGACTTCGCGAACTGGCACAGGCTGCTCGGCACGCGCGGCTGGTCGGCGGTCGCCTGGCCGACCGAATACGGCGGCCCGGGCTGGGACGCGACGCAACGGCACATCTGGGACGAAGAGTGCGCGCGTATCGGTGCGCCTACGGTGCTGCCGTTCGGCGTGTCGATGGTCGCACCCGTGCTGATGAAATACGGCAACGAGGCGCAAAAGCGCCACTACCTGCCGCGCATTCTGGATGGCACGGACTGGTGGTGCCAGGGCTATTCCGAACCGGGTTCGGGATCCGATCTGGCCTCGCTGCGCACGCGCGCGGAACGCGTCGGCGATCACTACATCGTGAACGGCCAGAAGACCTGGACGACGCTCGGCCAGCACGCCGACATGATGTTCTGCCTCGTGCGCACCGATAGCGGCGCGAAGAAGCAGGAGGGCATCTCGTTCCTGCTGATCGACATGAAGACGCCGGGCATCACGGTGCGTCCCATCATCACGCTGGATGAAGACCATGAAGTCAACGAAGTCTTCTTCGAGGACGTGAAGGTGCCGCTCGACAATCTCGTCGGCGACGAGAATCGCGGCTGGACGTATGCGAAGTATCTGCTTGGCCATGAACGCACCGGCATCGCGCGGGTCGGTCAGTCGAAACGTGAACTCGTGTTCCTGAAGCGCTTTGCGTTGAACCAGCAGAAGAATGGCAAGCCGCTCCTGAACGATCCGGTTTTCGCTGCAAAGGTTGCGAATCTCGAGATCGAACTGATGGCGCTGGAAGTCACGGTGCAGCGCGTCGTCAGCAGCGAG
>DASZIR010000067.1:0-9170 GCA_035948995.1 Paraburkholderia sp. | reverse complement strand
TGCCGGAATATCGTTCTGCAGGTCCGCGCCCAGCGACCCCGAACACAGCGTCAGGCCGTTGGCGGGATCGTCGACGATAGCCAGCACGCGCTGCAGGTCAGCACGATTCTTCACGATGCGCGGCAGCCCGAAAATCGGCCGTGGCGGATCGTCGGGGTGGATCGCCATCTTGATGCCGGCTTCTTTGGCCACCGGAATGATCGCGCGCAGGAAGTAGTCGAGATTGGCCCAGAGACCGGCTTCGTCAAGCGCTTCGTAGTCGCGCAGCAGGGCTCTCAACTGCTCGGGCTGATAGCTCGCGTCCCACCCGGGCAGCTGGATACCGTGGCTGATGTCGAGTTCGCGGAGCGCTTGCGTGTCGAACGCGAGCGTCGTCGATCCATCGGGCAGGGGCATTTCCAGCGAGGTGCGGGTCCAGTCGAAAACCGGCATGAAGTTGTAGCAGACCACCTTCACACCGCAGGCGCCGAGGTTACGCAGCGTCTGGCCGTAGTTGGCGATGAGCGTGTCGCGCGTCGGTTTGCCGAGCTTGATGTCCTCGTGTACCGGCACGCTTTCGATCACTTCCAGCGTCAGGCCGTGAGCCTCTATCTTCTCCTTCAGCGACTGGATCCTGTCGATCGGCCACACCTCGCCCACAGGCACGTCATAGATGGCCGAGACGACCCCGACCATGCCGGGAATCTGACGGATGTAAGCGAGCGGCACGGGGTCCGTGTCGCCATACCAGCGAAAGGTCATTTTCACGTTCGAGTCTCCTCCTCACACGCTCGCTGTGCGTTCAACGACGCTGCGTATCAGTGAATGGTTGGTTAGCCCTTCCGCATCGGCCCAGCGCGGTGACGCGTCGGATCGACGCCGTGCGCCTGTCGGTTTCACGCGGGGGCACAGCCAGGACTCTGCATACTAGCGGCGATCGACATGCCTTTATAATGAAGAATAATGCTTTATCTATACGATTATGGAATACATGGAGCTGCAAGCTTGCCGCCCGTCTGCTGTCAGAAACAGCACGCGCGACTCGTTCAGTTCCCCGTCTTCCTCTCGCTCAGCCAACGGCGGCAGTGCTACATAAGTCGATGGCCCGCAGGCCCTAAGTCCTCACATAAAACACGTTGCGCGACGCGGGCGAATCGATATCGTTAACAACTGGTTGCGGGTTTTATGAGGCGGTTGAATTTGTCTGCGAGCCGCGTCAGGCTTGGGATTTTGATCGGCGGAGCCAGATCGGTTAACGTCCAGATTTGTGGATGGCACTGATGGCTGGAAGCCAATGCTGGCAAACGATTCCGACGAAATTTAGCCTTGCGCAGTTCGAGCAATTTGTCTTGCCGCATCTGAGTACGGGTCGGCGTGGTCCGGCACCGACGCCGGGGTTGCACAGGATCTTCAACTACATTCTGCAGTTGCTGTACATGGGATGCCAGTGGAAGGCGCTGCCGATCGAAAGGAATGCCGAAGGTCGCCCTGAAATCCGATCTATCGGGCATTTTGGCGATGGCAGGCCGATGGCTGCAACGGCAGGATTTTTGCGGGCTCGGTGCGCAAGCTTCATCAGGACGGGCTGCTTGAGCTCACGGCCATCCACGGCGACGGCGCGACCACTCCCGCGAAGAAGGGCGGCGACAACCTGGGGTACAGCGGCCACAAGCACCTGAAAGGCGATAAGGTGGTTGCCTTCTGCGATCGACGCTGCAACGTGATCCCGCCATTCGTTTCTGCCCCGGGCAACCGCAACGAATCGCCGCTCCTGCGTGAGGCGCTGCCCAGATTGAACCACATCGCCCGCGCTATTGGCATGAACCTGCAAGGCTCAACGATCAGCCTGGACGGCGTCTACGACTGCCGGGCCAACCGCAAGGCGATTTTCAACCGAGACATGATTCCCAACATTCCCGAAAACCCGCGGGGCCGCAAACTGCAGTTCAATCCAGCAATTTTTGAGGAGCGATTCAGGACCATCGAGCGGGTCTTCGCCTGGGAGGACATGTTCCGGCGCCTGCCGCTTCGCTTCGAGCGTCTGAGCCCGGTCCACTATGCATTCAAGACCCTTGCTTACACGATGATCAATCTGCGGCACTACGGCTGATCATCGACGCCCGTGCGAGAACCGTGGCGATGGCGCTCGGCGCCATGAAGTGTCACGTCAACTCCATCTGCAATCCTGACAAACTATCACTGAAAATAACATAAATGTCGACTTTTTCGCAACTCGAACCGCCCCGGCGCGCTCACGCCATATCACTTCACTGCCTCCAGTTCGCCCTGGAGTGAAACCCGCAACCAGTTGTAAACGAAATTCTCAAGCATGAGCGCCCATGCCGCGTCGCGCCATCAAGCTCAGGCATCTCGAGGAACCAGTGTGCTTCCTTCAAGATGACATCAGGTTCGCCGTTGACCTCGACACGGCGATTTCGTTACACTCGATGTCTGGCCATCGCTCCCTCGCCTCCCGGCTCATGGATCTAAAGCAGATTCAGTATTTCATCGCGCTGTTCGAAGATGGCTCCGTAACGCGGGCCGCGAAGCGGCTCAATATCGTGCAGCCCGCGCTCAGCATGCAGATCTCCAAGCTTGAAATGGAACTGAACAGCCAGCTCTTTGAGCGCGGCCCGCATGGCATGACCCCCACCGACGCCGCACGGCAGATGTACCGCCTCTACATGCCGATCATGCGCGACATCGACCACGCGCGCGAGCAGCTCAGCCGGCACGATGTGATCGTGGCCGGGCGTATCTCGCTCGGGATGGTGGCGTCGGAAGCGCAGAGCGTCCTGCCGGAATCGCTCGCGCTATTCAACGCGCTCTACCCGCATGTCGAGGTGTCGGTGGCCGATGGTTTCAGCGCGCAACTGATCGACGCGGTGGAAGCGGGCCGGCTCGACGCGGCCATCATCAACCGGCCCCGCGGGCGCCTGTCGCTCGATACGTCTCCACTGGTAGTCGAAGAGATGGTGCTCGTCACGAGCGCGGAACACGGCCCTGCGCTGCCCGACACCATTACGGCATCCGCGCTGACGGAGCTCGAGCTCGTGCTGCCGACGCGCCGCAACGGCCTGCGCGGCGTGCTCGACGCCGCGCTGCTGAATGCCGACATCGTGATCAAGCCGCAGTTCGAGATCGACCTGCTGACCACGATCGTGCAATTTGTCGAACAAAGCAGCATCGCGACGATCATGCCGCGCGTGGTCGTGCAGCGGAAGGTCGACGACGGCCTGCTGCGCGCGACGCCGATCTCGGCGCCGCGCATCGTGCGTCACATCGTTTGCGTGAGCCATCCAAAGCGGCCGATCGGTCCTGCCACGACCGAGCTCATCGACATCATCGCCGATCAGATCCGCCGCGTCACCACGGGGATCGAGATCGCGGACCCCGATCCGGCCAACGGCAACCAGGCGTGAGCCGCTTCGCTGGCGCCGGCCTTCCGGCGGCTGGCGCGCGTCGCTAAGCGCATCGCTGCGGGTAGCGAACGGCGCGACGCAAGTCTGCCTATCGCGCGCGGTCGCGCGATCAGTACGGGTCGCGCACCGGCGTGTTGTCGAGCTTGCCGAGCGTCTCCGGCACGACGAACGCGCCGATGAGAAATATCACGCTGATCGCGCCGAC
Source organism: Paraburkholderia sp. (assembly GCA_035948995.1). Classification (GTDB taxonomy): domain Bacteria; phylum Pseudomonadota; class Gammaproteobacteria; order Burkholderiales; family Burkholderiaceae; genus Paraburkholderia. The sequence goes on along the minus strand of DASZIR010000067.1, from coordinate 5,564 downwards.
GAACACGGCAAGCGTCATCGGCAGATCGAGTGGCGTCTTCGCGACCAGCGAGACGAGCGTGGGCATCATCCCGCCGATCGCAAAGCCGATATTCCACGACAGACCCGTACCAGTCGCGCGGATCGCCGTCGGAAACCGCTCGTTCAGGAAGATCAGAATCGGCGCATAACCTGCGCTGCCGAGCGCACTCAGGATGACCGCGTAGACACCGACCATCGTGATGGTCTGCGCCGTCGGCAACAGCAGGAACAGTGCGGGCAATGCAAACAGACGGATTGCGCCGAGCAGGATGAAGGTCCGTTTGCGGCCGATGAACGTGCTCAGGTGACCGGCCGCGACCGATGCGATTACCACGGCCACGCTGCACAACATAAGGATCGCAGCAGCCGTCCCATTCGGTGCGTGATTGACGACCTTGAGGAAGGTCGGCAGATAACCCGACGTCAGGTAATAGCCGCTGCCGCCGCCGATCGTCAGCAGCAGGTTGACGAACAGGATCGAACGATAGTCGCGCGAGAACAGCGTGCGAATCGGCGAACGAACCACCTCGACCGGCGCATTACGCGTCTTGTCGGCGGCGGCACGCGCGGCCTTTTCCGCGGCAAGCTTCTTCCACAGCGGCGATTCTTCGAGACTGTTGAAGACGAAGAGTCCGAGCACCGAGCTGATGATCCCGGTGAAGAACATGCAGCGCCAGCCCCACACGTCGAACAGGTCGCCGGGAAACAGCGAGGACATCGCGAGATACGTCAGCGAAGCGAGCAGCGCACCAAGGCCTGCCCCTCCGCCGCCAATCAGCCCCGACACCGCGCCGCGATACTTCAGCGCAACGGATTCCGTGCCGATCGTGTGCGTCGACGCCACCACGCCGCCGACGAATACGCCCTGCACGAGACGCAGCAGCAGAAAGAGCACCGGCGCGATCACGCCCACCTGTGCAACGGTCGGCAGCAAACCGAACGCCGCCGTCGACAGACCGACACCGACCACCGCGAGAATCATCGCGCCCTTGCGGCCGCGCCGGTCCGCATACGAGCCGAACAACGCGGATCCGAGCGGCCGCATCAGCAGCGTGACGGCGAACGACGCATACACCGCGGCGAGCGACAGCATCGCGTGTTCGGAGGGGAAGAACAACCGGCCGACCACCGGTGCGACGAACAACAGGACGAACAGATCGAACAGATCGAGTGCCCATCCCAGACACGAGGCTACCACTGCGCCCATCACCTGCCGCCTGTTGATTGCGGGCACGGCGGCGCCACTTTGCGCTGCAACGGACATCATCATCTCCTAAGTTAATACCGGGCTGGCCCAGATGTGAACTCACCCGATGTGCGACGCGCTTCGGCCTCGTCAAAGGCACGGCGCGCTCTTGTTGCGTTGACGAAAATCGTTATGACGTCAGGCGAGCCAGACCGCGCTGGTCTTGCGCCGCAAACTGCGTCTTGCCGAGCATCGCGTCGGCGATCTTCTCGGCGATCATGATGGTCGGAATGTTCGTGTTGGCTGACGGCAGACGCGGCATCAGCGAAGCATCGACCACCCGTAGCACATGCGCGCCATGCACTCGCCCTTCGGTATCCGTCACGGCGCTGCGCTTGCGCGCGTCGCCCATCCGGCAAGTACCGCTCGCATGCCAGACGCCGAACACGTTCGTGCGAATGAAGTCGTTCAATGCGCGCTCGTTTGTGAGTACCGACGACATCTGCACGCCGCGCGTGAAGAAGCGTTCGATCAACGCCCGACGCATCGGTGCGGGTGTATCGAGCAGCAGCCCCAGCAGCGACGTGATCACCGCATAGGCTTTACTCACGCGGCTCAACGCCTTCACGCGCGGCGAAAAAGCGGCGGGGAAAAAGTCGCGCTGATCCTCGCTCAGGCCCGAGGCCGCGACCACACGCGCCAACATGCGCACGCCCGCGGCGAGCCGCGCGACATCGCGTTCGTCGTCGAGCAGATTTAGATCGACCTGCGGTGCGGCGACCGGATCGCTCGAAACGAGCTGCACGCGGCCGCGCGAATACGGACGGTTGCACCACAGGAAAAACAGGCCAAGCCGGCTACCGAGTGCATGCCACGCGGCGCGCGTCGCGCTCGACAGGTACAGATCGGACGCCTCGCAATCCGCGACGCCCGACGTGAATCGCGCTGCCGTCATGCTGGCGCGGCGCCGCGCGAGCGGCATACGAAAGCGCGGCTCGAGAAAATGGCAGAACGTCAGCGTCGGATGGTCCTGCAGATTCCGCCCGACGCCCGGCAGATCGAGCACACACTCGATGCCGAGTGCGCGCAGTTCGCTCGCGTCGCCCACGCCCGCGCGCATCAGCAGTGCCGGCGACTGCAACGCGCCGGCGCACACGATCGTCTCCCGCGCCTTGAAGCGCAGTCGCTCGCCGTTCGGCGAAACGGCAAGCACGCCGCGTGCGGCCACCCCTTCCATCACGATGCGCTCGACGCGCAGGTTCGAAAAGATATGCAGGTTCGGCCGCTTGCGTGTTTCTGCATCGAGATAGGCGACCGCGGTCGATACGCGCCGGTCGTCGCGATTCGAAAACGCGCCCGGAAAATAGCCGTCGTCGAACTGCGCGTTCTGGTCCTGCAACGCCGCGAAGCCGTTGCTGCGCAATCCGTGGGCGAACGCGTTGCAAAACGGCGGCCACTGCTGCGGCATGATGCGGCGGATCGGCACCGGCCCATCCGCGCCGTGCAGCGGACCATATGGAAAGTCGACGTCGCTCTCGAGCTTGCGAAAATACGGCAGCACGTCATCCCACGCCCAGCCTGCCGCACCGCTCGCGGCCCAGTCGTCGTAGTCCCGCGGCAGGCCGCGATTGGCCGACTGCACGTTGATGCTCGAACCGCCACCCATCACGCGGCCCTGCTCATAGACTTTAGCCGCCGACTTCCGCGTGGCCTTCGCCTTGAGCTCAGGCCAGATCCAGGTCTCCCCGCAGAAAACAGGCATCGGGTAGCTGTCGAGGATCGCCTCCGGCACCGCGCCCGGCGGCGTATCCGCGCCCGCCTCGATCAATGCGACGCTCACCGACGGCACGGCCGACAGCCGATGCGCGAGCACGCATCCTGCCGACCCTCCGCCGACGATCACATAATCGAAACGCGCGCTTACCCGCTCCATGCCTGTCTCCTGAAATGCTCGATCTATGCGCTGCTATCAGCTACCGCGAAACACGGGCTTGCGTTTGCCATGAAACGCTTCGACGCCTTCACGGAAATCGTCCGAACTGCGCAGCCGGCTATAGCAATGTCCTTCCAGTTCGATCGCGATCGAAAGCGGCGCGTCTTCGGTGTCGTTCAGCAGCTTCTTCGCAGTACGCTGCGCGAGCGGCGAGAAGGCGCGCAACTCGTCGACGAGTGCATCGGTCGCGGCTTCGAGCTCCGCATCGGGCACGCAGTCGACCACGATGCCCCAGTCATACGCCTGCTTGCCCGGAATGCGGCGCGAGCGCATCACGATGTCCTTCGTGCGGCCGACGCCGACCATCTTCTGCAGACGCGCCGAGCCGCCCGAACCCGGAATCTGGCCGAGCTTCTGTTCCGGCAGTGCGTAGAAGCTGGTGTCGGTCGCGATGCGGAAATCACAGGCGAGCGACAGTTCGAAACCGACGCCGAAGCAGAAGCCGCGATTGGCCGCGATCACCGGCTTCGAGCACCGTGCGGGCGCGGCGACATTCCACGCCAGCTTCGACACGTGTTCCGGCGACGCTTCGAGAAAGCCCTTGATGTCGCCACCGCTCGAAAAGTGCTCGCCTTTCGCACGCAGCACGATCACGCGGACGTGGTCGTCCTCGTCGAGTGCTTCGAATGCGGCGCGCAGCTGGTCGCGTGCATGCATCGAGATCACGTTGAACGGCGGGCGGTGCAGGATGATGTCGGCGCGTTCGCGCGCGGCGTCGATTTCGATCGAGAAGCCGTCGAGTTCCTGCAGCAGCGTCTGGCCGCGATGAGTCAGGTCAGTCATGTGTTACTCCTTTTGTGGTTCTGTCAGGTTGTGCGGCGCCGTGCTCCGGTTCGTACTCGCCCGCGGAAAGCTTGCGGCGCAGGATCTTGCCGACCGGCGATTTCGGAATGTCGTCGACAAACACATATTCGCGCGGGCGCTTGAAGTTGACGAGATCGGAAGTCCGGCAAAAGTCATCGAGCGCCCGGGCTTCGACGTATTCGCTGCGCTTGATGAAGGCGACGACACGCTGCCCCCAGCGCTCGTCTTTCACGCCAGCGACGGCCACTTCGTCCACCGCCGGATGCAGCGACAACACCGATTCGATATCGACCGGCGAGATGTTCTCGCCGCCGCTGATGATCATGTCGTCGACGCGGCCCGACACGAAGAGATCGCCGTCGTTATCGAAGTAGCCGGTGTCGCCGGTGAAATACCAGCCGTCGCGCAACGACTTCGCGTTCGCGTCGGGCCGGTTCCAGTAGCCCTCGAAGGACTCGTCGCCGAGCAGATCCGCGATGATCTGGCCTTCTTCGCCGGTTTGCGCGAGTTCGTCGGGCGACGTCGCGTCGAGCTTCACGACGCGCAGCCGCGTATTGATGCCGGCGCGGCCCGCGCTGCCGGGTTTGAGCGTCGCCTCCTGATCGATACTGAACGTGTAGACCTCGGACGAGCCGTAGTGATTGACGAACAGTTCCGGCTTGAAAGCAGCCGAAAGACGCTTCAGCAGACCGTCGTTCATCGGCGCGCCGGCAAAGCCAAGTTTCGTCACCGAACTTTTGTCGGTGCGCGCGAACTCCGGCGCGGCGAGCAGATCGTGATAGAGCGTGGGCACCAGATACAGACACGTCAGCCGGTACGTGCAGATGGAATCGAGCGCAAGGGTCGCATTCCAGCGGCGAACGCAGACGAACAGCCCGTCGACGAGCGCCATCGACAACAGCGAGCGCACGCCCATCGTGTGATAGAGCGGCATCACGCCGAGCGTGCGTTCGCCGTGGCGATAGAGGTTCTGTGCGACGTGCGCGAGCGCGGCGGCGCGTTCGTGGCGATGCCGGCGCGGCACGCCCTTCGCCTTGCCCGTGGTGCCGGACGTGTAGAGGATCAGCGAGTAGTCTTCCGCGGTGGCCGCAGCAACAGCTGCGCCTTCGCGCCGACGCTCGCGCAGCAGTGCATCGAACGAAATCGACGCGCCCGCCGCATCGTCCAGCGCAATGCGCGCAACGGCCTTCGCGGCGGCGCTTTGCGTGACGGCTTCGGCGGAAACCGGCTCGTACACGATGGCTTTGACGCCCGCATCGGTCACGCAGTAATCGAGCTCGTCGGGTTTCGCCCGCCAGTTCAGCGGCACGATCGCCACGCCGGCGAACTGGCACGCCCAGTGCAGCGTCGCCATTTCCCAGCGGTTTTGCAGCACGACGAGCAGACGGTCGCCGTCTGCGAGACCAAGTTCGCGCAGACCGTCCGCAAGGTTCAGGATAATCCGGTGCCACTGCGCATACGTGAGCGTCAGTTCACCGTCGACGAGCGCCAGCGCGTTCGGGCTACGCTCCACGCTTTGCAGAAAGGTTCGGCCGAGATCAAGCATCGCTCGTCTCCTTCT